>JBMSYB010000024.1:0-27549 GCA_049426285.1 Burkholderiaceae bacterium
TTATTACCCAGTGTGGCTTGCCTGAAGAAGAGTTCTTCTCAGACGCATTCACCACTGCTGCCGATCTTGCTTAGAATTTCGAATTACGGTGACAGTTTACTTAATTCCCCCTCGGGGAATTAAGTAAACTGTCACCGTAATTACCAGGGAATTAAGTAAACTGTCACCGTAATTCCGTAATTATCTGCGTTTCAAAAATGACTTCAGGGCAACGCCCGTGGGAGTTTTCAGCCGTGCGATCTCGGCCGGGGTGCCGGCCCCCACGAGTTGTCCACCGTGCGCGCCTCCTTCTGGCCCGAGGTCGATCATATGGTCTGCCTGCGCCCAGACATCCAGGTTGTGCTCGATGACCACCACCGTATGACCCTGATCCACCAACTGGTGCAGTGCTGCGATTAACCGCTCCACGTCTGACATATGCAGCCCCACAGTGGGCTCATCCAGCACGTAGAGCGCCTGGCCCTGCGACTTCGACTTGGCGAGTTCTGTAACCAGCTTTATGCGCTGCGACTCGCCGCCGGAAAGGGTGGGGCTCGGCTGGCCGAGGGTAAGGTAGCCCAGACCAAGGTCGTCTAAAAGCTGTAGGGGGCGGCGAATTATAGACACTGCGGAAAAAAACTCTGCGGCCTCGGACACCGACAGCTGCAGCACATCCGAGATCGACTTACCGCGCCAGAGGGCATTGCGTGTTTCCGTGTTAAAGCGCAGGCCCGCACAAGCATCGCAGACCACCTTCACATCGGGCAGAAAGTTCATCTCAATGGTCTGCCAGCCCTGGCCCTCGCAGGACTCGCACCGCCCCTGCCCGGTATTGAACGAGAACCGGTTGGCCGCCCAGCCCCGGCGACGTGCCTCCTCGCTGTCGGCAAATAGCCTTCGAATGTCGTCCCAGAATCCCACATAGGTGGCGGGCGTAGACCGAGGCGTCTTGCCAATGGGAGTCTGATCCACCTCAAGAACCCGCTGAATGGAATCCCAGCCGGTAATCAGTCGGCAGCCCTCCCAGGCAATGGCCTTAGCCCGTCCAGCCTTCGATCGCTGAAGATGCACTGCGCGTTGCATATTACGCTTCAAGACATCGCGGGCGAGGCTCGATTTGCCGGAGCCAGAGACGCCTGACATCACGGTGAGACGCTGCAGCGGTATCTTCACTGTGAGGTTCTGTAGGTTGTGCAGACAAGCGCCGCTGATCTCGAGCCAGTTCTCAGCCAATGGCCGGCGGGGATGTACCGGGTGAAACATGGGCGACTTTAGGTAACGCCCAGTAACCGAGGCCGGCGTATTCATTAGATCTTGGGCCGAGCCCTGCGCCACGATCTCACCGCCTAGTCGTCCGGCCCCAGGTCCAATATCGATCAAATGATCAGCAATGGCCAGCGTATCCTCGTCATGCTCGACTACCACCAGGGTGTTGCCTTTTTCTTGTAAACGACGCAACAGACCAAGCAAGGCCTGGTTGTTTTTTGGGTGTAGGCCAATACTAGGCTCATCCAAGATATAGCAGACGCCTTGCAGGTTGGATCCCAGTTGGGCGGCCAGCCGAATGCGCTGCGCCTCCCCGCCTGACAGGGTCGGCGCAGAACGATCCAGCGACAAATAGCCCAGACCCACAGACCGTAAAAACGCCACCCGGCTGGCGATCTCCTGTACCAGGCCTTCGCCCAGACTGCGGTCCCGGTCTGACCAGCCCCGAGTGACCCTCTCAAGCCACGCGGGTAGGACATCCAGCGCGAGGGCCGAGACTTCATGAATACCATCGCCCTTCACCCGGACGGCCCGCGCAAGCGCATTGAGCCGGGCACCTTCGCAATCGGGGCAGACGAGGTCTTCGGTACTCTCGTCCTCTGGATCCTTCTCCTGTTTTTGAAGAAAACGGTCTTCCTCGCCCGTCTCGTCCTCGGCAAGTCTTTCGCCAAAGAGCCCTGTCCCGGTACAAGACGGACACCAGCCTAGCCGCGTGTTGTAGGAAAAAAGTCGCGGCTCAGGCTCGGGCAGGCTGCGGCTGCAGCTTGGGCAGGCCCGCTTAGTGGACAAGAGGGTCGCCTTCATTGCCTTGGCATCATCTAGCGGGGCCAAAAGCGTAATGATTCCCTGGCCGCGCTCTAGGGTAAGCAAGACTAAGTCTCGCAGACGTGCCTCCTGCTCGGGATGCACCAGCAGGTCGCCCATGGGTAGCTCGATGGTGTGTTCTTTGTAGCGATCTATCTTTGGAAATGGGTCTGTGGGCACGAAGAGCCCATCGACCCGCAGGTGCGAATGCCCGCGGGACTTCGCCCACTTGGCAAGGTCTTGATAGATACCCTTGCGCTGAATGACCAGTGGGGCTAAGAGCCCCACATGCTGCCCACGAAATGACTTCACTATGGTGGCGATGATCGCCTCGGGCGTTTGCGGGGCAATCGCAATGTCACAGTCGGGACAGAATTGGGTACCGAGCTTGACAAAAAGGAGACGCAGAAAGTGATGAATCTCGGTGAGAGTGCCTACAGTGCTCTTACGTCCACCACGGCTGGTACGTTGCTCAATTGCAACCGTGGGGGGAATCCCAAAAAGCGCATCGACATCGGGCCGCGCCGAGGGCTGTACAAACTGCCGCGCATAGGCATTGAGCGACTCTAGGTACCGCCGCTGCCCTTCGGCAAACAAAATATCAAAGGCCAGTGTCGACTTACCGGAACCCGACACTCCCGAGATCACGGTAAGCGCATTGCGGGGAATCTTGACCGAGATATCTTTCAGGTTGTGCTCGCGCGCGTGATGGATCTCGATCGCTGCGGCGGCTAAAGCTGGTGTTTGCGATGCGATACCTTCTTCTTTGGCGAGGCGCCTCGCTGGGGGCGGCGGTGCAGCATCGCGCACCTGCCAACTGCTCTCATCGAATCGTATGCGCCTTAGGGCTTGGCCTGTATGTGATTCGGCACAGCCCATAACCGCCGCAATTGGCCCGGCCGCTACCAGCGATCCGCCCCCTGGCCCAGCTTCCGGTCCCAGATCAATGACCCAGTCGGCCTGGGCGATGAGATCGAGGTTATGCTCAATCACCACCAGGGAATGACCCGCATCAATTAGTGCCCGTAGGGCACGCAGCAGTTTTGCAATGTCATCGAAGTGCAGACCGGTGGTGGGCTCATCAAAGATCAGCAGCATGCCTTTTTGGGCTCGGCCGCCACGCTCCGCCGCGTCGGCTAGGTGGCCCGCAATCTTCAGGCGCTGTGCCTCCCCCCCGGAAAGCGTCGGTACCGGCTGCCCGAGTCGCAGGTAGCTGAGCCCCACATCTACCAGGGGCTTGAGTCGGCGATGGACTTCTTTATGGTCCTTGAACAAGGCCAGGGCCTCGTCGACGGTGAGCTCAAGTAGCCCTGCAATCGAATGGCCCAGCACCGTCACATCGAGAATCTCAGCACGATAACGACTGCCATTGCAGTCAGGGCAGCGCAGATAGACATCCGACAAAAACTGCATTTCAATATGTTCGAAGCCACTGCCCGCACAACTCGGGCAACGGCCGTTGCCGGCATTAAAGCTAAAGGTGCCGGCGGTATAGCCACGTTGTACAGAGACGGGCGCCTCGGCAAAGAGTCGGCGAATGGCGTCAAAGGCGCCAACGTAGACAGCAGGGTTTGATCGGGTTGTCTTTCCTATTGGCGACTGGTCCACGAGTAGCACATCGGAAATAAGGCTGGCACCCTCTATGGACTCATGGGGCCCTGGGGTCTCCGTGGCTTTGCCCAGTTTCTTGCAGAGGGCAGGGTAGACAACATCCTGAATAAGCGTAGATTTACCCGAGCCCGATACTCCTGTGACTACGACCAACTGATGCAGAGGAATCGAGACGGTGAGCGACTTTAAATTGTTTGCGGTGGCATTGACCAGTCGAATCACCTGCTGACCCGCCTGCGCGCGAGCCGGTGACTCGGAATCGGACCGCGTTCCTGCAATCTGTTTTTCTCCGCGTAGATAGGCACCTGTAAGCGTTGGGGCCTGTTGCGCCTCGGCAAAGCTGCCGTTGAACTGGATCTCGCCCCCCTTCTCGCCTGGGCCCGGGCCCATATCAATAATGCGATCAGCCGCCCGCATCACCTCAGGGTCGTGTTCCACTACCACCAGGCTATTGCCCGCATCTCGTAGCCGGTGCATCACGCCAATCAAGCGTTGAAGGTCGCGCGAATGCAGCCCGATGGATGGCTCATCCAGCACAAAGAGGGTATTGACGAGTGAGGTTCCTAGAGCGGTGGTGAGATTAATCCGTTGTACCTCTCCGCCCGAGAGCGTGCGCGACTGGCGGTCAAGCGTGAGATAGCCAACGCCGACTTCACGGCAGAATCCCAGTCGGGCCGACATCTCCCGAATCACCAGTTGGGCGGCTGCCTGAAACCCCGCAGCCGCGCTGCCTTTTTCGGCTGGACTGTCGCGCGCACCGCCCCGTGGAGAATTCGTGTTCTCCGCGTTGCCTATGCCTTCCTTATGGCCCACCCCATAGCCCACCCCATGGCCTTCCATCGTCAGGCCGAGTGTCTTCCGTAGGTCTGCCAGCCAGTCCCAGGCCTCGTCCATTGAGAGGGCCATAACCTCAGACACCGTTTTTCCCCCGACCCGCCAATACAGCGCCTCTGGCCGTAGCCGCGCACCGTGACAGGCGGGGCACTCGGTGTACGACCGATACCGAGACAAGAGCACCCGCACGTGCATTTTGTACGCCTTCGACTCCAGGTACTCAAAAAATCGGTCCACGCCATACCACTGGGTCTTCCAGTTGCCTCGCCAGTCGGCATCGCCCGCAAAGACCCAATGACGATCCTCTTCAGGGAGGTTCCTCCAGGCAACATCGACTGCCACGCCACGGCGCTTGGCATGCATCAGCAATTCCTCTTGGCAGTCAAGGTAGGACTTTGACTGCCAGGGTTTAATGGCCCCGTCTTTGAGCGACTTGTTCTCATCGGGAATAACAAGCCCTCGATCAATCCCAATCACGCGCCCAAAGCCCCGACAGGTCTCGCAGGCCCCCACGGGAGAGTTAAAAGAAAAGAGCGCCGGCCGGGGCTCGCGAAAGCCAGTGTCACAACCGGCACAGGAGAGCGCCGAGGAAAACCGCAGCACCTGTGGCCTGTCAAGAATCACCACTTGGCACTGGCCCTGCCCATATCGCAGGGCGGTTTCCACGGCCTCTGCCATGCGACTGCGTTCAATGCCCGCGCTCTGCACCCAGCGGTCTGCAATTACCCGCACGATGTTTTTTTCCTGCGCATGAATTTTGGTAAACCCCTGCGCAGACAGCCAGTCTTCCAGTTGCTGGGATTCGAGTCCTTCGGGCAGTTCCCGCTCAAAGGTCACAGCAAGCTTCAGGCCCTCGGGCTGGGCCGACAAAAGCGTCACGATCCCCTCTAACGTATCCCGCTGCACGGGTTTCTGGCAGGAGGGGCAGTGCAGCTCCGCTACTCGGGCGAAGAGTAGCTTCAGGTGGTCGGTGATCTCGGTCATCGTACCCACCGTGGACCGGGAGGTACGCACCGGGTTGGTCTGATCAATGGCAATCGCAGGAGGCACACCCTCGATGCGATCGACCTGCGGCTTGTCCATGCGGTCTAAGAACTGACGCGCATAGGCCGAGAAGGTCTCTATGTATCGGCGCTGGCCCTCGGCGTAAAGGGTGTCAAAGACTAGCGAACTCTTACCGGAGCCGGAGACCCCGGTAACGACAATCAACTCCCCGGTGGGCAGGTCGACTGAGAGGTCTTTAAGGTTGTTTTGTCGGGCTCCGCGAATACGGATGGCCGAGTCAGTGGTCATGCTTGTGGTCGTGGCCGTGATGGTGGTCGTGGCCGTGACTGTGACCGTGCGCGTGCGCGTGGCTGTGGCCGTGCTCGTGCTGGTGCTCGTGGGAGTGCCCATGCCCGTGGTCATGCCCACACGCCTCTCCCGCCGCATGGTTGTGTCCGCAGGCACCAGCGGCCCTAGCCCTGGCCTCGTCCTCTACCAACGCCTCGATACGCTGCGAAAAATTCGCCACCGTCTCGGGCGTAAAGACATCAATGTTTGGTAGCGGCCGCAGTCCCGCAGCCTTTAGCGTCTCGGCTGCTGCATCGCCGTCGGCCGTGGCGCGCGGAAACTTCACAAAGGTGTTTCCCCCTTCCCAGGCAAGACCGTGGGCGGAGAGAAACTGCGCTACGCGCAGTAACAAGGCAGGATGGCTACTAGTAATCGTGTAGAGCTTGGTACGGTCCATGATTTTCTTTCCTGAGGCGTTAGCTAAGTCGCGGGTTGACCCGCAGGACAATCTTTCCAATATGCGCAGACGACTCCATGAGCCGATGGGCATCGGCCACTGCAGCAAGATCGAACTCGGCATGAATCAATGGCAGGCAACGGCCCTGCGATAACTCAGGCCATATGGCCTGCTGAAGACTTAAGCAGAGCCGCGACTTTTCGTCGATTGATCGCGCCCGCAGGGTGGAACCCGTAAAGGTGAGCCGCTTCATCATCAGTAAGCTCCAGTCCATCTCTATCTTGCTGCCTTGCAGAAAGGCAATCTGCACCAGGCGGCCTTCGAGTGCGAGCGCCTTGAGGTTCTTTGCCAGGTAGTCGCCCCCCACCATATCGAGAATAAGGTGTACGCCAGCCCCCGCAGTCTCTTGCTGCGTGACCGAGAGATAGTCTTCGGTCTTGTAGACAATCGCTCTGGTAGCACCGAGCTGCCGGCAGACCGCGGCCTTTTCCTCCGAACCGACGGTGGTGAAGATCTGGCCTGCACCCGCCCAACGGGCAAACTGAATCGCGGTGGTACCAATGCCACTAGACCCCCCATGAATGAGTACCGACTGTCCTGGCCGCAACTGCCCCCGTTCAATGAGGTTCGCCCAGACCGTCAGCATGGTCTCGGGCAGACAGGCGGCCTGCTTCAGTGTCAATCCTTCGGGAATGGGCATGCAGTGTCCAGCGGGCGCAGTAACAGCCTCTGCGTAACCACCTCCCGGTGTTAGCGCACAGACCTTTTCACCGATTCGGCTTGCCGGCACACCAGCGCCTACGGCATCGATAACGCCACTGACCTCCAGTCCCATGAAGGGAGACGCGCCTGGCGGCGGCGGATACTTACCCGATCGCTGAAGAATGTCTGGCCGATTAACGCCTGCATAGGCCACCTGAATACGCACCTCGCCGGCGCCCGGTACGGGCGCTGCGGTTTGAATAACCGACAGACAATCCGGGCCACCTCCCTGGCCATGGTCGATACAACGTATTGGGTGATCAGCCATGGCGCGCCTCCGTGTGTACCGACCAAGAATCTTTCAGCGTAACCGTGCGGTTAAAGACGGGCGCCCCGTGCTGCGAGTCCACCCGGTCGGCCACAAAATACCCATGGCGTTCGAATTGAAACCGGTCTTCTGGGTTGGCCTGCGAGAGGCTTGGCTCCATGGGCACCCGCAGTACTGTCAACGAATGCGGATTCAAATCGTCCTTGAAGTCGCGCTCTAATTCGGGGGCATCTTCTGGGCGACGCCCGCCTGGCAGAGGGGCGGCAAATAGTCGGTCGTAGAGTCGCACCTCGGTCCAATAGGCCTGCTCTGCGCTCACCCAGTGAATTACCCCCTTCACCTTGTAGCTGTCAGCACCTGCGGTACCGCTTTTAGAGTCTTCGAAAATCCGCACCCGTACCTCAGCGACCCGCCCCATGGCATCCGTGGCGTGGCTGACATATTCGGCCACAAACCCATACTTTAGCCGCACCCGACCGCCGGGCATGAGCCGAAAAAAGCCCTTTGTGGGCTCAGCCATAAAGTCTTCTCGCTCTATCCAGAGTTCGCGCGTAAACGGCAGAGTGCGCTTGCCGAGTTCCGGATGCTGCGGATGGTTCGGTGCCTCGCAGTCAATAACAACATCGGCCTCCAGGTTTTCCACCACAAGCTTGAGCGGGTCAAGCACGGCCACCCGGCGCGGGGCCACTTCATTCAGATGGTCGCGCATGCACTGCTCAAGCACGGAGTAGTCGATCCAGCCATCTGATTTTGAGACACCGCCTTGCTCCACAAACCGCCGGAACCCTTCGGGCGTATAGCCTCGCCTGCGGGCGGCGATCAGCGTGGGCATGCGGGGGTCGTCCCAGCCGGCTACTGCGCCCGATTCCACGAGTTCCACCAGCTTGCGCTTGCTCAGCACCACATACGTGAGGTTCAGTCTTGCAAACTCAAACTGATGGGGAAGTTGGCCAGAATGGAAGTGCCCTGCCTGCGCCACCTTCTCCACGAGCCAGTCGTAGAGCGGGCGATGGTCTTCGAACTCCAGCGTGCAGATCGAATGGCTAATGCCCTCAATCGCGTCAGACAAAGGGTGGGCATAGTCGTAGAGTGGATAGATACACCAGGCATCGCCCGTGCGATGGTGATGGGCATGTCGAATTCGATAGAGCACGGGGTCGCGCATATTCATATTGGGCGAGGCCATATCAATCTTTGCCCGCAGCACATGGCTGCCATCGACAAACTCGCCGGCCCGCATGCGTGAAAAAAGATCGAGGTTCTCTTCTACCGCCCGATCTCTAAAAGGCGAATTTTCACCGGCTTGGGTCAGGGTGCCCCGCCGGGCCCGGATCTCCTCGGCCGACTGGGAGTCCACATAGGCCTGCCCCGCTCTGATGAGGCTGACCGCAAAGTCATAGAGACGCTCAAAATAATCACTTGCAAAATAATGGTGACTCCCCCAGTCAAAACCGAGCCAACGTACGGCCTCTTCAATCGCATCGACATACTCCTGGTCTTCCTTGGTGGGGTTGGTGTCATCCAGTCGCAGATGGCACCGGCCGCCGTAGCGCGCGGCCAGACCAAAGTTTAGGCAGATCGACTTGGCATGACCGAAATGCAGATACCCGTTGGGCTCAGGCGGAAACCGCGTAACGATAGATCCGACCCTTCCTGCCTGCAGGTCAGCCTCGATGACATGCGTAAGGAAATTACCGGGCGGGGCCGAAGGGGAAAGGGGGGATGCGGACACAGCGAAGGAAGCCTCTAAGTCATTGACAATCCGCCATTTTACTGGCTAATCGATTATTATCCGAAGTCATCCCATGCGCTAGTTGCGCATGCCTACCAAGCTCCCCGGTCGCCCTCTTTGCTCGTAGCCTTCCCCCACTGCCCGTGAATCCCCCGCGCCTTCTCCTAATCGACGCCTCGAGCTTTCTCTATCGGGCATTCCATGCCCTGCCGGATTTACGCAGTCGAAAAGGCCACCCCACGGGGGCGATTACTGGCATCGTGAACATGCTGCGACGAGTTCAGCAGGAGTGGCCTGCAGACTATGCGGCCTGCGTATTTGATCCCAAAGGCCCCACATTTCGCGATTCCCTATATCCCGAGTACAAGGCCACCCGTTCGGCTATGCCTGAAGACCTGGCGGCTCAGGTGCCCCCGATTTTTCAGGCCGTCAAGGCCCTTGGCTGGCCGCTCATCGTCGTCGACGGGGTGGAGGCAGACGATGTCATTGCCACCCTATCCCGTCAGGCCGGATCGCAGGGGTTCCACACGGTGATTGCCACAGGCGACAAAGACCTTGCTCAGTTGGTGAGCGAGCAGGTCGTGCTGGTCGACACCATGAGCCGCGATGGCGGGCCAGCAAAGGTCTTGGATCGGGCGGCAGTGATCGAGAAGTTTGGGGTTCCTCCGGAGCGCATCGTCGACTACCTCACGCTCGTGGGCGACTCGGTGGACAACGTACCCGGGGTGGAGAAGGTGGGCCCCAAAACTGCAGCCAAATGGCTGCAGGCCTATGGTTCGCTAGAGGGCGTTATTGCGGCCGCACCTGCAATCCCTGGTGTGGTCGGCGAGAATCTCCGAAAGGCCCTCGACTGGCTCCCCACTGCCCGGATTCTCGTCACGGTGAAGGATGACTGTAACCTCGCTTCAGCCGTACCTTCATTTCGGGAAAGCCTTTGCCTAGGCGCTATTGACCGGACCGCCATTGCCGCGCTGCGCGAAGAGTACGATCTTGCGCGTACCTTTAAAGGCATGCTGGACGATGCTCCCGGCGTTACAAACTCGGGTGGTGCGCAGGCCCATCCCGGTCGGACAGCAGGCAGCGCCCCAGGCGAGCCTCATGGCCCGGGCGTCGATGGCCCTATTGTCACTGCTCCCACAGTGTCTCTCTTTGACCAGCCCACAGACTATGCGGCGGTATTTTCTCTTGAAGAGTTCGACCATCTGCTTGAAAGCTTGCAGAAGGCGGCCTTGGTGTCCTTCGATACCGAGACGACATCGATTGATGCCCGCCATGCGCGGCTCGTCGGCCTGTCGTTTTCCTGGGACGTAGGGCAGGCCGTGTATCTGCCCGTTGGGCATCAGTATCCCGGCGTACCCGATCAGCTATCGTGCGACCATGTACTCGACCAGTTAAAGCCATGGCTCGAAGATCCACAGGCCGCAAAGGTCGGCCAGAACCTCAAGTACGACGCCCATGTTCTGCGTCGCTACGGTATTGTCTTACGGGGTATCGCCCATGACACCCTGCTGCAGTCGTATGTGCTCGAGTCGCACCGAAGTCACGATCTCGGGTCACTAGCGCAGCGTCACCTGGGCCGCGCGGGCCTTTCTTATGACCAGGTCACAGGCAAAGGTGCATCGCGTATTGGGTTTGAAGAAGTCTCGATTGATGTCGCCACCCGCTACGCCTGCGAAGACGCCGACTTCACGTTGCACCTGCATCAGACCCTCTGGCCACAGTTGCAGGCCATTGCGGCACTGCGATTCGTCTATGAGCAGATCGAACTGCCAGCCCTTGGGGTTCTCACGGAAATGGAGGAGACGGGTATTGCGGTCGATGCCGACCTTCTGACCCTGCAGAGCCAAGAGCTTGCGGTCGCCATTTCCGGTCTGGAGGCCGAGGCCCACGCGCTGGCAGGCCAGCCGTTTAACCTTGGTTCGCCAAAACAGCTTGGCGAGATTCTTTTCGATCGTCTTGGTTACAAGCCCATCAAGAAGACCGCCAAGGGTGCGGCCTCGACCGACGAAGACGTTCTCGAGCAGCTCTCGCACGATTATCCCCTGCCCAAGACCCTACTGCAGTGGCGCAGCCTGTCTAAGCTAAAGTCCACCTACACGGATAAGCTGCCCCGCATGATTGATCCTGCCACGGGGCGGGTGCACACCACCTTCTCCCAGGCTGTTGCTGTCACGGGACGGCTCGCATCGAGCGACCCTAATCTTCAGAATATTCCGGTGCGAACCGCAGAAGGCCGCCGGATTAGGCAGGCGTTTATTGCTCCCAGCGGATCGGTCCTTGTGTCTGCAGACTATTCCCAAATTGAGCTCCGGATCATGGCCCACCTGTCCGAGGATAAAGGGCTCATGGATGCCTTTGCCTACGGTGAGGATGTACACCGTGCAACGGCGAGCGAAATCTTTGGAACCCCGCGCGAAGAGGTATCGAGTGAGCAGAGACGCTATGCCAAGGTGATTAACTTTGGCCTTATCTATGGCATGAGCGCCTATGGTCTGGCCCAGAACCTGGATATCGAACGTGATGCCGCCCGGCTGTATATCGAGCGCTACTTTGCCCGCTACCCGGGTGTAGCCCGTTATATGGAAGAGATCAAGGCCAAGGCTCGCGAACAGGGCTACGTAGAAACTGTCTTTGGCCGCCGTCTCTGGCTTCCCGAAATCCGGTCCCCCAATGGCCCGCGTCGTGCGGGCGCTGAGCGCGCTGCAATTAATGCGCCTATGCAGGGTACCGCTGCCGATCTCATAAAACTTGCCATGACCCAGACCTATCAGGCTATCCAGAAAGAAGGCCTTCGGTCACGTCTGCTGCTGCAGGTGCATGATGAACTTGTACTTGAGGTGCCCGAGTCAGAACGTGAGACCATCTGCGCCCTGATTCCGCCGATCATGGAGCGGGTTGCCCAACTACGGGTACCCCTGCAGGTATCAGTAGGCGTTGGCCCCAACTGGGATGCCGCGCACTAGTCAGGGTACGCTATGTGCCTTGTCCTTATTTTTCCTCCGTTTTTACTACTTATCCCTTGATCAGGAAAGGAGCTAGACCATGACTGCGCGCCCGTCAATTACGCCCTCTGCCACCGCATGGCTTCAGCACGCCCAGCAAGAACTTGACTCTCTTGTGCCGCCTAACCCTAGCCTGCTTCCGAATAGTCGACGGGGGTTTCTGCAGGCCTCCGCCTTGGCGGGTTTTGCAGCCTCTGTAGCACCCACAGGCGCGCTGCAGGCACAGGTGATCACCACCAGTGCCCAGGGGCTGGATGCCGGTATGGTGCAGATTGCCATGCCCACCGGAGCTATTCCGGCGTATCGGGCCAAGCCTGCGGGCAAAACCGGTCTTGCCACGGTGATCGTAGCCCATGAGATCTGGGGTGTGCACGAGCACATCAAAGATGTCTGTCGTCGCTTTGCCCAGCAAGGCTACCTTGCTGTTGCCCCAGAGTTTTTCCACCGCCAGGGCGACCCCAACAAATACCCGAACATGGCGGAGCTCTTCGCCAATATTGTGAGTAAGGCCAGTGACACCCAGGTGCTTGGCGATGTGCAGGCAGCTGTGACCTGGGCCGAGGCCAATGGCGGCGCTAAGGGGCGGGCAGGCATCACTGGTTTCTGCTGGGGGGGTCGCATTGTCTGGCTGGCTGCTGCCACCGACATTTCTGGCCTGAGGTCGGGCGTGGCTTGGTATGGTCGCATTCGCAGCACAGTAAACGAGGCCAACCCTTTTCATCCCATCGACATTGCCGAGAAGCTCAAGTGGCCGGTTCTCGGGCTCTATGGTGGGGCCGATTCGGGCATTCCAAATTCCGATGTCGACGAAATGAAGACCAAGCTTTCTTTTGGAGGCCAGGCTTCCCAGGACTCCGACATTATTCTCTACCCCGACATGCCGCATGCCTTTCATGCTGACTACCGCCCAAGCTATCGTCGTGAGGCAGCCGAAGACGGCTGGAAGCGCTGCCTCGCCTGGTTTGGCAAAACCCTTAAGGCATAACTGAAAAGGATTTATGACGCTTCTTTACATTCTTCTCGCCTCTGCGGCCGCTACGTTCCTGAGCATTGGACTGGCGGCCGTTGTCTCGTTGGGTCGACTGTCGCGTCTCGTAGATAAGCTAGTCAGTTTTTCCGCAGGAATGCTCCTTGGTTCCGCGCTGCTGCATCTGCTACCTGAAAGCCTGCACATGGGGGCAGACTTTCACGATATTACCGCTACGCTGCTTGCAGGCCTGCTGGGCTTTTTTATGCTTGAGCGCCTTTCTTTGTTGCGTCACGACCATCACCATGAGCATGATGGCCACTATCACCCGCATGGTCATGACGCCGCCGTAGCGGGTAGAGGGGGTTATAGCCTTTTGGTCGGCAGTACCGTGCACGCGTTTGCCGATGGGGTACTTATTGCTGCGGCCTTTCAAGTCGATAGTTTTCTCGGGATAGTTACCGCGGCTGCCATAGCTACGCACGAGGTGCCGCAGCAGATTGGTAACTTTTTTGTCCTGCTCAATAGCGGCTTTTCTAAGGCGCGTGCTCTGGGGTTTAACCTGCTTACCGGCTCGGGTGCTCTGGTGGGGGGTGTTCTCGGGTATTTTGCGCTGGCGCAGGCAGGCAGCTGGCTCCCTTTTGTGCTGGCCATTGCCGCCAGTAATTTCATCTACATCGCCTTGTCTGATCTAATTCCGCAGCTCCATGCCCAGGCTGACTCACACCACCATGGCGGGCAGTCTCGCGCTGCTTGGCTTCAGCCCAGCCTCATGCTTCTTGGGGTGCTTCTTGCCGCGATCGCCACGCGGTTTCTGCATGGGCATTAGCCCATCTGCCTAACGCCTTTGTTGGATTTTCTGGGGGCTGTTACTTAAGCAGACTCTCTGCTCCTTTTCACTGTGGAGCAGAACTATGCATCAGGCACTGAGAAAGCACCTGCGTCGCCCACCACACGGCCAGGGTATGACGGAGTACATCATTATTGTGGCTGTAGTCGCGGTGGCCGCTATCGGCGTTTACAGTCTGCTCGGCCAGACTATTCGAAACCAGACAGCGGGTATCGCTCAGGAAATTGCTGGTAACGACGGTGGCTCCGCCCTGACTGCGGCAGCGTCTTCCGCAAATACTGCTCGTACCCAAGCCAATGTGCGCAAGGGGCTTCGCAACTATAACGAAGACAATCGATAGCACATGGCTGGCTGGGGTTTTGGGCGCAGGCCTGCGCCTCGCGGGTTTGTGCTGCTTCTGGGCATTGGCCTGCTGCTTGCATCTTCAGCGGGCCTTGCTTTCTTGGGGGGAGCGGCAACAATTTTCTCGGATAAGCAACGCGGCAATCAACTCGCGGACGCGGCGAGCCTGTCGGTTGCCCAATGGTACGCTCAGGCCCTGAACTACCAGGCCTATGCAAACCGCGCCATTGTTGCTAACGAGGTAATGATTGCGCAGAGCCTTACGGCACTCGCCTGGGTACAACAGGCCAATCACCTTACCCGCCAGGCATCTTCAGTAGCAAGCTTTATTCCCGGCCTACAGACGTTTGCCCAGTGGGCAGCTCAGGCTGCCCAGGCAGCGGAGCTGACAACACATGCAGCGGTAGCTATCGAACTGCCGTTTCGCAGTGCCTACACCCGGGCCTTGCAGGCATCGCAAGAGGCTATGCATCTGGCAGTAAATCCGTTCAATACGCAAACGCTGATTAATGAGGTGGTCTGGTCTGGCGATCGCCGCTTCTTTGGCCAGTACCTGCCTACTGCAGATGTTTCGCGGTTCTATCGAGCCGTCAAAACCTATTCAGGCCAGGAAAGAAGGCTTCTGGCGCAGCATGTGACTGCTGAGCTAGATCGCTTCACCCAAGGCCGTAGCTTTGACCATCGGCTCTATCTGCTCCCAACGTTTACCTGCATTCCCACCAGCCTAGACCGTAGCTTCTCTAAGCTGATTCGTCGAGGTGCTACACGGCTCACCGATAGCTATGACGATTGGCAGGCGGGCGATACGCTGTCGGTACATCAGTGGTTTCGGCGTGGGAGATGGAACCCATTCTGCCGCAGCCTTTCCGAGACTATTCCCCTAGGCTGGGGAGCTGCGGTTACCCAGTCAGGCTTTCAAGACGGATTCTATCCCCAGCAAAGTCAGGCCCTTGTCTCGTCTCAGGTGAATCCCAGGGCGCGCCAGCGGGCACAAGACGGCAGTGCAAGGCCGATGGGATACCTGGGCCTATCGGCTTACCGCGACCTTGCCGACCAGACGGTACAGGGCCGAGAGCAAGCCCAGTACCGCATTCCGGTTCTGGTTCGGCTTCCCACACGAAACACCCTATCCCGTACGGCGGTGTCGCAGGACGCACTTCTCGGAGCCCCTTCCACTGTGGGAAGTGCGGTCTGGTCCCTTTCTGTCGCCGTCACAGAGTTTGTAGATCCACAGGCTATTGGGCAGGCGCCAGCCTACCTGCCCAGCCTTTTTCTGCCGTATTGGCGCGCCCAGCTGGCAGCGGCCTCGTCTATGGACCAGGCCGCTGCCCTGGTTGTAGCCCAGAATCGAAAGGAATCCGAGTGACTTATAGCGTTCTTACGCACGGCATATGCCAACCCCGAGGTCAGGCCCTCATCGAAGCCTTGGTATTTGTAGCCTCTGCCGCTGGTTTGCTTGCCCTCAGTCAACATCTGTATACCCAGGCTGACCTAGCTCGTCAGGCCCCTTTATCAGCTTGGTTTGACCTTCAGCAATGCCGGGCAGTACCCTCAGCCTGCCCCGCGCAGAGACAGTTATCTGGCTATGGTCGGTCTATTTCGAGTGCTACCGATCGGCCCATTCGCTATGAGTCGCAGACAGTACTAGACACGCCGATCGCAGACACCTCTGGCACGCGGCTGCTCGATCGCATATCCGGAGCACTGTGGCGATTCACAAGCAATACCGCATCGACAACATTTGGCCTGCCTGATGCCCAGCGTCTGGTTCGTGTAAGGGCGGAACTCACTGTACCTGCTAATGGACAGAAGTCTCTGGCCTCTGTTGCCATGGTTTCGAACGACTGGGCAGCGTCAGACCGGGGCCTTGTGCTTTCTCGGGTATCTCAGGGTTCGACGCCAATTAGCGCAATGGCGCAGCTGTCTTCTGCTGCCTACTTTCCAGTCACTGGGCTCTTGATGCCAGGGCTGGAAGCCCTTGGGCTTGAGTCTGGCAGCGCAGAATTCCGACGTAGCTTTCATGGGCCGGGCACCTTGTTGCCCTTTCCCGGTACCTTGGTGCCGGCCCAACGTTAGGCGGATATGGCTATGAACACTACCGCTTTCGAAATCGTCTTGTCTATGGCTCTCGCTCTTTTCGGGGCACCCTCCAACGTGCAGCTTCTGACATCCGACAAGCCTGCCTGTGAGGCGCGTGACCATACCGCAGGCAATTGGCGTAAGGCGGGTCAGCCGGTGTTTGTCTATGCGTTGGAACCCTGGTGCATTGTTGCCTCGATACAGAACGGGGTCTGGAGGGCCGAGCAGTGGACGCAGACGGGGTCAGGAAGTCAACAGGAATTCCACAAGAGATCCCGGCCCGATAAGTCCAGGTCGCATGGCTGGGCGGTTCAGATACCTATTTCCGCGCTTCCGGGACCAGGATCACCGTCACATGCGCATCGTCTCGCTCCCGGCGTTGAGATACAGGCCTTTCGCTACCCCGGATTAACGCTCGAGCAGGCCCACCGACAAAGGCTATCGGCGATTGCTCCAGAGGTGACCCCGTTTTCTTTTGCGAACAATCCGGCTGCGGACAGCTCAGGAAAACGCTTTCGTATTCATCGGGTGCAACAGGGTACGGCTGTGGTGACTGTCATTACGGTGCAGTCAGCTATTGAAGATCCATTACAGGTTCAGGTGACGGAGTCACAACCATGACGCGACGCTTTCTTTTTTCGAAATTCTCCCCTTGTGCTCCAGGGGGAGCTGGAACTGCGGAATACCTTCTCGGCCTTGGCCTGTTCTCAGTGATTGCCTGGGCAGGTCTCTCCGAAGACTGGATATCCGCCATGCAAGGTATCTGGCGCTATAGCCTTTTCTTAATCTCATCCCCCACTACCTAAAGGAGACTCTTGTGAGATTTTTTCCTCCCCGCTACCTTCAATGGGTCCGATCCCCGCAGGCCTGGGTGTTTATCCTGGCCGTGGGTCTTGGGGCGACTGCCGCAGCAGTGAGTTATAGCGCTCAGACCCAGGAGCGATCGCTTCTGAAGGAATCACTTATTCAGTCCGAGGGTCTGGTTGAGGTGGTTGTTGCCGGCCGCGCCCTTCCCCGAAACCACTTGGTGCAGGAAGAGGACCTTGCAGTTCGTCTATTACCACAGCATTGGCTGCATGCTGATCAGCTGAGCCCAGATGCGGCTGACCGTGTTATTGGATCTCGCCTTATGCGCGATATCGCCTCAGGGGTCCCGGTATCGATAACCGATACCCAGTCCGACAGCTCTCCGGCTAAGGCTGTGACAGTGCGGGCAGGCTATCGTCTGATGAGCCTGCCAGTCGATGAGGCATCTTCTGTTTCTGGGCTCATTAGGCCGGGGCACTGGATAGATCTCTGGGCTTCCTCGCCGATTGCGACGGCTGGTGACACTGCTGCAGGCAGTCCCGACATTCAGGTGGTTCAAGCCTCGGTTGTACCCCCTGCTCTAGCGGATCTTGTGGCTTCCGCCGTGCGTGTGGTAGCAGTTGGAGGTGAGCTACGGCCGATCGGTCTGCAAGAAGACGGTTCGGGCCCAGTCCGCTACGGCAGCCTCACGATTGAAATTCCTGCCGATCGTGTGGCTGCGCTGCTTACTGCTCAGGCGCGCGGCCGTCTTATTGCTCTCCTGCGCTCGGATGTTGCAGCAGGCACTCGGGCGGCACAAACTCCAGAGTCAGCTAAGGCACAGAGTTCCACTCGCCGGTCACCGGTAGAGGTAATTGTCCACTCCCAGGGAGGACAGTCATGAAGACACGGACAACTCACACTCTTACCGTTGCTCTTGCTACAGCGGCGATTTTGCCAGTGCTGGCTTATGCGGCTGGCCATAGCGGGGCTAAGTTGCCCTCCTCATCGATAAATGCGGAATCGGCAGTATCGCGCCCAGATATGTCGAACACTCTCATTCTGGATCTTTCCGAGCCAGAGGTCCTTAGGCTGGCTGGTCTTCGTCGGGTGGTTGTGGGAGATGGCAGCATGCTTTCGGCTCGACCCCTGGAGGACGGTTCGGTTCTTCTGATCGGCAAAAAGCCAGGCCAGACTAGTATCTTGCTTTGGGCAGAGGGGTTAGAGGGCGTACGAAAGCCTGTCGTGATTCAGTCTGCCGAGGCGCAGCGACTGGCTGAGCAGGTGCGTGCCGCCTTGGGGCAGTCGGCCCGGACTCTGGATGTCAACCCGGTGGGGGATCAACTGGTGCTCTCAGGAAGAGCCGCATCTCCTGAACAGGCCGAGCGACTCAAGTCACTATCGGAACGCAATGCCAAGCTTGTCAACCTGACCCATGCCCAGGGTACTGAGCAGATGATTGCTATGGAGGTGAGGTTTCTTGAGGTAAAGAAGAACGCCTTGGAAAACCTCGGTGTTCAGTGGCAGACGCGAATGGCGGGGCCGATGGTGGGGATCGTCGGCGATTTCAAGACGAACTCCCAGTTTCGGTCAACCAGTGATGGCCTGCTGAATCAGGGCGTACCCAACATTGCAGCTAACTTCCCTGGCACTGAGGCGGCAGCATGGTCACCAAAGGTTTCGCCTTTCGCGCTCTATTTTGGACTGCAGTCCACCCTCGCTTCTGTTATTGCGTTCATGGAGCAGCAGGGTGATGCCGTTGTTCTCGCAGAGCCGATTTTGTCTACACGTAGCGGCGGAACTGCAAAGTTTCTCGCGGGAGGCGAAATCCCCCTGCCGGTGACATCCTCTTTAGGAGCAAGTTCGGTGCAGTTCAAGCCGTATGGCATTCGATTCGAGATTCAGCCGCGTGTCCTAGAAAACGGCGTCATTAGCGCCACGGTGACAACCGAACTCTCGACGGTAGATCCGGCGATTCGGGTTGGCGAACTCCCAGGCTTTTTGTCGCGGATGACTGAGACCCAGGTCAACCTGCGCGAGGGGCAGACCCTGGTGATGTCTGGTCTGATCTCCGAAGAGACAAGCCGGGTAACCGATAAGGTTTCAGGCCTTGGGAACATCCCAGTTCTCGGAGCCCTGTTTCGCTCCAAAGACTTTCGTGATAAGCGCAGCGAGATGGTAGTGATGGTAACGCCGCGGTTCATCTCGCCAGACGATGCCTTTCATCGGGAGCGTAAGGGATGGTCAGATGACCAAATTAGAGCGGTTCGCTCTGAGACACCTGCCTCCTCAGCCGATACAGCACAAGAAGGGGGCGCGCCATGATCCGACTGCAGATATTTGAAGGGGTGCAGCAGAAAGGGCTACAGGTATTTGAGGACAGCCCCGTTCTGATCGGCAGCCAACGTAATGCTGACCTCCTAATCTCAGGCCTTTCGATTGGCGGCTGCCACGCCCAGATCGTCCAGAGGGCTGGCGGCTATTTCGTCTGTGACCAGGGATTTCTTGCAGGTTCTCGCGTTAATGGGCGCATTGTGCATGACTATGGTCCATTAGCCCAGGGTGACGAGATCACCTGCGGGCGTTGGCGTTTTCGGGTTGATGCCATCAGCCTCGGGGGCACTGCTCTACAGGGTCTTACCGGCCAGCATTCGAATCCAGTGACTGCCCCCGAGTCAGTTCTCTTCGAGCTATCTCACAGCCTGGAAATGGGGGATGCGGTAAAGCGTTTACGGAGCGTTCTGGATTCTCGCCGAAGGGATTGGGGCGAAATGTCCGATCAGGCGCTTCGTGATGAGACCCTGGCCCTGATCCGGGCTGAACTAGCCCACGATCTTGCCGGTATGACTGCCGAAGAATCGCGCCTGTTTTGCCTCGACCTTCTCGCAGAGCTAGTGGGATTCGGTCCCATTGAACGGCTGATGCAGGATCCGGAGGTCTCCGAAATCATGGTCAATGGGCCGGAACGAATCTTTGTAGAGAAGCAAGGCGTCTGCCAGCCCAGCAATTTGCAGTTTGCAGGCGACGACAGCCTAAGGCGTGTGATTGAGCGCATATTTCTTCCTCTTGGGCGTCGTATTGATGACGGAAGCCCAATGGCCGATGGCCGGCTTCCGGATGGTTCCCGTGTTAATGCAGTGCTCTCGCCACCAGCAACCGAGGGCCACTGCCTTACGATTCGGCGTTTCTCTCAGACCACCATGGACCTTGAGGGCCTGTGTCTCAAAGGCGCCATGAGTCAGGAAATTTGCGAGTTCTTAGGCGAGGCTGTGGTGGCGAAACGCAATATTGTGGTGACCGGCGGCACGGGTTCGGGCAAGACAACCCTGCTGAAGGCTCTGGCCCGAAAAATCCCTGCTCATGAGCGTCTGATCACTATCGAGGATGCCGCGGAGCTGCGGCTTGAGGCCCCCAATCTTGTCGCACTAGAGGCCCGGGAGGCTAATCAAGAAGGTCAGGGAGCTATATCAATTCGGGACCTGGTGCGCAACGCCCTGCGAATGCGGCCCGATCGAATCGTTGTAGGAGAGTGCCGCGGTGGTGAGGCGCTCGACATGCTGCAGGCAATGAACACTGGCCATGAAGGGTCGCTGACAACCGTTCATGCGAACACGCCCCGAGATGCTCTCGCGCGGATTGAGGTAATGGTGCTTATGGCGGGCTTTGACCTTCCCCTCAAGGCGATACGTGAGCAGATCGCTGCCTCGATTCAGTTGGTGGTTCATCAGCAGCGCACCGACAATGGGGGCCGTCGTATACACCAGATCTGTGCGGTAACTGGACTGGAGTCGGGCGTGCTTCAGCTGGAGACCCTGTTTAGCTGGTCTGAAGGTCGTTATATCAACCATTGCCTGGTTGAGTCGCCAGGAACTGTCTGGAGTTGAATCATGACGATTACTGTAAGCCTTATGCTCGGGGCGTCAGTTACGCTGTTCGTTTTCTGGCTGACCCCTTGGATCCTATCCATTTTTGCCGCACAAGAGGGTGTTCTGCGGACGGCTTTGGAGCAGCACAATCGCTACTTGCAGCGGGGCACCGTCAGACTGATTGCGGTAACGGCAGCCTTTGTTCTTGGGGGCATACTTTTTCTTCTGTCACATTCCCTATTGGCTTTTCCGATCGGGGGTTTGGCCGTAGTGATCGCGATGCCCCCGGTCTTGCGTTGGCTAAAGTCACGACAGCGTAGGCAGTTACAGCAGTCACTTCCTGAGTTCTGCGACCTGATTGCTGCCTCACTTCAGTCGGGTTCAAGCCTCCGCGCCTCTATCGTACGCGCAGAGCAGTCTGTAGACGGGCCACTTCGACAGGAACTGCATCAACTGCTGAGGGATATCCGGCTTGGTCACAGCACAGACCATGCATTCGCTTTCTGGGCTGAGCGTATCCGCCTGCCTGCATTACAGGATCTTGCCTTCTGCGTAAGGCTTTCCGCTCAGACAGGAGGGAATCTTGCTGAGGCCCTGATTCGTCTAGGCGACTCGTTTCGTCAACAGATCGCACTAGAGGCTAAAGCGGCAGCACTGACCGCACAGGGCCGTCTTCAGGCAGTCATCATGCTAGCGATGCCGCCTTTGTTGTTTATTGCTACGAGCGCTTTAGACCCGTTTGTCTCGGAGTTTTTTCTGGGGACTCCATTGGGCTTGGCGCTCATAACCTTAACTGCAACGCTGGAGGTACTAGGTGTGATCTGGGTGCGTCGAATAGTACGTTTTGAGGTGTAGCCAAGATGAATTCGTCGGCTATGTTCATCTCTTCTGTTCTTTTTGGGCTCGCGGCTGCGGCTGCAGCCTGGTTAGTTTTACCAGCGCTGGTCTCCCCTAGCCTATGGCGGTGGTTTCGCAGAAACCTCCCTCCTCTGTGTACCAATAATGGCAGGCGAGAGACGCTGTTTAGGCTATGTCGCTGGCTGCGGCCCTGGGTTGCCCCAGCGGTTCGTCCCAGCGAGGCTTTGCGCGGGCGCCTGCACTTGCTTGGTTTTCCTCCCGATTTCGATGAGGCCTGTTGGATGGCTTTACGGCTCTGCTGCGGATGCCTTATTCCTGTAATCGGCCTATTCGTACCTGACCTGTGGATGCGTGGTCAGGTGACCAAAGAGAGGGACAAGGCGCAGCGAGGCTTTCCAGCGGTCCTTGATGGACTGGCCTTATCTCTTGAGGCCGGCCAGTCGTTTGTTCAGGCCATGCGGCTAACTGCACAGCGGGCTGTGGATGGTCCTTCTGACAAATGGCGTCGCAGTCTGTGGGTATTTGCAGCAGAGCTGCGCGCGGGAGGGTCAAAGGCTGCTGCGGTCTCGAGGCTCCAGAATGCCTTGCCGCTGCCGGTAGTGCAGCAGTTTGGTGCCCTGGTTCTGGTAGCAGACCAGGCTGGTCTGAGTATGGGAAAGATCCTGCGTGCCCAGTCATCTCAGGCGCGCAGGCTTTACCAGTTGCAGATCGAAGAGCGGGCCATGAAGGCTCCTGTCAAGCTGATGGGCCCCTTGGTCTGCTGCATCTTTCCCTGCACATTTATCGTGTTGTTAGCGCCCCTACTCATTAAGCTTTCCGAGTCTTTTGGAGTAGGCGCATGACACCATTTGTTGTGGATCGGATTGGCGTTGCGCGCGGTTTCTTGCAGCGACTCATGGGTGTACATGGATCGATTGCCCGTAGCGGTGTTGTCTGGTTTCCTGCCTGCAGAATGGTCCATACCCTTTGGACTCGCCGGCCACTTTGGCTGGTTTTTTTGGCTAAGGATGGCAAGGTGCTATCCCAGCGATTGTCCCGAAGCCGTCGGATCTACTGGTGTTGGGATGCAGATTCGGTGCTGGAGATTGACCTTCATGCTCTTCCTAGGGCGCAGTCCATAGTTGCGCTTGAGGCATACATAATGGCCTGTAGAGAGCTTTGCGTGCGGTACAACACCCAACGCGTTTGCAGCCGACCTACAGGCATGGCCATGCTCGAGGCTTTGATTGCGGCCCCCTTGGTTTTATTGCTAGGGTTGATGATTTTGCAGATTACCCTTCTCGCTTATGGACGACTGGTGGTTGGTTATGCGGCTGCCGAGGCGTCGCGGGCGGCGGCGTCTGCCCAGATTAGCGCCACAGCAATCGATGGGGGCTTGAGCCGGGGCCTTACCCCTTTGCTCGGGCTTTCCGCGAGGAGTGGCGAGCCGGGTGTGGAAGCGATTGCCTCAGCCGCGATGCGCACGCATTTTCACTATCTGCGGGCAAAAGCGGAGGGCTGGATCGACTGGACGCTGCTCTCACCCACAACGGCCACGCTCGAGGACTGGGGAAGAGGTGCGGGGCGGGCAGTGTCGCCCGCCTTATGGCACTCTGAGGCGATTCCTGCGCCTCGGTCTGGGGTCTCAGAGAGGGAGCCAACGACAGGTCTTCCGGTAGGTCGCAGCTCGGGCCAGACATTTCTGGATGCCGGGGTGATCCGGTTGGAGGTCTCGGTAGGCCTCCCCCTTCATGTGCCGTTGGCCGGACCGATTCTTGCGCGAACCGTGGCATGGTGGCGAGGGTGCAGTCTGAGCGGCGCAATGTCTATTGGCAGTCTTCGTCTTAGCTCGCCATTTCTCCGCGGCGCTGTGACAACAAATCGGGAGTCGGCCGGATTCAACGAGTGTCGTCTGTTGCTTGCACCCAGTATTTTGGGGACTTCGGCAAGAATGCCCGCACGACTGCCGGTACGCGTAGTTTCGGTGGCGCAGTCACAGACGGTGTTTTCGTCTCAGACCTTACCAGTGCGGTAACTACCCTTTGTTACCAGCTTTCGTAAATAAAACTGGGTCAGTACGCTCAGCCTAACTGAGCCTTTCTTTCACGGACTAGGGTGGGCGATCAGAGTCTGTTGATCGGTTGACAAAAATAACTGGCCAGAGGCGATCATGCCCTCTATGGTCTGGGTTATGCCCTTTTCTATATCAATTCCCAGAACAGCACAGGCATGGCTTGGCACCTGGGCTCTTGAGAGGTGCTCTATGAATTCGGTCTTGTTCGCGGTCTCACGGTCGAGCATCAAGAATTTCACGAGTACTTTTAAGGCGTATTGCGCATGCTTTAGTGGCTGTGACCTGAGAAACGCCAAGCGTGCTTCGGCCCTTTTGATTGCCTCTTCGACATCTGAAAACATGGGGCCATGGCCCGGAATAACGCATCGCGGCCGCAGGCTGCGGATGACTTTAAGAATCGCCTCCTGCTCGCTAAACCCGCTGTGACCGGCTAGTTCGGGAAAGATGACGCCAAAGCCATCACCCCAGAGAGCGTCCGCCGAAATGAGAATGCCAGTGTCTTGCTGAAACAAGATGACCGACTCGGGATCGTGCCCAGGCGCTGCATGCACCTGCCAGGGCATGCCGCCGAGCATTATGGTCTGCCCTGGCGCTAGCGCCAGTGTCGGGGTGAATGGGTCGCAGCGCTGGCCTGTTGCATGGAAGCTTAAAGATGATTCGTCCCAGGAAGAGGCCGCTTCGAACGATGCCTCGGGTACAAGAACCTCACAGTCATAGGAATCTGTAAGCAGCCGATTCCCGCCGCAGTGATCTGAGTGCAGATGGGTATTGAGAATCCGCGTTAGCGATCTTCCTGTACGGGATTGGTTAACGAGTAACTGCGACAAGGCATTGTGTTTCACATAGCCGGTATCAACAACACTCGCCTGCAGATCGTCGTCAAGAAACACTATCTGGTTACTGGAGAGCCAGTCGCGCTCGATGAAGCGCATGCTAGGGGGCAACATGAACTTACTTAGAACCTTTGCGTCAGTCGTGTCTTGGGGATGGTTGGGGGGGTTGCTTACCCTCGGTTTGCTTACCCCCTAGGCGCGTGCCGACATTGTTCTTGCGCTCAGTAATACGGCTCCAAACGACGTTCTTTTCTGAGTCTGTCATCTGGCCCCAGCCTGCTATCTCTGCAATCGTGCGAAAACACCCCGTGCACAGGCCTGTCTGGGCAGACATGGTACAGACCGAGGTACAAGGGGAGGGGACATGAGCATGACGCGTCATAGCTGTAAGAATACTGGATCGCGCGAGACACTGGGAACTAGGGAAGGACGCCATTGACGTGTCCTGCTGCTTGGGGGTTCAATGACCGTAAATCAACCAAGACAGGAGACTGCTTTTAATGGCTAATGACGCCTCCCACGTAACCCCTGCCACTGGGGCCAATGCCTCGACAAACATCGCGCCCGACGCACGTGCCCTCGTTTCGGGTGGCAAGAGTACCGACCCTATGATCTGTGCGTTTCCAATTCCTGACATGGCAGGCCTGCCAGAGGATATTCGGACCCGGATGCAGGCCGTTCTTGATAAGGCGGGTTTTGTCCCTAATGTTATGCGGGTACTCGCCCGGCGACCGGCAGAGTTTCGTGCCTTCTTTGCTTATCACGATGCCCTGATGGAGGCAGAAGGCCCTTTGTCCTTGGCTGAGCGCGAGATGATCGTTGTCGCAACCTCTGGCCTGAACCACTGCCAGTATTGTGTGGTGGCCCACGGGGCGATTTTGCGTATACGCGCCAAACGCCCTTTGTTGGCAGACCAGGTGGCTATCAATTACAAGCAGGCGGATATTAGCCCTCGAGAGCGGGCTATCCTTGATTTTGCCACCAAGGTGGCGACTCAGTCGGCGGCTGTTGAAGAGGCTGATCGGCAGGCCGCCCAGGCCGCAGGCCTTACGCAAGAAGAACTCTGGGACATCACCGCGATTACCGCGTTCTTTGCTATGAGTAATCGCCTTGCCAGCGCTACCGGCATGCGGCCCAACCCCGAATTCTTCCTGATGGGGCGTCTGCCGAAGGCCCCCAAGGCTGCATAGACTTATGGGGAATAGCGCGATGTCTAAGGCCTCGAAGAAATATTTTTCTGATGGGTACCCGGCAATCTATCGGGATTTTCGATGGGCTGTACCAACGCGGTTCAATATCGCCAAGGTTTGTGGTGAGCGCTGGGCGCACGATGCTCGTCGGGCCTCGAAGGTAGCGATTTACTACGAGGGCACCGGAATTACCCCGCAGCAACTCGATTACAAGGCGCTGTGGAACCTCTCTTTGCGTCTTGCGAGCTGGCTTGCGGCGCAGGGGGTTGGGCCAGGCGATCGCGTGGCTATTGTTCTGCCACAGCGGCCTGAGACCGCCATGGCCCATCTGGCCTGTTTTATCTTGGGTGCTGTTGCGGTGCCGTTGTCTATGCTCTTTGGAGAAGACGCGCTCTTATACCGGTTACAGGACAGCTCGGTCATGGCAGCGGTTACTGATGATGAGGGCGAGCAGCGCCTGCAGGCGTTGCGAAACGAGGCGCCTGGTTTGGGCAGCATCATATCGGTAGGACCGCGATTTCCTTCGCAGCGGTTTATGGCGATACTCTGGGCGCAGACGCCGGTGCACGCGATTTACGACACGCTGGCCGAGGATCCCGCCTTGTTGATCTATACCAGCGGTACTACCGGGCCACCCAAAGGCGCCAGCATTCCGCATCGGGCCATGATTGGAAACTTGTCAGGCTTTGTAGCGAGCCAGAACTGGTACCCTGACCGGGCGCGTTGTTTCTGGTCTCCGGCCGACTGGGCCTGGACGGGCGGACTTTGGGATGCCCTTCTGCCCACACTTTACTTTGGTGAATCAATACTGGGCTATCAGGGCCGGTTCTCACCAGAGACAGCCTTTCGATTACTGTCGGAGTACAAGGTGAGCCACACCTTTCTCTTCCCCACGGCATTAAAGGCAATGATGAAGTACGACTCGAACCCCAGACGGAATCAGGATACGCGTGCACTGCGCGGCATCATGAGTGCGGGGGAGTTTGTTGGTGATGTGGTTGCGCAGTACTGCGCCGAAGGGCTGGGCGTAATGGTGAATGAGATGTTTGGCCAGACCGAGATGAACTACGTGGTGGGAAACTCTTTCCAGCGGTGGCCTGTGCGACTCGGAAGTATGGGGCGGCCTTATCCTGGGCATCGTGTCTCGGTGATCGATGATAAAGGCCATGAGCTGCCCGCGGGTGAGACAGGCGAGGTGGCCGTGCATCGGAGGGATATACACGGGCATCTCGACCCCGTCTTTTTTCTTGAGTACTGGAAGAACCCCGAGGGTACTCAGAAAAAATTCACCGGCGACTGGTGTCGCACGGGTGATCTTGCTCGATGCGATGAGGCGGGCTATCTCTGGTACGAGGGCCGGGCCGATGATGTCTTTAAGTCAGCGGGCTATCGCATCGGTCCGAGTGAAATTGAAAACTGTCTTTTAAAGCATTCAGCCGTGGCTAATGTGGCAGTGGTTCCCAAGCCCGATGCAGAACGTGGCAACCTAGTGAAGGCCTATGTGGTCTTAGCAGAGGGACTGAAGGCCAGCTCTGAGCTTACTGCAGCCTTGCAAGACCATGTGCGACAGCGTTTGGCGCCCTACGAGTACCCTAAGGAAATCGAGTACATCGATACCTTACCGATGACCACATCGGGAAAAATTCAGCGGCATATTCTGCGCAAGCAGGAAGAAGCAAGGGCCCGTCGCAAATAACCCCCGCAGACCCTCGAACCCGCCATGGGCTAGACCGGCCTG
>JBMSYB010000025.1:0-27438 GCA_049426285.1 Burkholderiaceae bacterium
GGCAGCATCACCTGCGGGATATCGGGGTAACAGATGCACTGGCCAGCAAAGAGTGCGCTAAACCGCGCAATCAGATTGGAAAGCTCACGGATATTGCCTGGCCAGGTATAAGACTGTAGGGCCCCGAGCAGCGCTGGCGTTAACTGCACCGATCCCCGCTGGGCATGGGCATGCACCTGGGAAAAGAACTGGCACAGGGTTTCGATGTCTTCGGGCCGGTCGCGTAGCGGCGGGGTGGTAAGTGGCAGTACATTGAGCCGGTAATACAGGTCTTCCCGAAACCGGCCGGCTGCCACTTCTGCCTCAAGGTCTTTGTGGGTTGCGGCGACCACCCGAACATCTATATCGATAGGCTTACTTGAGCCCACAGGGTCGATGCTGCGTTCTTGGAGCACCCGCAGAAGCTTAACCTGCATATCGAGCGGCAGATCGCCGATCTCATCAAGAAACAGCGTGCCGCCTTGGGCAAGCTCAAAACGACCTGTACGATCAGAGATTGCCCCGGTAAAGGCACCACGCCGATGGCCAAAGAGCTCGCTTTCGATCAGGTCGCGGGGAATGGCCCCGCAGTTTACGGGCACAAAACGTGCTTGTTTTCGGCCAGAGTGGTCATGTAGGGCACGCGCCACAAGCTCTTTGCCGGTGCCGCTTTCCCCAATGACCAAAACCGTGGCATCGGAATGGGCGACCGAACCGATCAACCGTTTAAGGTTCAAGATCGCGGCGCTCTGCCCGATTAATGAGTCAAGACTCACAGCGGAGACGAATATAAAGAGCAGACATGAGGCTTGAGTTTACGGGAAATAGGCGCAAAACGATTAAAGCAATGGTTTTCCATGCCGAACCCCAAACCAATCGCGTTGCTTTGTTTACTTTTCTGAAGGATGTCAGCCATGCACAAACGCCTGCAATTTACCTTGATTTCTGGTCTTGCCAGTCTGACCCTCGTGGGCTGCGCGGGAGTTCCGGTTCAAGTCACCACGCCAGCACCCCCGCCTGTAGCAGAGGGGGCCAAGCCAGAGGCCGCCGAGGCCGACAAACTTCGTCCAAGCTCAAGTGGGCTCGTACAGTCTATGATCGAGCGACGCCAGTCCATGACCGCTACTGGTTATGCGGTAATCAGCGTACAGAACCATCGTCTTCCTGCCCAGCAACGCTTATTGGCTATTCGCGCCTCTAAGCTTGACGCCTATAGGGCCCTCACCGAACAGGTTTATGGCCAGTACCTTGATGCCACGACCACCGTTGCCGATATGGTGGTGCAGAGCGATAGCTTCCGCGCACGCGTTGAGGGGGTAATCTACGGGGCAACCTTGGTGAGTATTACGCCCGTGGGTGACGACACCTACGAGACAACGCTGTCGCTTGACTCCAGCGTGGTTGACGATATTCGCAGTCTTTATCTGAAGCAACTGGCCTCTGCCCGGACCCGGTAATTGCGCGAGAGCGCAACCGCAGGCAGTTAGCCTTCGAGAAGATGTCGACTCGGGAGAGTAGCGAATGCCCCTCATGACTGTAATGCGACTGTGTCCGCGACTTGCCATGGCTTTCGTTCTCCCTGGCATGGCTGCAGTTCTCAACTCAGCCTGGGCGCAGAGTGTCAATCCGTCTGTCTCGCCCACCGGGTCTGTCTTGCTCGCCCCGCATTCGAAGTCGGGGGCCCAGTCGCTCAACCCATCAATGTCCCCCGAGGCCCGGGTGCTTCTCGCACCTCCACCCAAGGCCTCACAGGCAGCGCAGGCAGGCAAGGGCTCCAAATCGGTCGGGCCAGCCAAGGCCCAGCCGGGCCCCGCGGTAAATGCCACCGTCTCCCCAGCGGGTCGGGTGTTACTAGCGCCCGTGCCAAGGTCGGCAGTGCAGAGGGCAGAATCGCAGGCCCGCGAACGTGCTCGCGCGCAGGAGCGGGCGAATAAACCGATCTCTTCTGGAGAGGCTGGCGCACCGCCAACCGCATCGCCGAGGGCAGCCGCTACCAGCCAAGATTATGAGGCGCAGCTTGCTGCCATTCGGGCGGAACTCATCGCTGCAGCGACTCGGGCGCAGGTGCGTGTTAAGGCCGTCTCGTGGCTTGATGGCCAGGGGCAGTTACATGAGGCCAATGAGTTTCGGTCTGACGCCAAGGTTCAAGGAATCCGGATAAAACACGGGTCGGGTGATTCTCAGACGCGTGTTGAGCTAGACCAGATCCAACCCCTCAGTGCCTCAGAGAATTGCAGTCCGAAGGCAAGCCCCTATAAGCGTCATGCGTATTTTTCGGTGCGCACCGAGCCGGGGGGCGGGTTCTTCACAACCGCGCAGCTCTCCGGCCTAGCAGAATCTCTCGGGCCTGAGCTTCTTACCCTGCTTGCGGCCGATACTGGCTGGGCCTTTAGTCAAAGTCCATTTGCAGCGGGGCGTTTGCGGCCGGACTCGCTTTATGAAGAGCGTCTTCTTGGCAGGGTAGAAGATTCAGCGCCATTTGCGCTTTCCGTGCGGCTCGTTGACCTGGGCCGGCGCGCCGAAGAGCCTCCCGCGAGGCTTCCGGATGCGGAGCCAGCCCTCACCCCGCCCGCATGGGTTCGGCGTCTGGCGGTTCAGACTGGCTTGTCTGCCCAGCCCCCGGAGCTTGGTCTCTTGGGAGTGGTCTTGGTGGTCAGTGATCGGTCGACCGGGCTTACGGTCTTTTCCCGTTCCATAGCCCTGCCCATGCAGCAGGTACGCGCAGGCTACCTTGATGCGCCGCGTGCGGTGGTCGCAGATGTTGCTCAGGCACAGCGGGCCTTGGAGAGCCTGCAGCAAGGATTGCGCACGGGCATGGGATGCGCCGTACCCGAGTACCCTGTTCTGGAGCGCCAGGCGGAAGGTCGGTTTCTTTTGAACGGCGGTAGACGACTTGGCCTTGCGGTGGGCAGTCAGGTGTTGCTGTCCGCTCCGGCCCAGATTCCCGAAAAAATTCTCCAGCCCGAGGTGGCCGCCTCTTTAATGCTGGCGGTGGTTGAGTCTGTTGATCAAGACCGGGCCTTGGTGCGTCGCGTGGCGGGCCCTGCTCCCACAACATCTGGCGCTTTGGTCGGACTTCCTTTTTAATGTCAGGTATTCACAAGGACGCTTATTTATGAAGAACTTTCCTTCGATCTCGACAGCGCTGCCATGGCTCATGGCCCTACCCGCGGCCTTGGCCTTCGCGCAGCCTATGCCTGATACCGCGCGCGCCTTAAAGACCCTTATGGAGGGCTCTTACCAGAATAACGGCCAAGATGCTGCTCCGGCGCAACTCGCGATGGCTGGTGCCGCCCCCGGGCAGCATTCCTCTGTCGGGCAGATAAGCCATATTGTTCGCCCCGGCGAAACCCTTGCACGGGTGGTGCACCAGGTCTATGGCGGTCATCCTTACAAAGATACGCCAGTGTTTCGCCTAATCGTGCAGCGTAATCCAGACGCATTTGTGGGAGGAAACCACAATCGGCTCAAAGCCGGCGCACAACTGCTTCTTCCGAGCCCCGCCGAGTTGCACCTTGCGCTTACCGCCCAGCATCCTCAGTTTCAGGCCGCGGCCGGTCGACCAGCAACCACCGATGCCATGCATGGCCGAGGTGCCCATGCCTCGGGCGCAAAGCCTAGCTATCCAACGGCCTCAGCTGCAGCAGCTCAGGCCACAGCCCCATCGGATGCGAGGCGAGGCTGGGTGCGGTTTCCCTAGCCCAGCGCTGGTAATTTTCTTTCTGTGAAGGTTGCCATAGAGCGGCCCTCGGGCTAGTCTTGCCGTCATGCTAACCGGAACCGAAGCCATCGCCCAAGGCGGCGGCAAGATCCTTCCTATCTACCTTGAGGGGCGGCTGATCCCCGTTCCTGATGTCATTGGTCGGGAGCTTGGGCTGAGCGCCAATCAGGTTGTTCGCGCCATGGTGGAGATGCGCGGCGAGTCGCTCGTGCTGCTCGTGAACGGGCGCGCTCTCGAGCTCGGCGCGCAGATGCGGTATCGGCCGGGTGATGCCCTGTGGCTGCGGCTAGTCGACCTGCCTCAGGGAGGGCTGGCATTCAAACAAGTGGCAGCCCCGGCAGGCCAGTCTCAGGGTTCAGCGCCCACTGCGCCTGTGGCCGCCGGCGCTGCCCAGCCAGGCATCTCCCCGACGGTGTCCAGCCTATTTGCCCAGCCCGCAAATCTCAGCGGGCTCGCGGCGCTGCTTTCCGGTTCGGGGGCCCTGGCCGGGCTGATTAACAGCCTTCGGCCTTCCGCCAGCCTGGGGCCGCTGGGCATTTTGTTTCAGGGCCGACCTTCCATGGCTCGGTTGTCCCCCGAGGCCGTAAAAAATGCCCTCAAGGCCTCTGGCCTTTTTACCGAGTCCCGGCTCGCTAGTGGTCAAGGGGTACCGTCAGATCTTAAGCTGGCCTTGCGTGAGGCCTTGGTTCGCATGGCCCAGATGCCACGGCTGGCCGATGGCCTGCGCCAGGCAACCCAGGCTGCCGTGCGAGAGATCGAGTCATCTCAGGCCGACTCCTTGGCAGCGGCCGCCCAGCGTGAACTCTCCTACGGGTTTGTGATTCCCTTTAAAGATGCAGACCCGGTTCTGGTCCAGTTTTTTCGCCCCCCGCGCAGTCCAGAGCAGCCCGACCCGCCGTATACCATTAACCTGCATACCCGCAGTAGCGACCTTGGCGAGGTCTGGATGAAGACGGTGGTCTCGGGCAGTCGCGCCCTTGACATGGTGATGTGGGCAGAGCGAACCGATATTGCCCAGCGGGCGCAGAAGGCTGCGCCCGAGCTCCGCGAGGATCTCGAGGCAGCGGGTCTCACCGTGCATTCTTTTCTTGTGGTTTCGGGCCGTAGGCCGCCTGAGCCATCGCCTGTGATTGGCGAGGCCCCTGGCGTGGTCTTTGACCGACAGGCCTAGCGCGAAAGGGTAGGGGGCCGATAGATATGGTGTTGCGTCGCAGCCTTGAGGCCGTTGCCCTGGAGTATGGCCAGCACCGAGCGCCTGTGGTGGTGGCCAAAGGCAGCGAAGAGATGGCCCAGGCGATTATTGAAGAGGCCCAGAGGCAGGGGGTTTATATCGCCCAAGACCCGCAGTTGCTTGCCTTGCTCTATAAGCTTGAGCTTGACCAGGAAATTCCCGAGCATCTCTATGCGGCCGTGGCGGTGATCTTGTCGTGGGCCTACTGGCTTAAGGGCATGAAGCCGGGCGATGAAAAATAAGGGCCTCAGCGATCCCAGCAGTAAGTGTTTTGCTTCTAAGCGTCGGTAAAGCTGCTTTTTTTTCGGCCCATGGCAATGCGGCCAAGCCGATCGTAGACCTCTACAGAACTGGTGGGGTCGGCGCCTTGCAGTGTTTTGAGAGCCGCGCGAATGGCGTCGAGTTTGCGTTGGATAAGAATACTGTTGCGCCGGTGGCGGTCGCGGCACTCGAGTACGGTGTCTTGAAAGCTACGCCATTCTGAACTGGCAGCGGTGTCGTCGGCCCCCACCGCTGGCGGTTGGACTGCAGCGAGCCTGGCAATAAGACTGGTTTTTTCAGGCTGCAGCGACTCAAACCGATCGAGGTCTTGGGCCTTGAGCGCCTCGAATTCTTCGTCGAGAAGGGCGGCTAAGCGGGATGCAGAGGTTCTTTCTGAGGCAAAGCTCACCAGCCGCGGCCCTAGATCATCTTCTCGATGGCCATGAAGCTTTCTGCGATACGGCGGGAATCGAGCGGATAGTTGCCGTCGCGGATGGCCTGCTTAATACGCTCAACCTTTTCGGCATCGAAGTCGGGGCCTTCCATTACCCTGGTGGCCGCTGCACTGAGGCGGATCTCGTCGGCGGCGGGTCTGGCCGGCTCGTTAGTGGGCGCAGCCTTGCGAAACTTTTCTGCCTCCTCGGCCTTTTTCAGGCGGGCATTTTCGGCAAGAAGGTCGACCCGAGCCGCACGGTTTGCAGAGTTAATGGCATCGGTCATGGCAGTTTCCTTTAAAAACAATTACTTAAAATAAATATGGGAGGCCGCTTACTGTGTAGGGAAGAGATCGGCAGGTCACACCCAGACTTTAGCCCCAAATTAGCGAGGTTGCGCATTTTTTTACGAAACATACAGCTAAAGCCCCCGAACCAGATTGCGCCCCACAACCAAGCCTGTGAGCACGCGGCCCGAATCGGGGTTTTTAAGCCTGATTTGGTCGCCAATCCGACCGTCATCCATGGCCTGCAGTTGTAACGATACCTGAAGCCCGGGGGCGTTGGATAGTGAGAACTGAACCAGATGGTTGCGGCGGATGAGCAGGGCTTTTTTTAGGTCGCGCTGCCGAATCGGCTCCCCAGCCTTTACATTGCGCACGAGCTCGGAGAACTCCAGCCCGTCGGCCTGCAGAAAGTAATTGCCAGGGTTCCCCGAAATCATTCGGGTTTCCAGTGCAAAGGCCTCGGGCTCCAGGGCCTGGCCGGCCGCTAGGTTTAGCTTTGCTACAACCACCACCATTGTCTGGCTCGCCGCCTGCGGGGCGGGCGCGGGGGAGCGACCGCGTGATGCAGTAGATTCTGATCGCACGGTGGCCTTACCGTATTCCGTCTGTTGCACTGAGCCGTGCCTTGGGCTGTCAGCATCGGCACTTGGATCGGTCCGCTGTAGAAACACCTGCCAGTTATCCCTTGCGCATCGCACCCGAACGGTCTTGGTTCCCCCAAAGGGGGTATCGATTGCCAATGCCTCCGGACAGGGGGCAATGGCGATACGACGGTCTATCGGGGCGAATGCAACCGACTGCGGCGTGATGCCATAGGTTTTTACCACCCATTGCCGGGCCTCGTTTTCCAGCCATGCAAGCTCAGCCCCCAGTGTCGGCTGTGATGCCGTTACTGAAGAGACAGAAAGGCTAGCCAGACTAACCAGGGTAGCCAAAGAAGGCAGGCTGTGCCACGGCTGGGCGAAGAAGCGATAGGTGTCTGAAATCTTTCTCATAGCCAGTCGTTAGCAGGCTTCGTGCCAACTTACCCGCCGTATGGGCTCTTTGTGGCACAGACCCTGCTTAACCTCCCGCCATGAAACTGACGGTACAACCCGGCGACACGCTTACCCGGCTGACGCAGCAGGCTTTGGGCCAGAGTAGCCCATCGGGTAAGGCGCCGACCTTGTCGTTTGCAGCGTTGATGAAAAGGATGCAGACCGTGGCTAATGAAAACCAGATAAGCAATATCGACCGGATCTTCCCCGGTCAGGTCATCGACTTCTCGTCTATTAGCGCTACGGGGCGTTTTGCCGACGCAACCGCCAGTGCCGCGATGGCCGCCCCTATCGCAGACTCGACCGCAGACCCACCCGCAGACCCCGTTGCGGTACGTGCTGTTTCGGGGCTCAGCCAGGGCCAGAGTAGCCACCGCGTGCTTGAGCGAACGCTGGAGCGGGCGGTAGCCAAGGGCTACATTCCGGAAGAGGATGTTGCCGAGGTGCGGCGACGAATTCTCGACATGTCGCGTGAGTACAAGTTTCTGCCCGATGACTTTGCCCGCGTGGGCCTTATTGAGAGTGACGGCTTTAACCCGCGTGCTACCAATGGCAACTGTCATGGGGTGATTCAGTTCTGTGATGGGCCGGATCGGGGAGCGGCCAGTGTGGGATTTGGTAAGAACCCAAGAGAGATCTTGGGTATGTCGGTGCTCGAGCAGCTCGATCTGGTGGATCGGTACTTCAAAGACACCCAACTGGCCCAGTATCGGCCGGCCTCTTTAGATGCCCTGTATCTCACGGTGTTGTATCCGTCTGCCCGCGATGAGCGCCAGATGCACAAGGCCCTTCCCATTCCCGGGCCTCAGGCCTCGGTGCTGCATGTGGGCGGGCAACAGACTAATGCCATTACACGGGCCTCGCTGCGCAAAGGGCTGATTGAAAATGCCAACCTCAGGCTCACCCAGTTTGCCCAGCAGCAGGCCAAAGAGGCGCTAGCCTTATCGCGCCAGGCGGGCGAGGCTGCTGCGGCCGATCAGGAGCGTCCGGCTCCTGTAGGGTTTAAGTCGCCAGCCGTTGCCGCCGCTCCCGCCGTTGCTACAACTGCTGTGGCCCCCGCTGTTGCTACCCAGGCAGCCGCGTCTATGCCCAGCCGCGCAGGGCGTATCGATTTAATGCCCGAACTGCTGCCTAACTTCTCGCTACCAACCTTCTCAACCGAGTCGGTTTTGCAGAGCCGTCCACGGACATCGTGATGCCCAGCACTGGCTCTCGCACGTTTTTCTACAGCGTTCTCCACGGAGGGTCTTTGCAACGGCCCTTCTTGAAAGCGGCAATGGTTTGCCGCTCTTTTCTTTGGCACGCGCGTTGCATCTCTCGGCACGAGCGGCAAACACTTTAGAGAGGAGGGGCTGCCATGAATCTGGTTCAAAACGCATTCGGCATTCATGAACATGCGCTCTCTGTGCGTAACCGCAGGGTGGAGCTGATATCGCAGAACATCGCCAACGTCGATACGCCGAACTACAAGGCGCGCGATATTGACTTCAAAAGAATTATTGCCGGCACCCAGGGGGTGCGGGTCATGGCCACTAATGACAAGCACTACGAAATTGCCCATTTGGAAAACACCCCCGATGGCCTGAAGTTTCGGGTGCCGTTTAACGCCGCAACCGATGGCAACACGGTGGAAATGACCATCGAGCAGGCCCAGTTCAGTAAGGCCACGGCCGACTACCAGGCCACGCTTATGTTCTTGGAGAGCCGCATTTCAGGTATTCGTAAGGCCTTGCGTGGTGAATAGGGCAACCGGCCTCTAGACAGCAACAGAGCCTGAGACCCACAGCGATATGCGCCGTAGAACCAGACGCCATAGAACCAGACGCTACAGAATCGCGAAGGATAGGCAGACATGATTGACAACATTTTCGGAATCGCGGGTACGGCCTTAAATGCGCAGCTTACCCGCATGAACCTCACGGCCTCTAACCTTGCCAACCAGAACACCACCGCGCCCACCGAAGAAGAGGCTTTTAAGGCCAAGCGTTCGGTTTTTAAGGCGTTGCTGTCACGCGCAGACACCCATGCCGGTGCCCCCTATGTGGGTGGTGTGCGGGTCGACAAGATCGTTGACCTGCAGGACCCCAACCCCCGGGTCTATGAGCCCGGCAGCCCGCATGCCGATGCCGAGGGTTATGTCTGGATGTCCAACGTAAACGAGGTGACCGAGATGGTGGAAATGATGGCCTCGGCCCGGGCCTACCAGAACAACGTGGAGGTGGTGAACACCGCCAAGGCCTTAATGATGAAAACCCTTGAGATTACGAAGGCCTAAGTTATGACCATTACCGCAAGCACGTTTCAAATGCCACAGACCATTCCCACGGTGCGCACCGAGCAGGAAAAGCGACTGATGAATCCTGTGAACGAAGAGATGGGCCAAAAGGAATTTTTGTTGCTGTTTACCACGCAGCTGCAAAACCAGGATCCGCTAGATCCTATGAAAAACGAACAGTTCGTGGCCCAGCTTGCCCAGTTTTCGCAGTTAGAAGCCACCGTGTCGATGGCTGACAAAATGAGCAACGTGTTTGACGCCATGATGGGTGAGCGCATGCTGCAGGGCGCCTCGCTGATTGGTAAGAAGGTGGCGGTTCCCAATGGCCCAGCGATTCTAAAGGATGGCGCCCCGATTAGCGGGATTATTAGCATTCCTAATGGCGCAGACAGCATTGAAATGAATGTCTACAACAAGCTTGGCCAGCTGGTTAAGACCGAGACCATGGGTCGGCGCATGCCAGGCGATGTCACTGTGCGCTGGGACGGCACCGACAGCAACGGGCAGCGGCTACCCGACGACTCCTACCGCATTATCGCCACCGTACGTAGCCAGGGGGAGCTTACACAGGTACCCATTGCCACGCCCGCGGTGGTCAAGAGTGTGAGCTTTAGTGCCGAGGCCGACGACCTTGTACTTGAGGTATCCAACGGCGCCACGATTAACTTCCGCGAAGTGAAGAAGATCGATGGTGACTTTTAGTGCTCTAGCCCCCTAAGGCTGCCCTTTTACTGATTACCGCTTAAATCGCCCCCTGATTCGATAGACCTAAGGAGTTTTGCACCATGTCTTTCTATACCGCCCTTACTGGTTTGAATGCTGCCACCGCCTCTCTGGGCGTGATCAGTAACAATATTGCCAACGTTGGTACAACGGGCTTTAAACGCTCTCGGGCCGACTTTGGCGATATTTTTGCTACCTCACCTCTGCAAAAGGCCTCCTCGGTTATCGGCCAGGGTGTTGCGCTCAAGGGCGTTACCCAGGAGTTTAGCCAGGGCAACCTGCAGTTCTCTGCCAGTGTGCTGGACATCGCCATTACTGGTGACGGCTTCTTCCCATTGAAGTCAGCCGATGGCTTGCAGGATATCTATACCCGTAACGGCACCTTTTTGCTAGACGATAGCTTTTCTGTGGTGAACTCAGCTGGCCAGGCACTGATGGCAGCAAGCGTGGACTCCCAGGGCAAGGCTGATCTTGAAACCTTACGTAAGCTGGTGATTCCCCGCAGTACGAACGGAGATGCCCGCGAGACTACCGAGATCGAACTCGGGCTAAACCTGCCCGCAGATGCCCCGGTGATTTCGGCAAAGTTTGACCCACGTGACCCCAACACCTATAACCTGACTACTGCTGTAACAATCTTTGACGCGGGCGGTAACGAGTACCTGGCAACGGTGTACTACGTGAAGACCCAACGCGCCAGCCCAGAAGACCCCACCAACAAGTGGCAGACCCATGTTCTGATCGGGGACACGAAGCTTGATGAGCTATTGATCCAGGCGCAGTCCAATACCGGGGATCGGCTTTTTGTTAATAAGTATGGTCAGGTGCAGGCTGAGGCGGAAATCCCTCCTCAGGATATCGCTCGAGGTGTGACAAAACTCTTTAATCTCGATCGACTGGCAAATAAGCAGGCCTCGGTTTCCGCGGAGTTCGTAGGCCGTCAGGTAGGGGCTGTTCAGTTGAATAACCTGAAGGCGGGCGAGCACTATTTGTTCCCAGACCTTGTGGGGTTGGACCAAGCGGCTTTAGATGCCCTTGCTGATGAAGTCGCGTTGTCTGGGCTTCAGGTAACACTGAATGTGGACGAATCGCCCTCTCCGGTGAGGGTAGACCTTTCAGATCTGATTCTCAATGAAGATGGCGCAATAGATATTAAAAAGGTCAATACCAAATACAGTGGTATCGATCTTTCCCGAATCTTAGAGGCGCGCATTAATAAGGCCTATGGAGACGAGCGGTACTTCGACCTTGACTCTCTGGTGGCAAGTGATGAAGAAAGGCCTGACACCTATGACCTTCTTCGTATTCGGGTCGGAGACGAGCCAGAGGCCAAAATTTCTCTGAATTTGGCCGGGGCACTTGATGAGGAAACAGGCTTATTTGTCTTTGAGAACGAAATTTTTAGCGACATTGTGCTTGCGCCTGGAGAGCAGCCGCCGGCAAACCTCAAAACAGAGACGCTGACCCGGTTGCTTCAAAGGGCAATTAACCGTGAGCCAGTGGAGGATGATGGAGAGCTTGGGTCCGGCGGCGTTGGTGTGAACGAAGATGGAAGCCCCCGGGTTCTGATTCGCTACTCCGCCGAGAAGCAGACCTTCCTCATTACGCCCACTGACAACAAGACTGAGCTTAGGATCGGTGCGTTTGACAACAACCGGGTGAATGAGATTTTTGGTCTCGGCCGGGAAATGACCAGCATAGATCTTGAGTCGGGAGCCTATGGCGGACTGGCAATTCCCAACGGATCCACGATCCGCGCGAGCAATTCAAACTACGGCCAGAGCGACCAGCGAACCGGAATACGGGTGCGGTTTAACGACGAGACTGGTACGTTTAGCCTGTTTTCAGGAACAACTGGCGACCGTTCATCGGTTGCGATCCTGGCTCCGTTGGCCGATCCGCTGAGTATTGATGAGGTTGGCGGCGAACGAATTGATGCCGAGACCCTTGCCCAGGCCAGGCAGGAGGGCACCTCAGACAACCCACGCATCGCCGCGTATTTAAATTTTCTGAACATCTTCGAGCTTGAGCCCGGAGACACGCCTACCGAGCGGCTTCCTCTGCGCGGCGTGAGGTCAACGCCTGCCATTGTTCAGGGCAACCCGATCGGCATTAACCTTGACAATAAATTTACGCTTAACCCCGAAACCAGCACCTTTACGGTAACGGTAGACAATGTAACAGGCCTTATACAACTGCCTGTGGGCCAAGAGTTTACCAAGGAGAGCTTTCGGCGCCTGCTGGAAGACCGGATTAATTCTCTGGAAGACTCCCGTGGCCGTACTGTTGACAATGTGAAGGTTGAATATAAAACCGAAGGAAATATTACCCGTCTGGTCATCACGACAGGCACCGAAGGAAACGATTCGTTTTTGAAAATTTCTGGCCCCAGCATATGGGGGCTTCGAGATCTTCCTAATGGCAGAGGAACCACCGAGCGCTGGATTGCCCCTCCGCAGGCAGAGAACGACAACGGTGTGCCTTTGTACGTAGACCGAGATGGCAATGAGACTACCGAGGCGGGTGAGTTTTCGGAGGAGGAGACCCGAGATCTCTGGTCCCCGATATTTCTTGACAAAGGGGAGCTTACCTTTAGCAACCGTGGTGAACTCGTTTCCCCGGTAGTGCCTCTTAACTTTAAACCCGCCACCATCGAAGAGACTGGTGCCACGCTACAGTTTGCTATTAATTACGATGGCACTACGCAGTTTTCAAGCCCGTTTGGCGTTCTTGCCCAAACACAGAATGGGCGTCCCGAGGGTGACTTAATCGGGCTAGACATCGCCGACGATGGCCTGGTGACTGCCAACTACTCTAACGGTAGTCAGAACAATCTCGCAAAGATTGTTCTTTCTAACTTTACCAACCCGCAAGGGCTGCGGCAGATTGGCGATGCCAGCTACTACGGCACATCGAAGTCGGGCCTGATTACCTTTGGTGAGCCCGGCAAGGCGGGATTCGGTACGGTGCGTTCGGGTGCTCGTGAGCGGGCCAACGTTGACCTGACCCAGGAACTGATCGACCTCATCACCGCACAGCGGGCCTTCCAGGCCAATGCTAAGGCCATTGAGACCAACAACACCCTTACCCAGGCCATTATTAATATCCGGAGCTAATAAAAAAGGTTAGGCAGCGCGTCTTACCAGTCTGACTACTAAGCCGCGCTGCGTCTGTCTTGTAAGGAGTCGCCATGGACCGTTTTGCCTATACCTCTTTAAATGCCATTAACGAGCGCAGGCTCGCCCGACATGTCTTCACCAATGAGTTGGCTAACGTGTCAACGCCCGGCTTTAAAAAGAGCTACGAAGCGGCCATGCAGGCCAATAAGACAGAAGGCATGGGCTATGACACGCGCATCTCTCCGCAGATGGAGAAGATTGAGCGCGTGCTACTTACCCCGGGTGCACTCATGGTTACCGGTAGTACCACTGATATTGCCTTTAAGGGACAGACCCTACTGGGTGTTCAGGCGCCTAATGGCGAGCTTGCCTTCACCCGCCGGGGCGACCTGCGGGTGAACCTTAGCGGGGTTCTTGAGAACGGTCAGGGCCATCCCGTGATGGCCGAGGGAGGCAATATGATTAATGTGCCCCCAGGATTCGCGGTAAACATTACCCCGCGCGGCGAAGTCTTTGCCCGTGACCCCAATCTGCCCGGGGTCGCTGCAGAGGTGTTGGTTGGACAGCTGCTACTACGCGATGCCAGCGAAACCATTATTGTGCGGCGTGAAGATGGTCTTTTTGAGTCGTTTCAAAATAACACCCGGGTCACTGGCGACTTTCCCACCGGGCCTGTACCTGTAGAAGTTGTCTCTGGGGCACTTGAGGGCAGTAACGTGAACCCCATTTTGGCCCTGGTTAAGCTGATCGATGAAAGCCGGTCTTTCGAGCAGAGTATTAAGTTCATTCGCGAGGCTAAGAATATCGATGAGTCGGGCGCTACCATGCTGCGTGGCTAATTAATCATTCAGTCATGGTCGTCTGCGCGCTGTTGGCGCAGGTAACACAGCAAAGACGGCAAAGAAACCCCGCCCTCGGGGTTCGCGTCCAGCCCCCTAAGCGGCAACCACCTGCCGCTTTTTAATTTCCGAAATCTGGCAAGAAGCTTGCTTAGGTTTGTTCATTACGACTGATTGTTGGAAGGAACAACCGTATGGACGCCTCTCTCTGGATTGCCAAAACCGGGCTCGATGCGCAGCGAAAGCGCATGAGCGTGATCTCGAACAACCTGGCCAACGTGAATACCACGGGGTTCAAGCGAGACCGGGCGAACTTTGAAGACCTGCTCTATCAGAATGTTCGGCAGCCGGGCGGCCAGACAGGTGCCGATACTCTGACACCCACTGGGCTGATGGTGGGAACGGGAACACGGGTTCTTTCCACCGAAAAGATCCATGCCCAGGGCAATATGATTAATTCAGACAACGCTCTGGATATTGCTATTGATGGCCCGGGCTTTATGCAGATCACCCAGGCAGACGGCACGATTGCCTATACCCGCGATGGTGCCTTTAAGATCAACGCCGAAGGTCAGGTGGTTACCGGCCATGGTGACTTTCTCGATCCGGCGATCGTAATCCCGCCGAATGCTTCTTCTATTTCGATTGGCCGCGACGGCATTGTTACCGCGGAACTGGTTGCCGGTGGCGGTCAGGTAGCACTTGGCCAGATCAACCTGGCACGTTTTATTAATCCGGCAGGGCTTCAGCCCATGGGCCAAAACCTTTACAAGGAAACAGCGGCCAGCGGCGCCCCGATTGTTCTGATTCCGGGCACCGAGGGCGTTGGCTTTCTGCGTCAAGGCATGTTGGAGGCCTCAAACGTGAATGTGGTCGAAGAGATGGTCAACATGATTGAGACCCAGCGCGCCTACGAGGTGAACTCGAAGAGCATTTCGGCCACCGACGGCATGCTGCGGTTCTTGAACCAGAACCTCTAAGCAGCACTTGGTCTTCTAGCCCCTTAACAATCTACTAACGCAAGTGTCACAAGACCTAAAGGACAACGCATTATGAGACGCTTTGAAGTGACCTCTACCCATGTTCTGGTATCGGCCTGTCTGGCTTTAACTGTAGCCGGCTGTGCAAGCAAACCCAAAATGGCTGACGCTGAGTTTGCACCCATGGTGCAGATTCCCGTGGAGCCGCCTTCAGCGGCCACCGGATCAATCTATAACGGGGGTCGCAACGACAACTGGTTTGGCCGCAAGCGTGACTACAAGGTGGGCGACATTGTTACCGTGATTCTTAACGAAGAGACACAGGCCGACCGCCGCAACAGCACCACTGCTACTCGTGAGAGCAGTAACGACATTATGGCGGGGCTTGCCCCCAAACTACCTTTCCCGAATGCACTTAACGGCCTGCCCTTATCGGGCAGCACGATTGAGAGCAATGGCTCAGGCACTGCAGCCCAGCGCGCCACTTTACGTGGCTCTATCGCGGCCACGGTAACCCAGGTGCTGCCCAACGGAAACCTGGTGGTGCGAGGCGAGAAGCAGCTTGATCTGTCTGAGGGCAGTGAGGTAATCCGCGTGGCCGGCATTGTGCGTACCGACGACGTGGGCCCCGATGGCACGGTGTTCTCGCGCCGGCTTGCCAATGCCCAGATTTCCTACACCGGCACGGGAGACCTTGCCAGTGCGGCCAAGGTGCCCTGGGGTACCGGTTTTCTTATGAAGCTCTGGCCTTTCTAGGCTCAGCGTTTGCCTGATCCACAACAAAAACAACCGAAGGAAGTGGCCATGATCTACTTTTTAAGCGACCCAGCGGCATACGAGACCAGGCTGCAGCGAACCCTGCGTTTGGTGTCCATGATGCTTGTGGCAATTCTGCTGGGCATCATTCTTACGCCAGTCGCAAAGGCCGACAGGGTGAAAGACCTTGCCTCGCTAGCCAGCATGCGGTCAAACCAGTTACTTGGTTACGGCTTGGTAGTGGGCCTTGAAGGCACAGGTGACGGCGCCGATCTTAGCGTGACTGCCTCGAGCATTAAGGCCATGCTCACCCGCTTAGGCGTGAATGTCGAAGGATCCCTCGGCGACTTCGATACCGCCGCTGGTGGAAAAATGGATGTGAAGAACGTGGCGGCGGTGATGGTAACTGCTGAGCTGCCTGGATTTGCCAAGCCCGGTCAGCGTATCGATGTTAATGTCTCTGCCATCGGCAAGGCTAAAAGCCTGCGCGGCGGCAACCTCATTCTTACCAGCCTGCGTGGGGTGGATGGCCAGGTCTATGCCCTGGCCCAGGGAGCGCTTACTGCTACTGGGGTGCGCGAGGAGGCTGCCGGATCCCGAGTGACAATCGGTGTGGCGACTGCGGCCCGCGTGCCTAATGGCGCCATTGTGGAGCGGTCAGTTCCCACGCCTTTCGAGACCGCCGAGTACATGGTGTTGAATGTGCACGCCTCAGACTTCACCACCACCAACGGCATTGTTAATGCGATCAATAGCAACTTTGGCCAGGGCGTAGCCACAGCCATTGATCCGGTGTCTATTGCCATACGGGCCCCTGCCAACCCCGGCCAGCGGGTGTCTTTTATGAGTATGGTGGAGAACCTGCGGGTGACGCCCGGAGAGCCACCTGCCCGCGTGGTTGTGAACTCGCGCACCGGCACGGTGGTGATCAGTCGCAATGTAAAGGTTACGGCCGCAGCGGTATCGCACGGAACGATATCGGTAATGGTGGCCGCTACCAATGAGATTAGCCAGCCAGCCCCGCTTTCCGGTGGTGAAACCGCGGCTGTCGAGAATGCCGAGGTTGCCGTGGAGGAGCCCAATAAGCCCATGTTTCTCTTTCAGCCTGGGGTTGATCTGCGCCAGATCGTAGATGCCGTGAACCAGGTGGGGGCCACCCCGTCGGCGCTGATCGCAATTCTTGAGGCCTTAAAAAGCTCGGGCAGTCTGCGCGCAGAGTTGGTGGTGATCTAGGATTCCTGATCACATGATCAATAGCACTCCTCAACCAAGCTGACTTACACGCTCCCTAGTTCAACGACACTTGGAATAAGCCCATGGACGTGAAATCCGCCTTCGACTTCGACAGCCTGCAAAGCCTCAAGGCCCAGGCGCGTCGTGAGGCTTCGGCCGTGCCCGGCGGTACGGCAGGCGATGTCCCGGCAGCGCAGGCAGGTCAGAAGGCAGCACTGCGCAAGGCAGCCGAGCAGTTTGAGGCCTTGTTGATCCAAGAGATGCTGAAGTCGATGCGGGCCTCAATTGAAAAAGATGAGCTCACCAATGACTCCACCACGGAAACCTACGAGGCTCTGTTCGACCGCGAGATATCGTTACAGATGGCCAAGCGTGGCGCAGTGGGTATTGCCGACATGCTGGTTAGTAATCTGGAGCGGCAGCAGTCTGCCGCAGAGGTATTAAACCAAAGGCGGCTAGAGGCACCGGGCGCAGCCAGGCCCGTGCGGCTTGAGAAGAATACCTACGGGTTAGGAGTAACCGATGGCCAAGGCCTGCCTCTGGGCGCAGCGCCAAGCCCAGCACCCGGTATTGCCCTGCCCGTGCGGCCTAAAAGCCTGCCGCTTGACCCTAACCCGTTTAAGGCACTGAAGTAAATGAGCGACCTGGTATCGATTGCCAGTAGCGCTGTTTCGGTTTATCAGCGTGCCCTAGGGGTGGTATCAAACAATATTGCCAATGTAGGCAGTGTGGGCTACAGCCGCCAGGAGGCGAACCTTATAGAGGGGGCTCCACGCCAGCAGGCCACTACCTATCTGGGCACCGGTGTGGTTATGACCGGCGTGCGCCGACTATATGATGAGTTTATTGAGAACAGCCTGCGCGATGCCACAACCGAACTTGGCACCCAGACACCGCTTCTGAACTATGCCAACCGTGTCGTCAATATTATGGGTAGCGAAGACGTGGGCCTGCTTTCGGCCTTCGACCAGTTCTTCGATGCGGCCCGACAACTGTCTTCCGACCCCTCTTCGTTAATTCAGCGCAGCCAGTTTGTGAGCAAGGCCGAGGCGCTTGCCAGCCGGTTTCAGACCTTGGAGGGTCAGCTGCAACTGGTGGAACAGGAAAGCCGCGAGGCTATTGCATCAAACATTAACAAGCTTAATAACCTGTCTTCTCAGTTGGCACAGATTAATACCCAGCTTTTGAAGACCCGGTACCTGGAGCGTCAGCCCCCAGCGCTTTTAGACCAGCGTGACCAGGTGCTGCGCGAGATGGCCGAGCTTGCCAAGCTTCGTGTCTCTGAGGCGTCTAATGGGGTCGTTACAGTGCGTATTGGGTCCTCGAATACCGCTGGGGTTTTGGTGGAGAACGAGGTAAGCCGACCGGTATCGGCTGTGTTCAGCAATGCCCAGGCAGGGAAAATTGATCTGGTGATCAATCGCGGGGTCTCTAATGCCGAGACGGTCTCTGGCTTTACCGGGGGCGCCATTGCAGGCCTCATGGGCTTTCGCAGCCAGCTACTTGAGCCTGTAGTCAATGAGCTTAACGACCTGGCCAAGGTCGTCATTCGCGAGGTTAATGCCATACACCGCGAGGGCATAGACCTTCAGGGACGTAATGGCCAGGATGTTTTTACGGTGGATCCGCAGTTTTCGGTTACCCCCGCTGTCGGTGAGACCCAGGCGGCAGTCGCGGCAAGCCTCAAGAATATCGATGACTTTTCGGCCAATAGCCTGCAGCTTTCTTACCAGGCCAATGCAGGGCAGGTGAACAACCTTAGCCTGTCAGGCGAGTTTCGGGTGGGTGACCAGATTGTCGTTACCCTTAATGGGCTCAGTAAATCATTGGTGCTATCGGGCGCCGTGTCCGATACCGAGACCCTGAGTGCAGGTACTGTACTTGAACTACCCCAGGTGCAGCAGCAGCTGCGCAATTTTCTGGAAGGCGGCCAGCGGCTTAGCCCCGAAGAGCTTGCCGATTATTACCGTACTGGGCAGGCCTCGCTTGAAGGCGCCTTTGGCCGACAGCTTTCGGTGGAACCCGGTGTAGATGCTGGGTTAATGGTTACTAGCCCCGTGCTTGGTGCCTATAACCTGTCATTTCGTCTGGTCAATGGCGTATCAACAGCACGACTTGATAACCTGGAAACCCGAGGGCAATGGACCGTCACCGACACGGTTACGGGTCGTTCGGCCACCGGCGTGGGCTCGGCAGAGATTAATGGCATTAAGATTAACTTCTCCGGAAGCCCGCGCGACGGCGAAATTTTATTTTTAAACATCGGCAATAACGCGGCTGCGGGCATTCGCCTGGCTATCGAAGACCCGAATCGAATTGCCGCTGCAGCCCGGTTTCGGGTGATCGAAAACCAGTTTAACCCCAGCGGGGCTGGGGCCCGGCTTTTCGAGACCCCTCAAGACTATGCCCAAGACCGTAGCCTCTGGCTCGATCGGGTGGTGTCAGACGATGGCCGCACGGTACTAGACAACAATAGCCTAGTAGACCAAGCGATTCGGTTTGATCGTATTCGGCCCACGCCGATATCCATTATTCCCGCGGGCTATGCCGATACCAGCCTGTATCTTGGCGACCTAAATGGTGAGCCCATCGACCTGCAGGTATTCACCCGTGATGGCCGACATTTGTTGGGCCGTCAGCTGGCTGATCAGCGTATTGCTCAATCCGAGCAGAGCCTTGGTCGCGAGCTTAGTCGTGAGGAGCGCCAGTCTCTGATAGACCAGGCGGGCGAGGAGTTTATGACCCAGGCTCGGCTAGCAGGCGTGTCGTTTGTGCCCGGGGCCAGTTACTCCACGCAGTATCTGAATGCCGCAGACGAGATGTCGTACCGGGGTATGGAACTCTTCTATGGTGTGAAGGCCTCGGTGCAAGAGGTGCCCCGACTCAATGAAGACCATGTCTTTGGCAGCATTGAACGTATTCCGGCAGAGATTCTTTCCGGCCGCATTAGTATTCAGACTGCAGCGCCTGGAGAGGCAATCTACCAAGAAGGTGCCCTAACCCTAAACGGCCAGCCTTTGGGTGCATTGCGGCTCGAGCTGGTCAACTCGGTGCCGACGCTCTTTACCGAGTTTACCGACCGTGAGGGCCGGCTGATTCGCAGGCCGATTACGGTGGAAAACCCACCAGTGCAGGATCTGCCGAGTAACCCGGGTAAGTTTCGCATTAAGGCCGAACACCTTCAGGCCTGGATGCATGCCCAGCCTGGCTGGGGCCGTGGCGATCAGCAGACTCTTAGTTTCTCTGGCATTGGTAGCGACGGTACGCTGAGTATTACCTTGCCTGGTATTGCAGCCGGGGGGGCAGACAAGACTTTAAACCTTACGATTGCCGCTGGCGCCACCCCGTCTGAGGTCGCCCAACAGGTTGCCAATGCGATTGGTAACGATGCTGATTTTGCATCGTTTCGGGGCCGGCATGTGCAGGCCTTTGATGATGGACGGGTGCTTATTGAGTTTGCGGCCACTGAAACTGCCCGAGGCCCCATTCAGGTGAACTCCGCAGACGCCGGTATCGTTAGCCGGCTAACAAGAGACCCGGCAAGCCAGGGCAGTCTTGGCGTGGGCGAAGAACAGGTTCTGCGGTTTGGGCCTGCTACGGCAGCGGGCACCATTCGGGTGGGCGATGTGGATGTAGCGGTGGAGCAAGGCGATTCGTCTCTCGAGGTGGCAAACAAGGTAGCCCAGGCGCTTCGCACACAAACCGAAAATTACGCTGGTCTTGACCGCCTAGGCTATGACGCCCAGGGCATTGGGCTCGATGTAGGCACGGATGGAAGCCTTACGGTAAGGTTTTCGGCAGCCCTTGGTAATGTGGCTAATCTTGGTTTTTCGTCTGCTGCCGGCACACCAGGTACGGATACCGGGGTTTTTATGAACCTCACCACCCGCGATTTTCGCGGACTGGAAATCGCGTTGCAGCTTGATGTGGATCGTGTTGAGAACCCCAACGGTTCGGTGAGTGTTTTTAATGACTCAGATGGCCAGCCCTTTCAGAGCCTGCGGTTTCGCCAGAGCCTCTTGGGCCAGGGTGAGGAGCAGACCCTAAGTTTTTCCAATGCCACTGGCAATGGGGAGATTGAAATCGGCGGTGTGCGGGTGGCGGTGCTTGCCGGCACGCAGGCCAAAGATATCGCCCAGGCCGTAAAAAGAGCGCTTGAGCGCGAGTACGGAACTTCCTCTCTTACCGGGTCGCAGCGCGAATTCATTCTCAACCTTGATGGCACGCTTACTGTGCGGTCGTCACCTGGGGCGGGCAACGTACGCGACCTTACCCTTTCGAACCTGGGTACCGCAGGGGTGACCATGACCTCGGTTACCCGTGAGTTTGTACCCGATGGCGAGCGGGCCGATTCGCAGGTGCGGATTGGTCTGGGCAGCGCTGGCTTTACCACCAATCTGGCAAGCTTAGGCTTTCGCACCGGGGTGTATGTTAGTGGCACGGTGAAGGAAGACCTGTTGGTGTTTTCTTCACTGACCCATGTGCCCAACCCAGACGACCCTACCGAGCGCCCGGACATGGGGGCAGGCTTTAGGCTTGGTGCCACCTATCGGCCGGGTAGCCAGGATGCTGTTGCAGCCCTGCGCGCCGAGCCTTTTGAGGTGGTCTTTACCAGTAACAGCCGCTACCAGATTGTTGATCGCAATACCGGCAGCATTGTGGCCGACCGCCAGTACGACCCCCAGCTTGGCATTGGCTACCGCGGTACCACGCTGTTTCTAAACAGGCCCCCCCTGGCCGGAGATCGTTTTGCGGTAGACGGCAATGTGGATGGCATCGGTAACAACGCCAACATGATTCGTATTGCCGAACTGCAGAACGCGCGCCTGGTTGGTGGTGCCGAGGGCCGCACGCTGTCAGACGCCTATGGCCAGACGGTTACCAGTATTGGAAACCTGGCCTTCCAATCCAGCATCGCCCAGAAGGCGCTTGAGGTGGTGAAAGACCAGGCGGTGCAGGCCCGCGACAAGGTGTCGGGCGTGAGCCTGGATGAAGAGGCCGCCGACCTGATTCGTTTTCAGCAGGCCTATCAGGCCAGTGCCAAGGTGATGCAGACCGCCAGCACCTTGTTTGACGCAATTATCGGTATTCGTTAGGACTGATCATGAAGATTTCCACCGGCTACTTTTTTGACCGCGCCACCAGCCAGATGGTGGCCACGCAAAATAACTTATCGCAGGCCCAGACCCAGATGTCTACGGGTAAAAAGGTGGTGCAGCCCAGTGATGCGCCCGATGAGGCTACGGCCATTCAGCGGTTGAAGTCTGTGATTGCCCGGCAAGACAGTTTTGAGAAGGCCGTGCAGACTACTGAAAATCGATTAAAAGCCGAAGAAACCGCGCTTGAGGCCACGGCCAATATTCTTACCCGGTTTAAAGAGCTCACCATACAGGCCCTCAACGACACCTATGGCCCCAAAGACCGCGAGATTATCGCGGTGGAACTGCAGGGCCTGCAGGAAGACCTGTTGAGCTTTGCCAACACCCGTGATGTGAATGGTGCCTATTTGTTTAGCGGGTCTCGGGTGTTTACCCCGCCCTTTGGCCCTAATGCCCAGGGCGATATTGTGTACCAGGGCGATGAGACCGTAAACCTGGTGGATGTCGGCGACCAGCGTCAGGTGCGGCTCAACCGCACCGGCACCGAAGTCTTTGGCCGGGTGATTCGCCCGCAGCCCGATGGCAGCAGCGAAGGCCGCAGCTTTTTTCAGGCCATGCAAGACCTGGTGGATGCCGTGCGCAGCTCTGACCGCGAGAACATGAACCGGGGCTTGGGCGAGCTCGAAACCCTTAATCAGGGCGTGGCCGTGAGCATGGCCAAGGTGGGTTCTGCCATGAATGTGGTGGACAACCAAAAGGCTGTACTGGAAGAAACCCGGCTGCAGTTAAAGACCGTGTTAAGCCAGATTGAAGACCTGGACTACACCGAGGCCATTACCGAGATGCAGAAGAAAATGATGGCCCTGCAGGCCAGCCAGTCGAGTTTCGCCCAGATTTCGCGGTTAAACCTGTTTGAGTACATTCGGTGATGACGCGGGCGTGTAAAACCCATAAAGCGGCTAAAGTTTGCCGCTTTCGCGCCGAACGTAACCCTATGACTGTTGGAAATGCCAGGTTTTCTCATCCGGAGCTCCGCTCATGGCCGTAGATTCGTCAGGAATTGTCTCCGCCTTAGGGGCTGGCTCGGGCATTAATATTCGCGACCTCGCCAAGGGCCTCACCGACGCCGAGATCAACCCCCGCAAAAACGCCATTCAGGCCAAGATTGATCGGTCCGAAGCCAAGATTTCGGGCTATTCGGCCATGATGGCGGCCATGGACGTGTTCAAGGCCAGTGTGGAGCAGGTGGATAGCACTACGGACTTCGCCAGCACCACAGCCCGGGTTTCGAATTCCTCGGCTTTGTCAGTCTCCACCAGCAGTCTTGCCGCGCCTGGGTCGCACAGCATTGATATTCACTCCTTGGCACGTGCACAACGCAGCAACTCCGATACAGGCTTTGCAAATATTACGTCTCAAGTCAACGGGGGTAACGCCTTTGACCTTACCTTTACGGTGGGCCCGGTGGGCAGTCAGACCAGCACCACTGTCTCTATTGACCAGGCCAGTACAAACCTGTCGGCTGTGGCGAGCGCCATTAATTTGTCGGGTGCCGGCGTAAGCGCCCAAGTTCTTGATACTGGCAATGTAGATGCCGCCGATCGCTACCGGTTGGTTTTAACCGGCCGCACCGGGGCAGACAATGTTTTTACAGTTTCCAGTACGGCCACCGACCCCACCGAGTTTGCCTTTTCAACGCCCGTTGGCCAGGCCGCGTCCGATGCCTCGCTTACCGTCAACGGCGTGAGTATTACCCGGGCAACGAACACCATTGATGATGTGATTTCAGGCGTTACGCTTGATCTTCAGGCCACGACCTCAAGCGCTAGCTCGCTTACAGTGGTGCGCGACGCCACTGGCGTCAAAGAAAAGGTGCAGTCCATTGTGCAGGCCTACAACAACCTGGTGTCTGACTTTGGTGTTCTTTCGGGCCCTGCATCAGATGACCCCGACGATATTTTTAGTGGCTCTTTGCGTGGCGACTCTACGGTTCGAACCGTGCTTTCGCAAATTCGACAGATCTTTTTTGGCGAGAGCGAGACCGCAGGCGATAGCGTTAAAAGCTTTCGCGATCTGGGTGTGTCCGTTGATAAAGATGGTGTTGTTACGTTAGACGAAGCCACGCTGGACGCCACCGTAACCGCCAACTTCGAAGAGGTTGTTCAGGTTTTGGCTGCACGACAGTCCACCGTAGAAAATGGTGAAACAGTTATTAAGCGAGGCCTTGGAGTCACCCTTGCAACGCGGCTGCGCGATCTTATGTCACCCACAGGCATTATTATGAGCCAGAGCTCTAGCGCCGAGAGCCAGGTGAGTCGTTACGAAACACAGCTGGAAGACCTGGAAGAACGAATGAGTTCCTTGCTTGAGCGCTATACCAAACAGTTTGCCGCTATGGAAAGCCTTGTGGGCCAAATTACCGCTATGCGCGAGAACCTTAAAGGGCAGTTTGAAAATCTTGCGAACGCGTATAAGAACTAATCGCCGGCGCGCTGGTACCCCTAGTTTCAGACCAAGTTTAGCTTTTTAAGAACTTTTTAATACTTTACGTATTTTACGTTTTAGTTTTTAAAGGTCTCTCCGATGTTCTTCCAACGAGTGCCGTAAAAGGTTCATAAAGGATTAAGTTTATTCGGAAGGCGCCATGATTCCTGTGGGTTCCACTGCTAGCTCTGCTTCACCGTCGGTCACCCCCGTGACCCGGCAAGCCGTGCGCGTGCAGGCTGCGGCCCTCGCCCCTTCCAATTCTCAAGCCAGCGAAGCAACGAAGCCCACCAAGCCTTCTGCACCCAGCCCGAGCGAATCGGGTTTAAAGGTCTTGGGCGAGCAGGCGGGTGCCCGGGTGGTATCCATGCAGGCTCAGCAAAAGGCTGATCAGGAAAGGATGATGTTGAATCATCGAGAGAACCGTCAAAAACTGGAAGAAGCCATATCAAGGTTGAACGACCAACTTGAGCGCAAACAGACTAATTTGGGTTTTCGCATTGATGACCAGACCGACATTGTGGTGGTCAGCGTAACGAATAAGGAGACCGGCAAGCTTATTCGGCAGATTCCGGCCGAGGCGGTTGTTCGCATTTCGCAGAACATTGAGAGCCTTAAAGGAGTTTTATTTGATGAAGCCTTTTGATTCGTCCTTAAGTTTTACTTTTGGTAACCGACTTAACGGACATCAGAACTGACATGTTGTCGTTCTGAACTCTTTAACCTTTTTTCAAGGAGTAACACATGTCAGTTATTAACACCAACGTGAAGGCCCTGGTTGCGCAGGAGTCCATGCGTTCAAACAACCTTAAGCTCTCAAGCGCCATGGAGCGTTTGTCTACCGGACTGCGTATCAACAGCGCCAAAGACGATGCCGCTGGCCTTGCTATTTCTAACCGCATGACGGCGCAGATTCGCGGCCTTGGCATGGCGGTTCGCAATGCCAACGACGCCATTTCAATGGCCCAAACGGCTGACGGCGCCTATGGTCAAGTCAATAGCATGTTACAGCGCATGCGCGAGCTTGCTGTTCAGGCATCTACCGGTACGGTCAGTGCCTCCGATCGTGCATCGATTCAACTGGAAGTGGATGAGCTGAAGGCCGAAATTGATAACGTTGCTAAAACGACTAAGTTCAACGGCATCAATCTTCTTGACGGTTCTGCCCAAAAGATTCAGTTGCAAACGGGCGCCAATGAACTCGAAACAATCGACATTGGTTTCGATTCGGTTGAGATCAAAGACATTGGCTCGGGCGATCGCCCTGCTCTAACGTCATTTGGTGGCGACGCAACAGACATTGGAGCGCTCAGCGCAGGTGTCTTGACGATCAACGGTGTTTTGGTTGGCGAATCGTTTGCAGTGGACGACGACTTGTCATTCAGAGGTACCACAGCCAATGCTAACGCCCTTGCCTCCGCTTCAATTGTTGCTGCCAGTGCTATTGCCAAAGTTGCCGCCATAAATCGGGTGTCTGCGCAGAGTGGTGTATTTGCAAAGGTTAACGATACGGTTGTTATGGGCTCTTCGATGTCCACGACTAACATATCTGGAAGTGGTGTCATCACGATCAATGGTGTGCAGACTGCAAGGATATTCACCTCTACCGACTCCGAGCTTTCAAGAGCTACTGTTGCGAACGCCATTAATGCAATTTCCGGGGCTACAGGTGTTCGGGCAGTTAATACGGGAGACAATGAGCAGGGCGTTACGCTTATCGCAGACGATGGCCGTAACATCACAATTGAATTTGCTACAAGTGCTGGCACTTTCACTGCGGCAACCACGGGTATTCAAGCTTCTGCAACCTATATTGGAACTTTTTCTCTCTATAGTTTGGATGGAACCGACATTGTAATAAGTCAAGGTACTGATAAGACTCTTGATAATCTTGAGAATTCGGGGTTGAGAGCGGGGGTTTATAAGGCGGATATCGCAACAATGGTTACCAAATATAGAACAGGTTTGTCGGCTACGGATGCAGCACCGGTTTTTGCGGGTGACACTCTCGTGATCAATGATATCGCAATTGGTGCCTCTATTGCCACAGACGACACCTCCTCTCATACCGATGCAACCGGTTTCACCTCTGGCTTTAGGGCTGCAAGTGCAATTGCTATTGCCGCTGCAATTAACAAGAAGACTCATTTGCATGGAGTTACTGCAGTTGCTGAGGCCAATGTGATACGGGGTACTGGCTTCGAGGCAACCGCTGTAAGTGCAGCCGTCTTCTTAAATGGTGTCACCTTTAGCGTAGCTTCGACGACGCGAGACGGAATTATTGACCAGTTTAACGCGTGGCAGGGGCAAACAGGCGTTGTAGCAAGCGCATGGGGAGAGGGTATTCAATTAACCGCTCAGGACGGAAGAAATATTATTCTAGGGACGGGAGCTCTTAGCGCTGGGAATATAGGCTTAGCTGGGGTTATTGGTGTCTCCGCCGGGGGTGCCTCTGCGAATGCGACTGCATTCTTCGCCTCCGTTCGTTTAACTTCTGATAAGGCCTTTACCCTTGCCCGTGGTAATGAGGGTGACAACAATATAGAAGATTTTGGCTTCCGTGTTGGAACCTTCGGTGGGTCGGATACCGGGGTTAAAATAGCCGAAGTAGATGTTTCAACGCAGTTGGGCGCTCAAAATGCCCTTACGGCCATTGATGCCGCTATTTCCGATATTTCTTCCGCGCAGGCCCGCTCGGGCGCCTACCAAAACAGGTTAGACGCTATTGTGAATGTCTTGTCTGAATCCTCTGAGAACGCCTCTGCGTCTCGTAGTCGAATTCTTGACACCGACTACGCCACGGAGACCACTGCTTTGGCAAAAGCCCAAATTATTCAGCAGGCTGCCACTGCAATGCTGGCCCAAGCCAACCAGCAGCAACAGTCCGTACTTGCACTGCTTCAGTAACTCTAGTTGTTTTTTCTTAGAAAGCCCCCGAAATCGTGGGCTTTTTTTTGCTAAACGCTCGTGACTTTTGCAT
>JBMSYB010000026.1:0-26978 GCA_049426285.1 Burkholderiaceae bacterium
CCTCGCGGCATTCGCAACGCTCGTCAGCGTCCCGTTCATGCGCTCCCCGGCCTATTGTGCTCGGTGCGGCAGTTGCGCTTTGGGTGGTACGTGGCAGCTATTTGCGGTGTCCAGCCCGAGCGATCTGGGTGCTGGCTGCAGATCAGCATCGAGCGCCTCGCGCGCATCGAAGACAAAGCAGTTGCCCTGCCAGTGCCGGCCATCGGTTTCTTCGAAATATTTGAGTATTCCGCCCTCGAGCTGCAGTACCCGGTCTAGGCCTTGGGACTGCATGAATAACGCCGCTTTTTCACAGCGAATGCCCCCGGTGCAATAGCTGACCACGGTTTTACCCTCAAGCGTATCGCGATGGTCTCGCACGGCCTGCGGAAACTGGGTAAACCGTTGAATACGCCAGTCGACGGCATTGGCAAACCGGCCATAGTCGACCTCAAAGTCGTTGCGGGTATCGAGCATGACAATGGGCCGGCCTTGGTCATCATGGCCCTGGTCGAGCCACCGGGCAAGAGTCTGGGCATCTACTGCAGGGGCGCGTTTTTTTTTGGGCTGGATCATCGGATGATCCATGCGAATGATCTCATTCTTGCACTTGACCTTTAACCGTTGAAAGGGAACCGTGTCCGACCAGCTCTCTTTGGCCTGCAGTTCTGCAAACCCAGGTATTGCTCGCAGGCAGGCAAGCATTGCGCGGCAGGGGCCTTCGGGGCCGGCCAGAAATGCATTGAGACCCTCGGGGGTGACCAGAATCGTGCCCTTTATGCCCAGGGCGCTCGCCTGCGCCAGCAGATCGCGCCGAATAGCCTGCGTGTCGGCAATGGCAGTGAACTGGTAGGCGGCAAGATTTAGAATGGCCATGTCTCTTTATTCACGTCAGGATACTGCGGTGATCGACTCCCCGATTGTAATCGTCGCAACGGTTGCGGCACTGGTTGCGGCAGCGGCGGCTGCCCTGGTGGTCTGGCTAGTTATGCGGGCGCGCATGGCTGGCGCGGTCCGTGAGGCTGAGTCGGTCATGTCCGCCGAAATGGCCCGCACCCAAGAGCGGCTTGCCATACTGCAGGGCGAGCGCCAGGCCCGCGAGAATGCGGAGCACCTGGCACAAGAGGCAGAGCGCACGGCGATGGTGCTGCGCGCCGAGCTGCAGGCGCAGGCTGCCCTGCATGAGCAGAAGATTGCCCTTCTACAAGATGCCAAGGTGGCCATGTCAGACCAGTTCAAGTCGCTGGCCAATGACATTCTGGAAGAAAAGTCCAAGCGGTTTGCCGAGCAGAATCAGGCAACCCTGGGCCAGCTGCTTACCCCCCTGCGTGAGCGCATGGTGGAGTTCAAGACCAAGGTCGAAGAGATTCACCTTAAGGATGCGGAGCAGCAGGCCGCGCTGCGCCAGGAGCTCTCGCAGCTCAAAGATCTCAACCAGAGGATGACCGAAGAGGCCCACGGGCTTGCTACGGCACTGAAGGGGAGTGTGAAGAAGCAGGGCAACTGGGGAGAGCTGGTGCTTGCCAATGTGCTCGATAGATCTGGTCTGCGCGAGGGCCGCGACTATAAGCGCGAGCAGAGTTTTCATACTGAAGAGGGGCGAAGACGGCCCGACGTGGTGGTCTTTCTTCCACAGAACAAGCATCTGGTGATTGACGCCAAGGTGTCGCTCAATGCCTATACCCGGTATGTGAATGCGGAGGATGAGCCCTCGCGCGCTCTGGCGATTAAAGACCATGTCACCGCAGTCGCCGAGCGCATTCAAGAACTCTCTAACAAGAGTTATTTTGAGCTGCCTGGCATTAACAGCCCCGAGATTGTTTTCATGTTTGTGCCGGTGGAGTCGGCCTTTGTAGAGGCATTAAAGGCCGATGAGTCGCTCTTTCAAAAGGCCATTGAACAAAATGTGCTGGTGGCCACACCCACCACTCTACTAACCAGTCTGAACATCGTGCGACAGCTCTGGCGATTTGAAGAGCAGAATGCCAACACGGCTGACCTTATCGACCGAGCCGCCAAGATCTATCGCAAGCTGGTCACGTTTCTGGAAAGCATGGAGACGCTGGGCCGTCAGATTGACTCTGTGAAGGCCAGTTATGACAAGGCCTTTGGCCAGCTCTACCTGGGCCGGGGCAACCTGGTGAGCCAGGCCAAGCACTTTGAGAACCTGGGCGTGGCACCTAAGAGCCCAATTCCCGAGGCAATCGCCAGCAGGGCCATGCTGGAACTTGAGCTGTCAGAGTCAGGTTCAGGTACGGCGGCCGATAATGTCCAGAGCACACCGCACGAGAGCCCGCCCAATCCGCCTTCTCGCGATGACCCCGCGCATTAGGGCTGCGGTTTATGGGCCTGGGCCCTGGCATAAGACTCGGTGATGGGCCAGGGGCTGCGGCTCATCCATAGCAATCGGCCGGAGGCCTTGCGCGATTTCCTGGTGTCTTGGATACGCCGACATCCGCTTGCTGGCCTTGAGAACGAAACGATTCTGGTGCAGAGCAATGGGGTAGCCCAGTGGCTCAAGCTAGGCCTTGCTGAAAACCCGGCTGCCGATGGCGGCGGGGGTCTGGGAATAGCGGCCTGTCTTGACCTCTCTCTGCCCTCACGGTTTGTCTGGCAGGCCTACCGCGCAGTGCTTGGGTCTGATGCGGTTCCCGATACTTCCGCCTTCGATAAGGACAGGCTTGTCTGGCGGTTGATGCGGCTTCTCTCATCGCTGCCGCAACAGCCTCAGTATCGTCCCTTGGTGCGATTCCTGGGGCCGGAGCGTGACCCGTTGCGCTGCTACCAACTGGCGCAGCAGGTTGCAGATCTCTTTGACCAGTACCAGGTCTATCGGGCAGACTGGCTCAATGCCTGGGCCGAGGGCCGCGATGTCTTGATTCATGCCGACCGCAGCCAGAGCCCTATTGCAGCGGCCGACCTCTGGCAGCCCGCGCTCTGGCGCCACCTGCGCGATGATGTCGGCCCCGAAGGTCAGACCAGTCGGGCAACCGTGCATCAGGCTTTCCTCGAGAAAGTCTACGGGTCTGAAGAGCGTCTTACCGGACTGCCCTCTCGGCTCTTTGTCTTTGGTGTCTCGGCACTGCCCAGGCAGTCGCTGGAGGTCTTACAGGCAATAGCCAAATGCAGTGAAGTCTTCGTCTGTGTGCACAATCCCTGCCGCGAAGACTGGTCAGAGCCTACGCATACCCTGTTGTCGGCCTGGGGTAAGCAGGGCCGGGACTACATGGGCCTGCTTCAGGCAACCGAAGAGCCTCGTGTCGACGACCGGTATGGGCAGCCGAGCCAGCGCATCGACCTCTTTGAGAGCCCCGGCAGAGATAGCCTCTTGCATCAGCTGCAAGATGACATCTTGTTGGGCCAGTCACCCCAGAGCCACGATACTGACCTAAACCTCCTTACTGATCGATCGATTGTCTTTCATCAGTCGCATAGTACGCAGCGTGAGCTAGAGGTTCTTCATGACCAGCTGCTCGATGCCTTCGACCGTGACAAGACCCTGCAGCCCCGGGATATCGTGGTCATGGTGCCTGACATCGATGCCTATGCGCCGGTTATTGAGGCGGTTTTTGGCCAGCACGGAGCAGACGACCCCCGGCGAATCCCCTTTTCGATTACAGACCGGGTATTGAGTCAGCAGCTGCCTATGGCGCAGGCCTTGGATTTTCTCTTGGGGCTTACCGAGGCACGGTGCTCGGCCTCTGAGCTCATGGCGCTTCTGGGGGTGCCGGCAGTGCGCCATCGCATCGGTCTGCCAGAGGCGCAGCTGCCGCTGCTTAGCCGATGGATACGTGAGTCGAATATTCGCTGGGCACTCGATGCCGCCCATCGTGGCGCCTTTGCCGGCCATGCGGTAGATCAGAACACCTGGGTCTTTGGTCTTGAGCGCATGCTCTTGGGCTATGCGGTGGGCGATAGCCTTGCGGCCAGCAGTCAGACGCCGCTCTGGCAGGATGTCTCGCCGTATGCTGAGGTCTCGGGCCTGGAAGCAAGCGGTGTGGGCGCTCTGGCGTTACTTGTCGCCACCATGCGCGACTATCGCGCTAGGCTTGTCGTGCCCGCTGCTCCCGGGGCCTGGGCCACTTCTCTTGCGCAAATGCTGGGCGACTTCTTTGCGCCGCAGTCCACTGAGGAGCAGACCTTTCTGCTGCAGGCGCAGTCGGCTCTGCTCGACTGGCAGCAGGACTGTTCTAATGCCAACTTCGATGCCCCCATTCCGCTCTCGGTGGTGCGGTCGGAATGGCAGGCACGGATTGGCCAGCAGCAGTTTGGCCAGCGGTTCTTTGCAGGACGTGTCTCTTTTGCCACCCTGATGCCGATGCGGGCAATCCCGTTTCGCATGGTCTGTCTGCTGGGCCTCAACGATGGCGAGTTTCCGCGCAGCAGGCCGCGGGCAGACTTCGACCTGATGCGCCATGACCTGCGGCCAGGTGACCGGTCCCGCCGCGATGACGACCGCTATCTTTTTCTCGAGGCGCTGGTCTCTGCCCGCGACACGCTCTACATTAGCTGGGTTGGCAAAAGCCCCGTCGATGACTCCGACCGGGCGCCCTCGGTGCTGGTCGGTCAGCTGCGAGACCATATCGACGATACCTGGGCTGTTCATTCGAATGCAGCAGCCTCCGATGCGAAGCTGTCTTCCGCCCTTACCCAGAGGCATCGCCTCCAGCCGTTTCATCCCGCCTACTTTCCCATGGCGGGGTCGCCAGGCGCAGACCGTTGGTTTACCTATGCCCGAGAATGGCAGTCCGTTAGTACGGAGGCTGCAGATGCGGCCCACTGGGCCGGGCAGCAACTGCCCCTCGTCTACAGCGACTCTCGTCATGCCAGCAACGAAAGCGGTGTGACTTCCCAGGTGCGCCTGGCCGAATTAATAGCCTTCCTAAAAGAACCCTTAGCGGTTTTCTTCAAGGAACGCCTGAAGGTCAGTCTTGGTGAGGCGCGATCTGTTGCCGAAGATGACGAAGAAGCCTTCCTGGTCACTGGGCTCAATCGCTTTACGCAGGAGCAGGCGCTGCTAGAGGCCTGTTACCAGGCCTTTGATCAGAAGCAGCCGCTTGACGGGTTCCTTGACCAGACCATGGCGCAGATAAGGGCGGCTGGCGATCTCCCTGTGGGGGCGGCCCGCGACACCTGGATGGCAGAGGCGCTTACCGAAGTTCGCGCACTGTTTGCGCGGGTTGAGTCCCTGCGTTTAGGTTTTAATGGCCCAGCCCGCGAAGTAAGTCTCTCAGTGAACCTGATAGTGAGTCCGCCAGTAAATCTGGCGGATGGGCTGCAGCTACCAGCCTCACTTATGCTGGAAGGCCGTATCGACCAGTGTTTTTGTCTGGGCAATGAGGGGACTCGGATTGTCATCACCCCTCGGCGGTTGGGAGATAAGAAGGGCAAGCTCTCCTTGGAAAAGCTTGTGGGGTTCTGGGTGGAACACCTGGCCTTGCAGGTCGTGGCTGGAGAAGCGCTTGGCTGCGCGATGGCTACCCGGGTAATGGGGCTCAATGCCGATGTCAGCTTTGCGCCGATCGCGCCTGCGCGCGCGCAGCAACTGCTCAACGATCTGGCCACGGCCTATCTTGAGGCTCTCTGCCGGCCCTTGCCATTGGCGCCACACACTGGATTTGCCTGGCTTGCCGCCTCCTCGGACAAATCGGAGACCGCGTGGTCTGACCCCAAAATCGCCAAAGTCGTCGAGGCCTACGAGGGCAATCCATTTTCAAGCGTGCCTTCTCCCGGAGAGGTGGGCCGCAGCCCCTATCTGGCCCGTGCCTACCCCACTTTCGCGGCTTTGGCGCAGGATGGATCGTTTTTCATCCTCTGCACTCGCTTGTATGGGCCTATAAAGGCCCTGGCCCAGGCGATCCCTGTGCGGCAGACCAAACAGGCGAAGGCGGAGCCAGAGGCTGTATGAACCCTGCGCCAAGGCCATTAGAGTTTCTGCAGTTTCCGCTCTGGGGAAGCCAACTGATCGAGGCCAGCGCCGGAACGGGCAAGACCTTTGCTATTACCTTGCTCTACCTGCGCCTGGTGCTCACCCACGCAGGGCCAGGAGATTCGCAGCAGCCCGGGAGGTCTCCCGAAGAGGTTCTCGTGGTCACCTTTACCGAGGCGGCTACCCAGGAGCTGCGAGGCCGCATTCGCGAAGCCCTGGGCCTGGCAGCGCGTTGTTTCGGGCAGAGGCTTGTTGATGCTGACCAATCAAGGCCATTGCTGCCGCTTCTTCTCAACTGGCGTAGCCAGTTCGCGCAAGACCAGTGGCCGATACATGCCCAGACCATACAGACTGCTGCGCAGGCTATGGATGCTGCGGCCATATCCACGATTCATGGCTGGTGCTATCGCATGCTGCGTGAGCATGCCTTTGATAGCCTGAATCTTTTTCAGCAGCGACTGCAGATGAATGGCGAGGCGCAGCGTCAGCAGGCCGTACGCGACTACTGGCGGCGCTTCTACGATCCATTGTCTGTGCCAGTGATGGACCGTATTGCAAAGTTCTGGAAGACCCCTTCTGACCTGGATAAACTGCTGCGGCCTCTCATTGCCTATGCAGCCTGGCCTGGCGAGAACGAGAAGCCTGATGACCTGGGGCCCGAAGAAATCTGTCGTGCCCACGACCGCGCTATTGCGCAAGATCTGGCGCCTCATAAAGCACACTGGGCGCAGTGGGTGGTAGAGCTACGGGCGGTGTTCGCGCAGGCCGATGCTGCTAACGCGTTCGACCGTAGAAGGTTCATGAGGAATCACTATGGAAGCTGGCTTGATGCCATCGCCCGCTGGGCGGATGACCCTGCTGCTATTGATCTAACGCTCAATACCGGCTGGACGCGGCTGACACCGCAGGGGCTGGCACAGGTCTGGAAAGAGGGCAGCCCGCCAGACCATCCCGCGATTCGCAATCTCTCAGGTCTGCACACGGTATTAACCGCTATTGCGAGCCCTCGGTCGGCATTACTGCAGCATGCGCTGCGATGGGTGGTGGCCCGCTGTCAGGGTGAGCGCCGGATGCGCACCGAACTTGACTTTGACGACATGCTCGGGCGTTTCGTGCAGGCCCTGCGCGGCGAAAATGGGCCCGGTCTGGCAGCAGCTATCCGAAGCCGGTTTCCGGTAGCCCTGATTGATGAGTTTCAGGACACCGACCCATTGCAGTACGAGATTGTCGACCGCATTTACGGCGTGGCACAGAATCGGCCAGAGACCTGCCTGGTAATGATCGGTGACCCAAAACAGGCAATTTACTCCTTCCGTCAGGCCGATATCTACACCTATCTGCAGGCGCGTCGCGATGCGCAGGCAAGGATCTACAGCCTAAGCCAGAATTTTCGCTCGACCCCCGAGATGGTTGCTGCCGTCAATGCGGTATTCGAGGGAGCCGAGTTGCGTGCGCAGGGTAAGGGCGCTTTTCTTTTCCGTGAGGGTGAAAACAATCCCGTTCCGTTTATCCGGGCGGGCGCACAGGCCTCTACGCATGCTCTTACTGAGCGGGGCAGGCCGGTGTGCCCCGTCACCTGGACAGTACATGCCCCGGCGAGGGGTGATGGGGCGAATGAGGCTGATGGGGCGAATGGAGCTGATAGGGCTGATGGGGGCGTTACCAAGGACCAGTACCTGAGCGATATGGCGCGCGCCTGCGCCGGGCAGATCTCTTATTGGCTGTCCCTGGCAGAAGCCGGGGAAATGGGATTCACAGCGGCGGGCTCGGGCAGCTACGAGCCCCTTGCCCCTCGGCACATTGCCGTGCTCGTTGATAACCGTCAGCAGGCAGCCCTGGTACGAAGGGCCCTTGCCAGCCGGGGGTTACGGTCGGTCTATCTCTCGGATAAAGAATCCGTTTACCAGACCCCCCAGGCCGAGGATGTCTACCGCTGGTTGCAGGCCTGTGCCCATCCCGAGGATGAGTCTCTGGTGCGGGCTGCCCTTGCCACGGCGGCCTTGGGCTTATCAATCCCAGACCTCTTCGCCCTCACCCGCAATGAGCTTGACTGGGAGGCCTGTCTGGGGCAGTTCCAACGGTATCGTGATGTCTGGCTGCGTCGCGGGGTTCTGCCTATGCTGCGCAAAATCCTGGTGGACTTCGGAATTTCCCCAAGGCTCTTACAGGTATCTGAAGACGGCCGTGGGCAGACGGGAGAGCGCATTCTTACCGACCTGTTGCATCTTGCCGAACTGCTGCAGCAGGCCAGCGTTCGGCTTGAAGGGCCGCAGGCACTGCTGCGGTATTTTGCCCAGCAGCGTAGCGAGGCATCGGGCGATGAAGACGGCGAGCGCAGGCGGCTTGAGACTGATGACGCCTTGATACGGGTGGTAACGATTCATAAGGCCAAGGGGCTGCAGTACCCGGTGGTGCTGCTGCCTTTTGCCTCTGCTGCGCGCCCGGTAAAGCCTAGTGATCGGCCGATTAAGTGGCACAACGCAGACGGCCACCTGGCACTTGCCTGGGATGAGGTGGGCGACGACGTGCTGGCCCTCTCCGACGCCGAGCGTCTGGCAGAAGATATTCGTAAGCTTTACGTTGCCTTCACCCGTGCCGAACACCTGCTATGGGTTGGTACTGGCCCCATTCAAAATCAAGGCCCCAGGGCTATTGATTACCTCTTGTGGCCTGACCCTGTGTCAGACAGAGACTTTCTCAGCGCTATGGCCCAGTGGGCCGAAAACCTTGATCATCATCAGGTTCGCTCGGTCTTCGCAGGTGAGGGCGATGGCGAGCAACCAGTGGGCAGCCACATGAATACAACGCTTCTACCTGATACGCTAACCCCTGCCCACGCAGCGAATGGCACAGACGGGCAGCGCCGCACTCCCATGCCGCCCCGTGGTTTCGCTGCCTCCCCTGGCGGCCATGCCCGTGTGCCGACCCGGCAGGGCCATGATGGCTGGTCCGTGTCGAGCTATTCAGGGATCAAGGCACGGGCTGTCGCAACAGATCTGGAGGCCGTTGCGGCCACCCTGCCGCTCGACTCGGCTGGCGCAGAGAACCTAATAGATATGGGCCAGGAGCCTTTTTGGCCTTGGCTTGAGACACCAATTCCGCCGAAGGGGCCCTTACACCGATTTCCAAAGGGCTCAGAGTCAGGAACTTTTCTGCATGGGCTTCTGGAATGGGCGGCGCGTCAGGGCTTTGCCAGCGTTTCGGCTGCGCCGCAGGCCTTTGCCCAGGAGGTAGACCGCCGTTGTCAGGCCTTTGGCTGGGCCACATGGGCAAGGGAGATCACCCCATGGCTGCTTGGCTGGATGCGCACCGAACTGCCTCTGGCAGGATTCACCCTGCAACTCGATAGGGCCGCGCAGACAAGGCCGGAACTCGAGTTCTGGATTGCCGCCTGCGCGGTGGATGTGGCGGCACTCGATAGCCTGGTCAGTGCCGGATGCCTTCCCGGCAAGAGTCGTAAGCCGCTTACCGCGCATCAACTGACCGGCATGCTGAAGGGCTTTATTGACCTCATCGTCTTGCACGAGGGCCGGTACTTTGTGGTCGACTACAAGTCGAACTGGCTGGGGCCCACGGATGCTGACTACACCGCAGAGGCTCTTGCCGTATCGGTGTTAGAGAACCGCTACGAACTGCAGTACGCGCTCTATCTCTTGGCCCTGCATCGCCTGCTGCGTAGCCGCATTCCCAACTATTCTTACGATCAGCATATCGGTGGGGCCGCCTACTTTTTTCTGCGTGGTCTGCACGGGCCCTGTAGGGGAGTGCACTTCGAGCGGCCGCCATTGGCGTGTATTGCGTCACTCGACAGCCTTTTTCTCGGTGGGGAAGGGGGCCTTTCGTGACGGGCGCTACCGGCAGAGGAACAGACCTTGAATGGGCCAAGGGTTTCGATGGAGTCGATGGGGCCAAGGGTTTCGATGGCACCGATAGTATTTTGCGATCGGTTGATAGAGCCCTCGTTCGGTTTTTCGCAGATCGCGTACCTGGTCTTTCTCCGCCGGTGCTGCTTGCCGTGGGGCTGGTGAGTTATCAGCTGGGCAGAGGCCATGTCTGTCTCGACCTTGCCCATGTTCTGGAAGACCCGGTTGATGCCCTCGGATTGATCGAGCCTAAACCGGACACAGCGGATGCCCCCGTTTCCCATGAAGCCCGAGAGATAGGCATGCGTCTGGCTGGGTTGTCTCTTTCCCACTGGGTCGAGAGCCTCATAGAGACAACGGGTCTGGTGTCGCCAGGGGAGTCTGCACTTGGCAACACCTGTCCTCTGGTCATCGCGGGCCATCGGCTGTACCTACGTCGCTACTGGCATTACGAAAGGCTGGTGGAGTCCGCCATCAGGCATCGGCTGACAACGAGTGCGGCCAGATCTCTCCCTCATGAGGCGGCTGTAGAGGCCTCCTGGCCCTTGTTCGTCTCGGTGCTCTCTGCGCTTTTTCCAAGGCCTGACCTGGCGGCGGGCATGCCTCAGTCTCTAGACGACCAAGTCATAGACGGCGAATCCAAAAACGGCCAATCCAAGTACGGCAAATCCAAAGACGGTACAACCCAAGACGAGCAGGCCGAGCCAAAGCAGCCAATTGACTGGCAGAAGATTGCCTGTGCGGTAGCGGCTCGCAGCAGCTTTGCTGTGATTACCGGGGGCCCGGGCACCGGAAAAACCACCACCGTGGTTCGGCTATTGGCCTTGCTGCAGACCCTGGCCTTTGCAGAGCCGGCGGCGCAACCGTTGCGCATAGCGGTAGCAGCACCCACGGGTAAGGCGGCAGCCCGTCTGCGCGCGGCCCTGCTGACCGCACGGCAGCTGCTGCCCGATTTTATGCAGCAGGACGACCCGCTCATGCGGTCTATCCCTACTGAGGTCACCACGCTGCATCGGCTCCTCGGGGCAAGGACAGATTCCCGTCGGTTTCAGCATGATGCACGGCGACCCCTGCCTATTGATCTTTTGGTGATCGACGAGGCCTCGATGATCGACCTGGAGATGATGGCTGCTGTTGTCGTGGCCCTTCCTGATCATGCCCGGCTTGTACTGCTTGGGGACAAAGACCAGCTGTCTTCGGTGGAGGCGGGCGGAGTTCTTGGCCAGCTCTGCGCGCGGGCCGAGTCTGGAGGTTACTGGACAGATACGGTCCAGTGGGTGCTAAAGGCCACTGGCATGCAACTTCCCGCAGCATGTATGCGTGCTCAGGGCCGAGACCTGGATCAGCAGGTGGTCATGCTGCGGGGTAGCAGGCGGTTTGATCCCTCAGGGGGCATTGGCAGGATTGCCTCTGCAGTACATGCGGCAGATTCCGAGGCGCTACGACGGGCGCTTCACACGGAAGATGATGCGGTAAGGCTGCATCCCCTCACCGGGTCACTGCCGACGGCGCTTAATCGGGTCTTTGCCGTCTGCCTGAGCCGTAATGGAGGTCGTCACGACACAGCATCCTCTGGGCACGGTCTGGATGGTTTTCTGCAGCTACTGCATAGGCTGCGGCCTGCTGCAGGGGCCACCGCTGAGGCCTTTAGCCAATGGGCGGTGCAGGTCTTGCGGGCGCGAAACTGTTTTCAGGTGCTTTGCGCGCTGCGGGCGGGTCCTTTGGGTACTGATCAGGTCAACCTGGTGATCGAGTCTTTACTTGCGCGCGAGGGTCTCGTCGTGCCGCAGGGGCTCTGGTACGAGGGTCGTCCGGTACTGGTTACCCGCAACGACTATTCACTGGGTCTTATGAATGGGGACATGGGTGTTACCTTATCTTTACCGATAAAGCATCTGTTAGCAGCAGGCCGCGCGGAGGCGCTGCGGGTTGCTTTCCTGGCTGACGATGCCCCCGGGGGCGTGCGGTGGGTTCTGCCCAGCCGGCTTACGAGTGCCCAGACTGTGTTTGCCCTCACGGTACATAAGTCACAGGGGTCGGAGTTCGATGAATGCCTTATGGTTCTTCCCGATTCGCGCCACGGTGGGCTGACCCGCGAGTTGCTCTACACGGGCATTACCCGGGCTCGGCAGCGCATAGGCATCGCGGCCCAGGGTGGCATTGAAGAGGTGCTGCTAACCGCCATGGCCCGAGTTACCCGCCGCGCGGGCGGCCTCTTTGTCTAGGGTTTTTGCGAAGGGGTTTTTACGCATCCTAGGGTTAGCCATAGGCAGAGCGCCGGAACTACTGCGTTACAGTGCGGGTTACTTGCCGATTACAGCGTGGCGAGTGTGTTTAGAAAATCCTAGGAGATCAACTTTATGAAAGCATTCCGGCTGTCTTCAGTCGCCCTGGCAGTTTCGTTGGGCATCGCGGCGCAGGCCCCAGCCCTCGCGTCTGACAAACTTGCCACCCTTAAGCAGTTCAAGGTGGCTACTACCGATTTAAATATTCCTGTTGTTCCCCAAGAAGGCAAAAACGCCGCAGCGATTCGTGAGAATTTAAAGCGGGTTAAGCTTCCCCCTGGATTTAAGATTGACCTGTTTGCGATCGTGCCTGATGCCCGGCATATGGCTGTGGCACCCTCCACAAACATGCTGTTTGTAGGTACCCGTAAAACCACGGTCTGGGCGGTAACCGACCGCAACAGCGATGGTGTCGCAGACGAAGTGAAGTCGTTTGCACCCTCGTTGAAGTTCACCAATCCCAATGCGGTCTGCTGGACACGTGATGGCTTCTTGGTGGTGGTGGAGCACAACCGTGTGTTGAACTTCCCCGCCGCCGAGTTCTTCTATGAGGGCCCGGATGTTGCGGTGATTGAGGTCGTGCCTCAGGGTGGGCTCATTCCTGTAGAAGAGGAGTCGTTCAACCATGGTGCGCGCACCTGCCGCATCGGACCTGACAAGAAGCTGTATGTAACGCTGGGTCAGCCCTACAACGTTCAGCCCAAGGGCAAGATCGACCTGTACGAAAAGACGGGTATTGGTGGAATCATTCGCCTTGACCCCTTCGATGGCAGCGGGCGCCAGGTCTTTGCCAAAGGCGCGCGTAACTCGGTGGGCATGGACTTCAATCCCAAAGATGGCACCCTCTGGTGGACCGATAACCAGGTCGATGGCCTTGGTGATGACATTCCCCCGGGCGAACTCAATCGTTCCACAAAGGCTGGCGAGCACTTCGGCTTTCCCTACTGGAATGGCAAGTTCAAGGTGGCTGGCTCCCCGGCGGCGACAGAGTTGAAGGATATGCCAGAGCCCAAAGGCGCGATCTTCCCCCAGGTAGAGTTTCCCGCCCACCAGGCGCAACTCGGAATGGCCTTCTACACGGGCAACAAGTTCCCCGCGAAGTATCGGGGGGGGGTTTTTGTTGCGGCGCACGGCTCTTGGAATCGCACGAAGCCCAGTGGTGGCGAGTTGCAGTTTGTGCCCATCAACCCTGACGGCTCCGCAGGCAAGATGGAGGTCTTTGCCTCGGGCTTCCTAGACCCTGAAACCGGCCTGTATCGTGGGCGTCCGGTCGATGTTGCGGTTATGAAAGACGGCTCCATCCTGGTGTCTGACGACTTTGCGGGTGCGATCTATCGCATCTCATATGAGCAGTAATAATGTCTGACTAGAAGTCGTATCAAGACCAGCCCTTCGGAGTTTCGGGGGGCTGGTTTTTTTTTTGAATGAGGAGTCGTTATGACAGGGTCTTACGCTCGGTTCGCACGAATGACTGTGCTTGCCGCACTATGTTTTTTGACTGCCGGTGTGGCAACTGCCAGAGATCCAGCGGCAGGGAAGATTCGGGCGCAGCAGGCATGCGCCACCTGCCATGGGCTTTATGGAAAGGCACAGACGCCCATGACCCCGAATCTCGCGGGACAGGTGCCTGAGTACATGGCCTATCAGATTCGTAACTACAAGTCGGGTAAGCGTGCCCACGAGGTGATGTCGGTAATCGCCAAGAGCCTGTCTGAGGAAGATATTGAGAATGTGGTGGCCTGGTACACCTCGATTAAGGTCACAGTGGAGGAACCGAAGTGATAGCTTGGCCTGCGCTGCAGCAGGCCAGGCTTTTTGCTGTTTCTGTGCTGGGTAGTTTTGGGGTTGGTCTATGGATGGGACCCCAGCCCACCCTGGCGGCGCAGTCGGTACGGTTTATGACCGGAGAGGCGCTATATGCCATGGCCTCCTCCTCTGAGGACACAGCACAGTCTTCAGCGCGATCGTATGTGCTGGGTGTTCTCGATGGTCTTATGCATCTGCGAGACGCCAAGATCTGCATTGGGGTCGATGTTCCGGCAGATAGCGTTTATGGTCTCGTTATTCAGACGTTGACGCAGCGCCCGGATTTGCGGCGCTATAACGCAGCAAGTCTAGTGCGCGAGATTGTCTCGTCGCACTATCCGTGTGCCTAAGCCAGGACGGCTGACATAACCGGATAAGGGTATTCTTTTGTTTTTGGTTAATAGCGATTTTGGTTTAAGAAGTCGTGCTTAAGGAGTAAAGCAATGAAGAAGCGGTTATCTAATCGTGTACTGCCTTTGGCAGCTCTCGTGGCCTCTAGCCTCGCCCCTTCAGTCATGGCCCAGTCGGTGCTTGATGAGGTGGTGGTGAGTGCTAACCGCCAGGAGCAACAGGCCTTTGATGCCCCTGCAGCAATTAACTCGGTTGGTGCCGAAACACTCTCGGTAGCGGGCCCACAGGTAAATGTCTCTGAGGCTTTGTCCCGCATTCCCGGGGTGTCGGCCTCAAACCGCAACAACTATGCCCAGGATCCACAGATTTCGATTCGGGGTTTTGGTGCGCGGGCGGCCTTTGGGGTGCGGGGTATTAAGCTTGTCACCGATGGCATTCCCGCCTCGATTCCCGATGGCCAGGGCCAGGCCTCTACCTTTGCTCTGACCTCCACCGATCGTATTGAAGTGCTGCGCGGCCCGCTGGCGGTTTTGTATGGAAATTCCTCTGGTGGTGTGATTCAGGCCTTTACCCGCAAGGCCTCTGAGGTACCCGAGCTTTCGCTGATGGGCTACACCGGGTCGTATGGCCTGCGGCGGGGCGATGTGCAGTTCTCCACCACCTCTGGCAAGGCGGGATTTCTGGCTGACTACAGCCATTTTGAAACCGATGGCTATCGGGTTAATAGTGCCGCGAAGCGCAAACAGTTCAATGGTAAGTACGACCTCAAACAGTCTGAGAAGACGCAGCTCAGTTTTATCTTGAATATCTGGGACCAGCCATATGCGCTTGATCCAGCAGGCTTAACGGCCGCGCAATTGGCCAGCGACCGTACCCAGGCGGGTACCAATACTGTGGCGAGGCGGGTTCGCAAGATCACCTCGCAGGAGCAAATAGGTAGCACGCTTCGGCATGAGGATTCCGCTGGCCGTACCTGGGAAGGTCGGGTCTACGGTGGGCAGCGGCAGAATCTGCAGTATCAGGCCTTGGGGGCAGAAGGGCAGTGGGTAGGCCTTGATCGTGACTATTACGGCCTCGGGCTGTCTGCCTCCCAAAGCCAAACCCTGGCTAGCGTGCCCACGCTTCTTACCGTGGGCCTCGAGTCAGATTATGCAAAGGAACGCAGGCAGGGGGGCGCTGCCTCTGGTGGCGAGAAGTCTGGCGCCCCAACCCGAGATGAAGACAACATCGCCCAATCGAGTAATGCATTCTTTGTGGGTAACTTCTTGGTATCCGAGCGTTACTCGGTAACGGCCGGTGCGCGCCTTGGCGAGGTACGATTCGAGAGCAGAGATTTCATTCCCGCGACAGCCCAGAATGCCGATGGATCAGGAAAGGTTCGTTACTCCCAGTTTAGTCCCGCCTTTGGGGTAACGCGCCATGTAAGCCCGAACACCAATGTCTTTGTGAACTATGGGCGTGGCTTTGAAACTCCCACCTTGGCGGAAGTGGCCTATGCTAGCAGCAGTACGGGTACGACTCCCACCTCCACATTCAACCAGGCGATTCGAGCCTCAGAAAATAATCAGGCGGAATTTGGCATCAAGTGGCGCCCTGATTCTGGTCAGCGCTTGTCCGCCGTTTTCTTTTGGGTCAGTTCTACCGATGAGATCGTCACGGACCAGTCCGCATTCGGAAGAACCTCATCTAAAAACGCGCCCAAGACTAAGAGGCTGGGAGCCGAACTGTCTTGGGTTCGCAACTGGTCTAGTCAGTGGCGCTCTGTCTTTGCTGCCAGCGTGATTGATGCAACTTACGATACCGCTTTTGTTGCTGGAACCACCCCGATTGCCTCCGGTAATAAGATTCCTGGGATCCCGGGTCATGTGGTCTTCGGCGAAATCGAGTGGGCGCAGTCCCGCACTGCCCGTTCAACACCTCAGGGCTGGTCGGCAGGCATAGAGATGCAGTCGGTGGGCCGTCGTTATGCCAACGATACCAACACCCTTAGTGCAGACCCATTCGAAACGGTGGCGTTGCGTACAGGCTATTCTCGAACCATGGGTGTAACCGACCTGCAGTTCTTCGCCCGCATTGATAACCTGCTCGATAAGAAATACGTAGGTTCGGTGATTGTGAATAATGCCTCGCCTTTTGAACCCTCGCCCGAGCGCAACTGGATGGTTGGGGTAAAGGCCGTGACCCGGTTCTAGCCCGCAGGGGTTTAGAAGCCGGTACACTTCGGCGCCATGCGTAAGCTCTGCGTGGCGCCTATGATGGACTGGACAGACCGACACTGTCGGTTCTTTCATAGGTTACTTGCGCCCAATGCGCTTCTGTATACCGAGATGATCACCACGGGGGCAATACTCCATGGAGACCTCAGCCGTCTGCTGACCTACAACCCGGCTGAACATCCGGTAGCGCTGCAACTGGGGGGAAGTGAACCCAATGACCTCGCCCGTGCCGCAAAGATAGGTGCCGAATGGGGCTACGACGAGATCAATCTGAACTGCGGCTGCCCCAGTGAACGGGTGCAGAAGGGTGCCTTTGGCGCCTGCCTCATGCGAGAGCCTGGGCTTGTGGCCGAATGCGTGCAGGCCATGCGCGAGGCAGTAGCGATTCCTGTTACCGTGAAGCATCGGATTGGCGTGGATCACGAAGACAGTTACGACTTTGTCTCGAGGTTCGTGCACACGCTTATGGTAGCGGGTTGCGAGGTCTTTCTGGTGCACGCGCGTAGCGCCATGCTGAAGGGCCTCTCGCCCAAAGAGAATCGCGAGATTCCGCCCTTGCGCTACGCGATTGTGCGCAGGCTCAAGCAGGATTTTCCGCAAGCCCTTTTTGTGATCAATGGCGGAATCACCACGCTGAATCAGGCCTTGTTACTTATGCAGCCATGCGCACCAGATCCAGGTTCCGCTGATTATCTGCCCGGCCTTGATGGGGTCATGATTGGCCGTGCTGCCTACCATGATCCTTGGCTCTTGCATGACCTTGACCAGGCTCTGTTTGGCCACGACCCCCGTCGGCCGGCTGCGCGAGAGGCGATTATCAACCCGCTTTCGGCCTATTACGACGCCGGATTGGCCTCAGGGGTTCCGGCGCGCGCCATGGCGCGGCACTGGCATGGCCTGTATTACGGGCAACCGGGCGCGCGTCACTGGCGACGGGCAATGTCTGAAGGGGTACGTCCCTTCAAGATGGGGTAAGCTTCGGGCTGTAGACAACTTGAAAGGAAACTGCCGTGTCTAAAGCAGCCATATTCATTTCTGCCTTCTTCGCCCTGGTATTCTTCATTGGCGGTATGCAGCTTGCTTATGCAAAGAAAACCCAGTGGTGCATCGTAGACAAAAAGTCAGGTGAGTACTCCAGCGACTGTTTCAAGACCCGCGAAGAGTGCCAGAAACGCGCCAATAAGAAGGGCTCTGGCTTTGGTTGCGGTGTCAGCTACGAGTAAGGTTTTAATTGCCTTTCCCCCTCCAATGACGCTCACGTCTAGATGTTAGGCCGTCCATGAGGGTTCGATTCTGGGGGGTTCGGGGAACCATACCCTGCGCCTCGAGCAGCCATCTTCGGTATGGCGGCAATACCAGTTGCGTCACTATTGCCTGTAAAGATCGGCTGCTCATCTTCGATGCGGGATCCGGTATTCGTCCATTAGGCCCCTGGGTACAGTCGCAGGGGTTTCTTTCGGCCGATTTGTTTCTATCACACGTGCACTGGGATCATATTCAGGGCCTACCGTTTTTTAAGCCCTTGTATCAGACCGAGTTCAGCCTTGCGGTTTGGGCCGGAAATCTGCAGGCTCAAGGGTTAACCATTCAAGAGGCCCTGGCAGAGCAGATGTCTGAGCCGTTTTTCCCTATTGCCATAGACCGGTTTGCCGCCGACATTATCTTTCGTGACTTTATGGCCGGGCAGACTATCGACCTTGGCGATGGCATTACGCTGCGCACCGCGCCTTTAAACCACCCTCAAGGCGCTACAGGCTATCGCGTTGACTATGACGGTGTGTCGGTCTGTTACGTGACCGACACCGAGCATCGACCGGGAAAGCTTGATGCCGACATCCTTACCTTGATTCATGGTGCAAACCTGGTCATCTACGACAGCACCTATACCGATCAGGAGTTCTTTCGCTATGCGGGTTGGGGTCATTCCACCTGGCAGCAGGGCGTTCGGTTATGTCAGGCGGCGCAAGTTGAGCAGCTGGCAATCTTTCATCACGACCCCGATCACGATGACAACGTTATGGATCGCATTGCAGAGGAGGCGCATGACATGTGGCCCGATGCATTTGTCGCCAAAGAGGGCCAGCAGCTGACGCTTTAGCGGCCCGGTCCCGCCTGGCTAGGCGTTGTACTTGTGCCCTCGGGCGTGCAGGTCGTTGTGCAGGTAGAGCTGCAGCAACAGCGATTCAAACACGGGCTTAATCGATCCCTGTTCTACCTCAAGCATATCTTTTAGAGTCTGGGCTGAAATGGCAAGACAGACAACCCCGCCAAGGGCTCGCGCAGAGACACTGCGCACGCCGCCCACCAAAATGGCCTGTTCGCCAAAAGAGTTTCCTGCGCTCAGGGTGGCAATCTGTTTCTGGGTGCTGGGTTCGAAAAGACCCACTTCGCCCTGGCGAATTACATAGAACCGATCTGCCGGGTCTCCTTTTTGGAACAGGATTTCGTCGGGTGCGAAGTAGACCTCGTTAGGCCCGAGGGCTGGAATGGGCGGGGCTGGTTTCTCGTTTGTCTTGCCTGATGGGGCGGGCTGCGATGATCCAAAAGAAGGCCAGGACATGGGCTGGAACGCGATTTTTTTGTCTGCGGCTGGTGGCTGCGCGGGAGTTTTGCTGTCGGAACCCGTTCTGGTCTGCGGAGCAGCTTGAGGCGCAGGTGGCGGTACCGGCCCTTTGGCGGTAACGGGGGCTGGTCTGGGGGCCTCGGTGGGCTGCAGTTTGGCCGCGGCGGTGGGCCTGGCCGGTACCTCTGGCTGCGGGGGGCGTACTGGGGCGGATGGCACCGAAGCTGAGACATCTTCATCTTCGGACACCTCGGGTGCGACGAGGGCAAGCAGCGCTTCGATATCGGGTGCAGGCGCCTCGATCTTTGGAAGGAACTCTTCGGGAACCTGGTCAGAACCGACCACGGTTCGCAGGGCCGACTGAAGACTCTCGGAGGCCTGGCGGGTGGCCTCGCGCATCACCATGTTGCGCAGGGCCGCCTGTTCGCAGACTTCCTCCATGGAAGGGGTGGGTTCTGCCATAGCCCGTACCTTACCGCATAAAGTCGGGGCAGGTGGCGCGCTCGCCCAGGATGCGCTGCACCGTGAACCGGCAGATGCCCTTAAGCCCTGAGTTGATACGCCCGATTTCCCGGCAGGCAACATCGATGGGAATTAATTTGCAGCTTACCGCGTCGTGGGCCACATAGTTATACCGAGAGGGCAGTTCGCAAAGGCCTTCGGCAAGGCCGATCACGGTTCCGGCACCAAGAAGGTAATGGCCATCGTCATCTTCAACCGCTACATTTCCCGAGACCACGACAAAGCCGTAGCTGGGCACCTGGCTTTTGCGCTGCATGACCTGCCCGGGTTCGAAGACCCCCGTTTGCAGTAGCCGGCTGGCCCAGACGCGGTAGAACAGACGCTCCTGGCCGCTCAGCTTGTTCTCATCGAAAAAGGCCACGCTCTCGTGGCGCTGGGCTGTGAGGCTCAGGTCGTCGAAGGCAGACTTTTCGATTTGAAATTCGACCGGTTTTTCCATCTTTTCGTAATCGGAAGGCGATGGCTATTCTTGAGTCAGTCGGCGGGCCCTGTGCTGGCTAGAGAAAGTCGGGGGCATGAATAGACCGAAACTCGTTTTTCATATAAAGCTGCAGCAGCAGGGATTCGATGAGAGGTTTGAGCAGCCCGGGCTGGTTGTCAAGCATGCTGCGAAGCCCATCTGCGGTGATCTCGAGACAGATGGTGGGCTCGATGGCCCAGGCAGACACGCTGCGCACCCCGCCTGAAAGAATCGCCTGCTCGCCGAACGAGTCTCCTGGAGCAAGAATCGCAAGGGCCGATTCTAATGCGGGGGAGGCCAACGATGGGGCCTTTGCAGGGCTATGCTGTGGGCTTGAATTTACCTGTCCATAGCCTTCCAAGGCAGAATTAAATAGGGCTACTCTTCCCGACTGCAAGACATAAAAAGCCTTGGCTGGATCTCCCTTGCGAAAGAGCAGCGAGCCTGCCGGGCAGACGACTTCGGTAGGTGTCATGACCGGGGATTTGTTTCCGCCCGAAGCTGGGCCGGAATGTCCTTGAGCCGATCGTCAAGAATGCGTTTGGCCGTGAGCCTGCAGATGCCTTTCAGCCCAGGGTTGGCCTGGCTAAGCTCGCGGATTACATTGGGCATGGGAATAACCTTAACGGTAAGCGCGGTCTTTGAGACATAGCTTGCGCGCATAGGAAGATCGCAGAGCCCCTCAGCGATACCGATGGCACTGCCCGGGCCGAGAATTAGCGTGTCGTCACCAACGGCCACATAGGCCTCGCCGGCGAGAATTAGAAACCCCGTGTCGGGCACCTCTCCGGCGCGCAGAATCGTCTTGTCCGGCTCTAACACGGTTGTATTTACCTTGTTGCTTGACCAGAGCTTAAAGAAAAGCCGTTGCGTACTGGAGAGCTTTTTGTCGTCAAAAAAGTCGTAGACAGAGCGAGAATTCGTCTGGGTAGGGCCCAGGCTCTCGAAGGTGGATCGCTCTATCTGGAATCGGTATACCGACATCAGGGTATGTTACTGGGTGCCGTGGCTAGAGTAAAAAAAGAGCAGAAATGGCGCCTCCGGCACGAATCGAACGTGCGACCCTCTCCTTAGGAGGGAGATGCTCTATCCACTGAGCTACGGAGGCAAGGTTTACGGGGGATTACGGGGTATTACGGTGACAGTTTACTTAATTCCCGACGGGAATTAAGTAAACTGTCACCGTAATACAAACTACTAAGGGAATTCCCAGGGCCCAACCCTGCCAGGCTGATTTGCCTATACAGTTGCGAAGTTTATCAAACAAGATGGTGCTCGCTTCTGTCTATACCTATTAAATCGTCACATTGCCGGGGGGATTTCATGAAACCAGTATCGTTTGTAGTGGCGGCTTTTGTATCTGCCGTGCTTGTCTCTGGGCCGGTTGCGGCCAAGACTTTTAAGTGGTCTTTTGCGAGCGATATTCCGACGCTCGACATTCATTCACAGAACAATGCGCTCTCCAATGGCATTCATGCCGCCATCTACGAGACCCTCGTTACCTATAACAGCACAACGTTTCGGCCCGAACCCCTTCTGGCGACCTCTTGGACCGAAATAAACTCCCGCCAGATGCGGTTTAACCTGCGCTCGGGGGTGAAATTTAGTGATGGCTCTGCACTGACCGCCGACGATGTGGTTTTTTCACTCAACCGCGCGCTATCAAAGACATCAAACTTTGCCATTTATACCCAGGGTATCGAAAAAGTAGTCAAGGTCAACGACCTTACCGTTGATATCTTTCTGTCGGCCCCCAATCCGGTGCTTATTCGGCAACTGACTGAACTTCGGATTATGAATAAGGCCTGGGCGGAGAAGAATAACTCGCAGCAGCCCAAAGACATGAAGACCAAAGACGAGTCGTTTGCCCATCGCAATGCCTTGGGCACTGGGCCCTTTATGGTGAAGTCGTGGCAGCCCGATCAACGTCTGGTTTTGGTGAGAAACCCAAACTGGTGGGGCAAAGGCAAGTTTCCCACCAATGTGGAAGAGATTATCTATCAGCCCATCAAAGCCGATGCCACGCGCATGGCCGCCCTGCTATCAGGGGAGATCGACTTTGTCTTGGACCCCACCCCGCAAGACCTACCCAGGCTGCGTGCCAACAGTAACCTGCAGGTTATCGATGGAGCGGAGAATCGCACGATCTTTCTTGGAATGGACCAGTTTCGCGATGAACTCCCTGGCAGTAATGTAAAGGGAAAGAATCCCCTGAAAGACGTCAATGTACGCAAGGCACTTTATCAGGCGATCGATATCGAGAATATCCATAAGGTAGTCATGCGCGGCCAGTCTCAGGTAACCGGGGCGCTGGTATCGCCGCAGGTAGACGGATGGAGTGATGAGGTGCACAAGCGCTTTCCCTACAGCCCAGAGGAGGCCAAGCGTCTGCTCACCCAGGCGGGCTACCCCGATGGCTTTGAGGTTGACTTTGCCTGTCCCAACAATCGGTACGTGAACGATGAGCAGATATGCCAGGCCGTCACAGCAATGTGGGCCAAGATAGGAGTGCGTGCCAAGCTGCGCACATTGCCGCTTGTGAACTACTTCCCCATGATCCTCAGGCATGAGGCAAGCATTTATATGCTGGGCTGGGGCGTTCCGACATTCGATGCGCTCTATTCGTTGCAGTCTCTGGTGCGCACCAAGACCACCGGGGCAGACGGTAACTACAATGTGGGCCGCTACAGCAACGCCCAAATGGATGCAATCATTGACCGCATTAAGACCGAGACCGACCCCTTCATCCGCCCCCGTTTGATGCGCGAGGCCCTGCAACTGCAAAACGACACCGTGGCCCATATTCCTCTGCATAACCAGATCATCCCCTGGGCCGCAAAAAAGAATATCGATGTCATTCACCGGGCGGATAATCGGCTCGACTGGCGTCTCATCGTTGTGAAGTAAGGCGAGCCACTCGCCTGCGGCCCTGCTGAAAATCCTGTGATCGCATTTATCGTTCAGAGGATTCTGCAGGGCCTTTTTGTTTTACTCGTGGTGGCCCTGGTCTCCTTTGTGCTTTTTCAGTATGTGGGGGATCCGGTGTTGTTTATCCTTGGGCAAGACGCTACCCAGGATCAGGTGGATCTCTTGCGTAAAGAGTTGGGGCTCGACTCTCCGGTTGTAGTGCAGTTTGTGCATTTTCTGGGTAACGCGTTGCAGGGCGAGTTTGGTATGAGCCTGCGTCAGGGAATTTCGGTGTCTACGCTAATTGCGGAGCGTCTTCCAGCGACCCTTGAGCTTGCCTTCGTTGCAGCAGTGATAGCTTTGGTGATCGGTATTCCCATGGGGGTCTATGCCGCCATTCGGCGTGGCTCGGCCCTTGCTCAGGTGTTCATGGCCATATCGCTTCTTGGTGTTTCTCTTCCCACTTTTCTCATTGGTATATTTCTTATTCTTATTTTCTCGGTGGGACTCGGCGTTCTTCCAAGCTTTGGACGAGGGGAGGTGGTGAGTGTCGGGGGATTCACCACCGGACTTTTTTCTTGGGCGGGTATTCGGCATTTAATACTCCCAGCCCTTACCCTGGCCATTTTTCAACTAACACTCATCATGCGCCTCGTACGCACCGAAATGCTTGAGGTCTTGCGCACAGACTATATTCGGTTTGCCCGTGCCCGGGGTCTTTCGGCCCGTTCCATCTACTTTGGTCATGCCCTGAAGAACACCCTGGTACCTGTGATTACCATTACTGGGCTGCAGCTCGGCGGCCTCATTGCCTTTGCGATCATTACCGAGACCGTATTTCAATGGCCGGGCATGGGGCTCTTGTTTATTCAGGCGGTGAGTTTTGCCGATATCCCTGTAATGGCGGCCTACCTTTGCCTAATCTCTCTTATTTTTGTTTTCATTAATCTGCTGGTCGATCTACTCTACTTTGCAGTCGATCCAAGGCTTCGCGTTCGTCTTTCTTCTGCATGACTGCAGCTGATCGCTTATTTATTAAAGGCAGACAGTGATTCATAGGCTTTATCAGTGGCGTGATAGCGACGTTGGTGCGAGCTTTCTGGCCTCTCCGGTGGCATGGGTTTCCTTTCTGGTCACCATCGCCTGCGTGTTTGGGGCAGCTTTTTCGCCTTGGGTGGCACCCCATAATCCCTTTGACCTTGCCACCTTGGATCTCTCCGATGCCCGCCTGCCGCCGGCCTGGGTAGAGGGGGGGCGTGCGGCCTATCTGCTGGGTACCGATGACCAGGGCCGGGATATGCTCTCGGCCATTCTCTATGGCATGCGTATCTCGCTTGCCGTGGGCTTTGCCTCCGTGCTTCTTTCAGTGCTTATTGGTGTGGTTATGGGACTGCTTGCTGGCTACATGGGCGGTTGGCTTGATGTCTTCTTTATGCGGTTGTGCGACGTGATGCTGAGTTTTCCGGCAATTCTGATTGCCTTGTTGATCGCAGGTGTCGGACGTGCCCTATTTCCGGACGCCCATGAGTCTCTGGCCTTTGGGGTATTGGTTATTTCAATTACCCTGCCTGGGTGGGTGCAATATGCGCGCACCGTGCGCGCCTCTACCCTTGTGGAGTCACGTAAAGAGTATGTGATGGCGGCCCAGGTGATTGGGGTTGCGTCTCATCGCATCATGTTTCGTCATGTACTTCCGAACGTGGTGGGACCTATATTGGTGCTTGCCACCATCCATGTGGCAACCGCCATCATCACCGAGGCAACCCTGTCATTCCTGGGTGTGGGAGTGCCACCAACCTCGCCTTCTCTGGGCACCTTGATTCGTATCGGTAATGACTATCTATTCTCTGGTGAGTGGTGGATTATCGTGTTTCCTGGTCTGGCCTTAATGGTGCTTGCCGTGGCGGTGAACCTCTTGGGCGACTGGATGCGTGATGCCTTTAACCCACGCCTGCGGTCTGGGCGCTGATCGCGATGCCGCATCCTGTATTAGAGGTCAAAGACCTGATCGTAGAGTTCCCGCAACGCAGGGGGGTTCTCCGTGCACTGGATGGCGTGAGTCTTAGCGTGGAACCGGGCGAAATTCTCGGCCTCGTTGGGGAGTCCGGTGCGGGTAAGTCGATGACCGGCTCGGCGGTAATCGGTCTTCTGGATCCTCCTGGTCGCATTACTTCCGGAGAGGTCTGGGTCCGTGGCCGGCGGATCGATGGCCTCGCAGAAGCCGAGATGCGCCAGGTGCGGGGAAAGGAGATTGGCGCGGTTTTTCAAGACCCTCTTACTGCTCTTAATCCGCTGTATACCGTTGGGCAGCAGCTGATCGAGACGATTCAGACCCATCTTGGTCTTGGCGCTGCCCAGGCCCGCAAAGAGGCAATCGCCTTACTGAATGAGACAGGAATTCCCGCAGCCGAGCAGCGGATAGACCAGTATCCGCATCAGTTTTCTGGCGGCATGCGTCAGCGTGTGGTAATTGCCTTGGCGCTCTGCGCGCAGCCGCAACTGGTGGTGGCAGATGAGCCCACCACTGCATTAGATGTTTCTATACAGGCCCAGATCATTGGTCTTTTAAAGCGTGTCTGCAAAGAGCGCGGTGCCGCCGTGCTTCTTATTACCCATGACATGGGTGTGATTGCCGAAACCTGTGACCGTGTGGCAGTGATGTACTCGGGCAGGGTGGTGGAAGAGGGCCCTGTGGCGCAGGTAATTCAAACACCCCGCCACCCCTACACATCCGGACTCATGGCGGCAATACCCGATATCGATCAAGAGACCCATCGCCTTGCCCATATTCCCGGTAGCATGCCTCGCCTGGATGCCCTTCCTTTGGGATGTGGATTTCATCCCCGCTGCGCTTTTGCCGATGATCAGTGCCGCGGTAGTCGGCCGCCCTTGAGATACCTAGACGGAAAGACAGCCGCAGCCTGTTGGCACCTCGATGCCCTGGCCCCCCCCAAGGGGATGAAGGTGCCCGATCAGCAGCCCGCCTTTTTGGGGCCCCAGCCCATCACGGTGAGGCCAGAGGCTCAGACCCAGATACCGCCTGAGAACCAGTCAGCGCCACTGGTGGAAGTGCGTGGCCTGTCGCGGGTCTTTGATGTCAGCGATCCCTTGTTATCCCGCCTGCTCTCGGGCGGCAAACGCCGCCATCTTCGGGCTGTGCAAGAGGTAAGTCTCGCTATTCCCAAGGGCAAGACATTTGCTCTCGTGGGAGAGTCGGGCTGCGGCAAGAGCACGATGGCCCGGATGCTTGTGGGACTTGACCGCCCTACTCAGGGAGAGGTGCGGTTTGACGGTCAGCCCCTTCATAGCGCTCTGGCATCGTCACAGTCCATGGCCTTACGCCGCCGGCTCCAGATGATCTTCCAGGACCCTTTTGCCAGTCTTAACCCACGCTGGACGGTCGGCGATATCGTTTCCGAGCCGTTACGGGAGCATCGCCTGGTTACTTCGGCGACAGAGTTATCCGCTCAGGTGGGTGGCCTTCTTGCCTCGGTGGGGCTCGCGGAAAAAGATCAGCAGAAGTATCCGCATCAGTTCTCCGGCGGCCAACGTCAGCGGATTTCGATTGCCCGGGCGCTAGCAACCCGCCCTGAGTTTCTTGTCTGTGATGAGCCAACCTCTGCCTTAGATGTCTCGGTGCAGGCCCAGGTTCTGAACCTGATGCAAGACCTACAGCGTGACCGCGGGCTTACCTACCTTTTTATTTCGCACAACCTCGCGATTGTGCGGCATCTGAGCGATGAGGTGGCAGTGATGTACCTCGGGCGTATTGTGGAGAAGGGGCCTACTAAAAAGGTATTCGCGGCGCCCAGGCATCCCTACACCCGATTGCTGATGGATGCGATTCCTCGTACCACAGGCGCCAACAGGGATCGTTTGCCGATTCAGGGGGAGGTTCCCAACCCCTTAGAGCCCCCGTCAGGCTGCGCCTTTCATCCCAGGTGCCCCCATGCTACCGAGGTCTGCACCAAGGAAAGCCCCCCTGTGTCTATCTTGGAAGGGGTGGAGGTTGCCTGTCACTGGCCCGGCAATTCGGGGACACTTTAATTCTTAAAGTGTCCCCGAGTAAAGAATTACGGTGACAGTTTACTTAATTC
>JBMSYB010000027.1:0-26138 GCA_049426285.1 Burkholderiaceae bacterium
GTATTCGGCTGAATACGCCCAAGACCAAACCCTTCCTCCTGGCTAACCATAAGCCGCATGCGCTGATCAACAAGCGGGTCATGCTCAAGCATGAGGTCTGAGAATATTTCTTTAAACCGCTCCTCGGTCAGCGCATCGAACACCCGTCGGGGAATGCGCACCCAGAACCGCACGCGGGCCAGATCGTACTCGCGCAGACGCATGGTAAATGCAAGAAGTTCCGCTGCGGGGTTGTCACCCGGCGCAAACACCATATGCAGGCTATCGGGGCAGCGCTTCATCAATTTGGCTGGCCAGGCTGCCCGGGGCTGGCTATGGCTGGAGCGCTGATATCCCGTATCAGATGCATGGCCAGATGGCTTGCGGCATGACCGGCCATGGGCTGACTGCGGTCTGCGGAGAAGACAATCACGCCAAGGGCCAGCACCGGTGGAAGGTGATTGACCGAGGGCATCGCCAGCCCGAGCAGGCCACGCAGACGCGGCAGTTCCACCAAGCCCGTAAAGGTGGTGGTACCCGCAAACCGGGGGTCGCGGGCGCTCACAGTGCCGGTCTTACCCTCTACAGGGCAGCCGGCAGAACACGGTCTTCCAAAGCTTGCTAGAAACGCCCTGTGGGCCGTGCCATCACCTAACCAGCCCGGTTCCGCAGGGCTAACCACCTTGGCCATGCCCTGCCGTACCAGTCGGGCAGCTGCCGCCAGTGATTGCGCCTGCCGAGCCGGTTGCGCGCTGGCGCCCGATACCGATGCCGCCAGAGGCTTGATAACCAGGGGCATGCTGGGTGGCCGCCCCTGCGACAGTCGGTAGAGGCCAGAGGCCAACCCAGCCAGCCCCAGGGCGCTGGTGCGTGCCTCGGCTGCACCCAGAACCGACTGCACGGCAGCGGAAGCCTCCCTGTAGGGCAGACCAATCTGCGTGACCCCGCCTGCCACGCGAATGCGGTTGTAGTCATTCCAGTTGAGATAACGACGCTCTGGCATTGGACTTGTAGCCCCGCCAAGGTCTTGGGTATTGCTCGCAGAAACCGTCTGGATCAGCCCCATAAATCCCGGAAGCATTGCCAGTTCGGGGGCCAGTGACACCACGCCGCAGCGTGATGGAGCGTCGAGACACCGGGAATTCCATCCCAAAGTTTCCGCGATTCGCATGGCTCGATCCGCGATAGTGCAGGCATGGGGTGCCGCTCCCAAAGGACGTGCCTGCAGGTCACAGATGGCAGACCGCTCCCACCACTCGTTACGTTTGACCGCAGTAGGGTCAAGCTGACCCGAGGTCTTGATCTGCAAGAGCAGATCTTTGGGGGGCGCTGCCGCCTCGGCAAGGGCCAGGCTAAAGAAAAGCTTGGCCGCAGAGGCTGGCGGTGCCTCTATCAGGGCGGGGGCCAGAGGCTCTGTTGCAAAGAGCCGATCGCTTGCACAGATAGCCCCAAAACACTGCATGCCGAGAACCGCACCGGTCTGTGCATCCATTACCACCACCGTGGCGCCCTGGGTGCCCGACAAAGGGGTCACCGCGCCCTCTATTGGGCAGTCCGAGCCTGCGGACCAGCAGCCCGCATACCGATCAAGCTGTCCGGAGACATCCTGATGCAGGGTCATTGCAAAGCGACGGGCATCAGCGACAGAGCCCGACATGGACTGCGGGTCTAACAGCCGGGAATAGGCAAGGTTGCCCAGTTGCCGTACCGAGGCCGGCAGAGAGACTTGGCTTGCCAGCCCAGGCCGCCTAATCCCATCGGTGGCCAGGCAGTAGCCTTGCGGCCCGCGCAGGTAAAAGGGCTTGCCGTTTGCCTCTAGATAAAGGCAGGGAGGCACCGAGTTCCAAGAGACCCGTTCCGTGAGGGTCTGGGTAATCCTGCTTGGGAGGCTGGCGGCCTGACCGGCAGACAATAGCGTGGGGTTGCGCAGCACCAGGTCGACCTCTGCCAGGAAACCACGACAGCCCACAGCTGCCACTGCCTGGGCCGAGCTAAAGGCCGCCCCAAGCCTCTGGCGGGCGTCCGCGGCTGAAGCCAGCCCGAGCTGGGCGGCAACCCGGCCTGTGAGCAGCTGGGCCTGTCGTTCGGTGCAGGCCTGCTCAAAGGACACGTCTGAGGCCAGGCTGCCGGAGACCAGCGGCACCGAAAGCGTCCGGGCAATCACCGTAAGTCTCTCAACGCGGGTGGCAGGCACAAAGACATCCTGCGCCACCAGGCTGGCATTCTGGACGACGGCCCGCTGCGAAACGACGACCAGAACCAACACCAGCGCAAGAAGCCCCAGCAAAAGAAAAAGACTGCGCAGGAGCTGACGCGAAAATGTCATAGGCGTCGCAGTCCATCAGCAGAGGGCGTGATACGCAATGCCACTGCCAGCAGCGAGAGCCCCAGCACCACCGCGAGCAGCGATGACCAGCCCATGCTCATCAAGGGAAGGCCCAGACCGGTGAGAGGCGCAAGCCGCCAGTTTCCGAAATAAGTGATCACCGTCTGCGATAAGGCCGCAAGCAGCAGAAAAAATGCGCTGGCATAGACTACGGAGATGGCCCCAAGGCCCGAGGCCAGACCGAGCACGGCGCGCGCCATCAGGCCGATATAAATGGCGACGAGGACAAAGAAAACGGCAAGCGCTCCATAGAAGCCTAGGGCGCCCGACAGCAGCACCGGAAAGTAGTCACTGAGCGCCTGGATAGGAAGACAGGCCCCCTCAAAGCTGCACCAGCGCACCGAGCCGAGCCCAAACCCCAGGGGCTGGGCCGCCTCGGAGAACTTTACGAGACGGGCAAAATCGCTCACCGAGGCGGTCATGGGGTCAAGCATGAGCTGCACCCGCCCTTGTACCTTGTCGGTAAGTAAGGCCAGGCCCGCCGTGAGGCCACCGACCGCCAGAAACACCAGGGCGAGCCTAAGGCCAAACAGAATGAAGATGAGCGCGGTAAACACCACCGCACTTACCAGCGTTCCGCCAAAGTCGCTAAATATAAGAGCAGCAGAGGCCATCGTGCCAAGCCCCAGAATAAGAAGGCCCAGATAGGCCCGAAACAAACTGGCATGGATTGCGGCACGGGCACTGGGCTCAGATGCTGATGAAAAAAGCTCTACCAGGCTTGCCCCTAAAGACCGCAGAGAGAATAAATCGGGCAGCACCTTTCGGGCCAGAAAGGTCTGGCGGGCATATGCCGCCGTTACCAGTCCGGCAAACAGACAGACCGAGAGCTTGAGCGCCTCGGATCCGGCTGCGGGTCCCAGCAGGCCATAGAGTGCGGTGGTTGCGATTAGGCTGATCACTACCAAAAGGCCCAGCCAGGGGCGTATTGCCTGCAGCACTGGCCCCAGGTGATGGCCCCAGAGTCGCGCCGCCAAGAGCCCCCCGATGGGCAGTAGCAGCACGCCCGCGAAGACCTGCAGCTGACGCTCCAGCGCATACGAGAAAGGGTTAAGCAGATAGACAGGCGATCCTTGGCCAAACCGAAGGCTGGCATCTGCGACCACCAGCAGCCCCAGCGCCCCAATGCTACTGACAACCGCAGTAACGAAACCGGCCACCCAGCCCAGCAGCAACAAAGAGACCAGCACCAGTGCAGACACGGCAAGACCAACCCCTACGGGAAGCCACTGCAGTAAAAATGTAAGCCGCTCAGCGCGCGCACGCAGCTCATGGGGCCGCTCCAGCAGGCGGGCGATATCCCAGCGCTGGGAGTAGAAGAGCCCCGAAGACGAGTCGTAGCGCATGCCTTCGGCCGCAAGCAGGGCCTCAAAGACCTCGGAATAGGAAGTCTTTGGCGACTGAGATACCGCCAAAAGACGTGACAGCCGCTGCTCTATGCCTGCCCAGAGCCAGCTATTGTCGGCCCCCTGCAGTTCCCCTGTGAGGGCATCGCGTACTGCAGCATAGGCTTGGCTCTTTTGGGCAAGCCAGGCCTGCGCCTGCTCAAGAGCAGCGGCATCAGCAGCCAGCGCATTTGGGTCTGCCCCTTGGCGCCCTGGGCCCAGGCCCTGATACTCGGCCCGCAGAGGCAGGCCCAGCCGGCAGTCTGCCTGCGCTAAGGGCACCCCTGTTACCTGACGACAGAACTGCTCTGCCGCAGATACAGACTGGTTGGCGCCTGCGATGCCCTGCAAAGCCTGCCTGTCGGCCTGGCCTGCCAGGGCCTTTTGCGCGGCCTGGGCGAGCGCGCGCTCCCGGCCCTCGGTTGCCTCGGGAAGAAACGCCCAGAATGCCAGGCCCGCCAGAATCCCCGTTGCGGCTGCCACCAATACCGCCGGCAACCAGGCAAGCCCCCGGCTGGCGCGACTTGGCATATCCTGTCTGTGTTGCATTTCTTTCTTAGTCGCTCTTAGAGACGCCTTCCTATGGCTTTTTCAAAATTCTTGAAACCCTGGATCTCTTCCGACACCGCAGCCCGTGGGCCCAGGCCGCGTGCCGCCGCTGACTCGCTGGCAGATGCGATTGGACTCGAACTCAAAGGGATTGTCTCCCAGGCCGTGCTCGATACCCTAGAAGACAGAGAATCACATTACCTCACCGCTATTCTAGAGAAGAGCATTTTTTTAATTGAATCGGTGGTGATTACCCCGCAGGACAAAGGAGCGGCCAGCTCTCTTGAGAAATTCCTGCGGCTACATACGGAGATCGACCCTGGTTTTCGAACGCAGTTTTTTCATTCCATCCTGGAAAAAGAATACCGCTCGGCCCGAGGCGCTTCCGCGCTGATCTCGCCACAGATGCAGCCCTCGGTGCAGTTCAACGAGGCGAGCCTTGAGACGCCAAGCACCGAAGAGGCATTTCAGATCTCACTGCGTGGAAGGCGCGTGTCGTACACGGCGGCGGTCACGCTCACGGGCCCCGTAGCCCGAACGAGCGCCCAAGCCCAGGCGGCCCAGAAGGCTCGACAGCAGGCCGAACAGCTAGCCGAGCAACAGGCCGGGCAGCAGGCAGAGGGCCGGGCTGCGGCCAAAATGGCAGATGCCGAGCTGGCAGACGAAGACAGAGGCGAGCCCTTTCTTCGCACTGCCGCGGGGCAAGCTGCCCGGGCGAATAAGGAGTCGGCAGCCGAGGGGCGCACGGCAAAGCCGGGCGCACAGTCTGAAACCATCGTGCTGAAAATTCACGATGCCCAGGGGGAGCGCATCGTGCACAGCCAAAGCCCGGTGTTGCTCGGCCGCGAATCCCCGTCGGAGCGCGAACTCGGGGCCTTGCAGTTTGTACCGGTCATGGGCACCTATGTCTCTCGGCGACACCTGGTGATCGTCAGTGTTGCAGAGGACACCTACTTTTTTCTGCATGATGCGGCAACCCTATCCTGCCAGACTTCTACCGGGCAACTCCTGCGACCGGGAAGCCTGTATTCCCTGGCACGTAATGCGGAGGCACAGCTGATCTTTGGTGTTACCACCGACGCTCGGTCTGTCTCCCCCGATACCGGCCGTGCTGCAGAGTTTCCCATCATCGAAATCAGCAGACTACGAGGGGAGCACCCTGGCCCAAGTCAGGCAACCCCAAGGCCAACGCGCGTCTAGCGTCCCACGCCCAGCACCTGATCCATCGGATGTCTTTTACAGCATGCCAAGGGTTGGCTGATGGCTAGGCTTACCGCCCTTTCCTGGGGGGTTCTCATCAATGCGGCGGAGCCCGGCTCCTGGCATGCCATGGGCTTTGATGCCTTCGCGACGGCGGCCCCGCAGCAACCGGTCTTTGTCTTATGCGACGGCGCCAACGGCACTCCCCGCGGCGGAGACTTCGCCCGCGCCTTGGTCGGAGATTTTTTGGAGTACTTTTCGGGCCCTCTTCCAAAGGGAGATCTCGCGCCAGACCGCCCGGGGGTGGACCTCGCCGCGATCGGCCTGCACCTTGATCAGCTCGGCGAAGCTCTTGATCAACAATTTGCGGCATCTGCTGCCACGCTTACCGCAGCCCGATTCTTTGAGGGCCAGCTTCAACTCCTGCATGTGGGCGACAGCTATGTCATGGCGTTTCGTCGTCAGCCCCTTTTGGGATGGCGGCAGGTCACGAGCCTGGGCCGGCACCAAGACGCCCGAGGAAGACCCACACAGCTCATCGGATCGCCTGTCCCCGTGCGCCCCTATTGGTTTGAGTCAGCGACAGCCGGTGACTGGGTTATTGCGTTAATGACCGACGGTGCCGGAGACTTTCTATCAGCAAGCGATCTTCTGGAGCAGCTCCGTCTGGTGGGTCGAGCGCAGCCGAGCCAAGAAGACCTCAACTTCTGCGCCCAGTATCTTGGTCAGCTGGCACTCTCCCGACAGAGCGATGATGACATCTCGGTCTGTCTTATATGGATGCGCCTCGAGTAGCCATGGCCATGGACAAGACACCACGGCCTGAGCGGATAGCAGAGACAGGCACCGAATTCGTCAAGACCTTTGAAGATGCGTACCTTCTATCGCGAGAACTCCAGCTGCTCACCGACCTCGGCCAGCGGGGTGCGCCCGTTCCTAGGGTGCTTGCCACTGACTACCAGGCGCGCACGATCACAATGACCCACGGTGGCACTGCGCTCACCGACGAGCTTGCCCAGATAGGCAGCCGCTATGCAGACAAGCTCTCCTGGCTAAGAACCTCTGGGCCGGAAGTACTCACCGCAATACTGGCGGTTTGTCACCATGGGGTCTACCACCTTGACCTGGCCTGTCGCAATATTCTGATGGCCAAAGGCAGGCCGATGATCGTCGACTTTGGCCTTGCCCTGTGCAGTCGGCTGCCGCTACAGAAACCGCTCTGGTTAATACCGTCGGAGAGGCTACACCATCCGGAACTCATCGCGGTCCTTAAATCAGACTGGAACGATTTCTTTCTGCACTCGCCAGAGCTTCGCGACTACTGCGCACGCAATGGGCTCCCCTGCCCCCCGCCATTAACCAACGGGCTCGCCCTTCCCGGAACAGCCTATTCAGGCTATTGGCCTTCCACCCTGCGGGCTAATGCAATCGCTAACCCCATGGCCCTGGTTGCCTATAACCTTGGCGCCCTGCTCGAAGAGATCATTGAGCGTATTGAAATTACGGGCCCGGATGCCCAGGCGGTGGGTCGGATTAAAGACCGACTGCAGTCGCTGACAGACAAAACCCCGCCACTGCAGCGAGTCCATGAGGCAGTCTCTGCGCTGCAGGACTTAGGGGGCACTCCGCGACCCAGCGCAAGGCGACCCGAGTCTGCCTCTGCACCAAGAGAATCCCATGACCAGGATGGCCTGAACGAAGCCAGGCCAGTACCGAAACCGGCACGGCCGCGCGTAATGAGTTCCCGTGGGCATTGGCCGCCCGCGGCGTGGCTGCACTGGCCAATACGGGCAGCGGCCGTCTGCCTGAGCCTTGCCGGGTTCGCCTTGGTCGACTCGGCCTATCGCCAAACGGGCGCGACTCTTGGCGACAGCGCTTTTTTTACCGCGCTGGTTGTGATGGCCGCAGCACCAGCGCTTGTAATTACCTTGGCATTCTCGCGGGGGCTCTTAGCCCAACGCATGCTAAGCCTTGTGCTCCTGGTTCTCTCGCTGCCCTTTGTTGTGGAACTCTGGGAACAGGGCGCGACGATCCTGCAAGCTGGCTTGCCTCTGGCCGCACTAGCCATCGGCCTGGTTCTCGCAGTCGCGCTCCCTCAGGAATGAACGAAGGACACAAAAGGGGACACAAGAAAAAGGGGACACTTTATACTGTCCCGTGGAAAAAAGAGACCTTTATACTGTCCCACGGGACAGTATAAAGGTCCCCTTTTCCCCTTTTTCCCCTTTTTCTAGACTGCTCCCCTGTGTACAGAAGTGACGTCTTTGAGATATGTCATGATCAAACGATGTCCTCCTCCATAAGTTCTTCTAAACGCTGGGTCATTCCGGCCATACTGGCTGCGGGCGTCTTAGGGTTTGTGCTGCTCAATGTGCTCAAGCCCCGGCCAGTTGTGCAGCCCACCATCAAGCCCGCACCGCTTGTGCAGGTCGAGACCGTCACCGCCGCCCCGGGTGGCATTCGTATCAGCGGCAGTGGCGTTGTTAAACCACGCCACGAGCTCATCATTGCAGCAGAGGTTTCCGGAAGGGTTGCCGAGGTGCACCCGAAGCTTTTGGCAGGCGGGCAATTTGCCCAGGGTGATCGACTGATCACTCTTGATCCTGCCCCCTTTAACGCTGCACTTGCCCAGGCCCAGGCCGACCTGGCCAGTGCCCAGGCCAGCCTGCGGCTTGCCGAGCAGCTCTACACCAGAACCCAGGACCTCATTGCCAAAGGATTTCTCTCGCAACAGACACTTGACGAGCGCACCAGCCAGCGCGATCAGGCCGCAGCAGCGCTGGCGCGGGCGCAGGCCCTGGTAGACACGCGCACCATCGACCTCAGGCGCAGTCAGATCGCCGCACCGTACTCAGGAATCGTGCTGTCGCAACGAGTGAGCCTGGGGGAGATCGTTCAACCCGGGCGGGAACTGGCGCGCGTCTTTCCAAGCGACCGGCTGGAGGTAACCGTTTCGCTCACCGATCGCGACTTCGCCCTGCTGGGTGATGTCTGGCGAAAGGGAGCAACTGCTGCCCGCGAGGGCCAGCAGCCCTCGGCCGAAGTATTGGTAAACCACGGGGGCCAGAGTCTACGGTGGCCAGCCCGAGTCGACAGGGTAGAGGCGGCCGTAGACCCCGCCACCCGCACGTTTAACGTGGTGGTAGCAGTGGAGAATCCCTGGCAAAGCCTCAGGCCCAATAACGATATGGCTCCGAGCCAGCCCCCATTGCTGGTGGGAATGTTCGCCCAGGTGGAGATTGAGGGACTTCGGCCAGAGCCCTTTGCCCGCATCCCCCGCAGGGCAGTCCGTGAGGGCCAGCAGATCTGGGTCCTGGATGACCAGCAGACGCTACGCATTTATCCCATACGACTGCTCTATGAGTCTGACCAGAGCGCGTACATCGCGCTGCAAGAACTCCCCGCGCAATTCCAGTTGATCACCTCAGATCTGCAAGTGCCCGTCCCAGGCATGCGGCTGCGTACCCAGGAGTCCACAGCCAAAGGCCCTCCAGGCTAGGGTCTGCTTTTATGAATGGACTCATTGCCTGGATGGCCCGCCATCCGGTTGCCGCAAACCTGCTGATGGTGCTCATTCTGCTGGCAGGGCTGCTCAGTGCTCTGGCCATGAAGCAGGAGGTATTTCCGCTCATCGAACTCGATGTTCTGGAGGTGCGCGTGGTCTACCCAGGAGCAGCGCCTGACGAAATTGAAGAGGCGCTGCTGCGAAAGATCGAGGAGCAGCTCGAGGGAATGGCGGGCATAGAGCGCGTGACCTCGATTGCGGCCGAAGGCACGGGCGTTGTGCGTGTTGAGCTGAGAAGGGACGAAGTGGCCGCGAACCGGTTGGATGACGTGAAGTCGGCCGTTGACCGGATCAGCCTGCCCGCTGAAGTCGAGACGCCTTCGGTGCGGCAACTGATTAGCCAGCAGCGGGTGGTAGACCTGGTGCTCTACGGAGACCAGTCGGAACGCACCCTGCGGGAGCTGGCGCATCAGGTAAAAGAAGACCTCTCACGCACTGCCGGGGTTTCGCTCGTGCAGGTAGCCAACGTGCGTAGCTACGAGGTTTCTGTAGAAGTGGCACAAGACACCCTGCGCGCGCTTGGCCTGACTCTAAACGACGTGGCCGCAGCTATTCGGCGGGGCAGCCTCGACCTGCCAAGCGGCGAGATCAAGGCCGACGGCGAGTCAATACTTTTGCGGGCAAAGGGGCGACGCTACGACCGGGCAGACTTCGAACAGCTGGTTGTCGCCTCCTCGGCAACAGGCACCGCGGTACGTCTGCGGGATATTGCACAGATTCATGACGGTTTCCGCGATGAAGACCTGATTATTCGGTACAACGGCAAACCCGCCGCCTTTGTGCGCGTCTTTCGCGTAGGCGACGAAAAGGTGCTCTCGGTCATTGGCCGGGTGAAAGACTACCTTGAGCAGACACTTAGGCCAAACCTGCCCCCCGATGTCTCGGTCGCATTCTGGCGGGACGACTCGGTGGAATTTAAGAATCGTATTGAGCTTTTGATCAAAAACGGAGTAATTGGGCTGCTTCTGGTTATGGCTGCCCTCACTCTGTTTCTGGATCTGCGACTTGCCTTCTGGGTGTCTCTGGGAATATTCGTCTCTTTCATCGGCACCTTTGCCGTTATGCCCTGGCTGGGCATCTCTTTGAACATGATGTCGCTGTTTGCCTTCATTCTGGCAATCGGCATCGTGGTCGACGATGCCATAGTGTCGGCGGAGAACATCTGGACGGAGAACGAACGCGGCACGCCCGAGGTAGACGCAGCGGTGGCCGGCGCGCAACGGGTAGCGGTACCAATCATTCTGGCAGTGTCGACCACCATTGTGGCCTTCGTGCCGCTTTTGTTTACCCCAGGCACCACCGGAAAGTTTCTGTTTCAGATTCCAGCCATCATCATCATTGTCGTGGCCATTTCAGTCATTGAGGCCATGTTCATTCTGCCGCATCACCTGGCTCACTTAAAGGTCGTTGGCTATGCCCCCAAGAACTGGGCAAGCCGTAAGCTCTTTGCGGTACGCCAGTCTTTTGATACGGGCCTGCGGCGGTTTACCGAGTCCGCGCTGCGACCTGCCTTAGTCTATGCCACCCGTCGCTATGGAGTAATCATTGCCGCCTCCATAACCATCTTTCTGCTTACCCTGGGAACCATCAGCTCCGGGCTGCTGCGGTTCTCGTTCTTTCCGCAGGTCGAAGGCCGGTATGTCACCGCCTCTTTGGAGCTCAGTCCTGGCACCACCGCAGAGGCCACCCTGCGCATGGCCCAGCGCATCGAGCAGGCAGGCCTGGCCGCCGCACGCGGTCTGCCCGACCCCAGCGGCGAGGCCCTGGTTCAGGCGGTCTACCTTAACGTGGGACGCCCAGAGGTCAGTGGGCCAGGGGAAGTGGGCGCTCTTGGTCTCGGCCAGGGCAATAAGGCATCGGTTGTCTTCGAACTACTCGATCCCGAGTCTCGCACGGTAACCGCCAAAGAGTTCGAGCTCGCCTGGCGAGAGGCCGCGGGACGGCCGGAAGGGCTGCGAAAGCTCACCTTTGCCTCGAACGTGATTCAGCTGGGATCGCCGATTCAGATCGATGTCTCGGCGCCAAGCCCCGAGGAACTTGGCCAGGCCATCACCCAGATCGAGCAGGCCTTAGCCGAAATGGCCGGGGTATTCGATATCCGCAATGACCAGCAGCCCGGAAAGCAGGAGATCCAGTTTCAGCTCAAGCCCTCGGCCCAGGCGCTTGGCCTCACCTTGGATGCTGTCTCGCAGCAGATGCGCTCCGCCTTCTTTGGCTCGGAGGCTGTGCGGATTCAACGCGGTCGCGACGAGGTGCGGGTCTATGTTCGGCTTCCCTCCAGTGAGCGCGAAAGCCTAGCAAGCCTTGCCAATACGCGGATTCGTACACCCGCCGGGGCCTTTGTTCCTCTGCATGAGGTGGCAGAACTGCGCATGGGCAATAGTCCCTCTACCATCATGCGGCGTGATGGCCGCCGTATCTCAACCATTTTTGCCGAGGTCGATAGCCGCGTGGTGACGGGCCAGCAGGTAAATGAGCAGCTGGTGAAAGAGGTCTTTCCCGAGGTCTCAGAGCGTATTCCCGGGTTTCGCTATGCCATGGGGGGCGAGCAGGGTGAGCAGGGCAAGACCCTTCCCGCCCTGGCCAAGAATTTTGTGCTGGCGGTTTTTTGTATGTATGCCCTTTTGGCGCTGGCATTTCGCTCTTATGTGCAGCCCCTAATCGTGCTGGTGTCTATTCCCTTTGGACTGGTGGGCGCAGTCATTGGGCATCTCACCATGGGGCTTTCGATGGGCCTTACCAGCCTGTTTGGCATCATTGGCTTGGCTGGCATTATCGTCAACGGGTCACTGGTGCTTATTGACTTTATCAACGAGCAGAAACAGCGCACCTCCGATACCGCAGAGGCCATTGTGCAGGCCTGCATGAGCCGGTTTCGGCCCATCCTGCTCACGGCGATCACCACCTTTCTGGGTATATTCCCGCTGATTATCGAGCGCAGCATACAGGCCCAGTTCCTAATTCCACTTGCGGTGTCAATTGGCGTGGGCGTGCTGATTGGAACTGCCCTGCAGATGCTGCTTACCCCAGCCCTGGTTATGGCCCTTGAAGACTTTCAGAAGCGCCTACAAACCAGAAGAGGCGCCACAGCAAGTCTTTGAATAACAGGCTCTGCGAAGGTCAGAGATCTATTTTCCGGAATTGAAACCCTCGCGCATTGACTTTGAGGTCTCCCGGAACCGTTGCTGATGCTCGCAGATAGCCGTAAGGGTAACCTTGGGCCGAACATCGGCCTCATCGCCCTCAAAGTCGAAACCCGGAAACCTGCTGTTAGCCACGAGCTTTAGCCTGCGGCCTGTGTAGGCAAGCAGCCGGGCCTTACCACCCGAAAACGCCGCCTGTGGGCCATTGGGCATCGCCCGCACCATAAATACACTGTCCGGAAGTTCGCAGCGATTTTCCAGGGTCACCTCTACCTCGATGAGTACTGGCCCCCCGATGCGGCTAAAGACTTGAAAATAAAAGAAAAGGCCACCCACAATGACCAAGACGGCCACCAAAAGCCCCACAAGCACTTTTTTAAGAATATCGGCGTCAATATCGTGCACATCCATGTTTATTAGGGTACCACTTGATTTTCATCCCCCACAGGTCAACACTCGGGCCTACAATAAGAACTCGGGCCGTCACGAGAAAAGCCACAACACCAAATAATTGGTCCGATTGCTGCGGGGGGCAGACATGGAGACAGACTGTAAAACGTCGATCGGTGTTGTTATTAATCAAGAGATCATCCCACGTCTGTTAGAGGCGCATCAGGCTGATCCGCTGTCTGCCACTAGCCCCATTTCTAGGCAGGTCGGTCCCGTGTCCGAGGAGGTTGTGCAGTTTGCAGGCCTGTGTGTCTCTGGAAGACCAGGGGAAGCGCAGGAGTTTAGCAACCGGCTCATTCAGTCTGGAATGTCCGCCGAAATAGTGTTCCTCGATCTTATCGGGCCTGCAGCCCGCCACCTTGGCGCGCAATGGGAAAAAGACCAGTATGACTTTGTACAAGTCACACAGGGGCTGATCCGCATGCACGAGATCACCCACCGGCTGGGCTACGACTACCTTTCCGGCCCCCAAGAGCCGGGCCTCAGTCATCGTATTCTGCTCTCAAGCGCCCCCGGTTCCCAGCATATTCTCGGCCCCGTCATGATCTCAGGATTCTTTCGCAAGGCGGGCTGGCAGGTGGTTCTCGAGATCTCCTCGCAGCGTTCGGCGCTCGTCCATACCGTGGCCCACGAATGGATTGACATCGTGGGCATATCAGTCTCCACCCAGAACCAGCTCAACGACCTGGCAGGTCTAATTTCAGCCTTAAAGGCAGGCGCCAAGAACCCAGGGCTCGGGTTTCTGGTGGGGGGGGCCATCTTTGGTGTGCAGGATATCGCTGAGTCTTCCCCCCTGCTCGCAGGTGCCAAGATTTGCAGCGACCCCACCAAGGCGGTTGCTCTGGCCGAAACCATGCTGGGCTAGCCGGCCCAAGGTTCGTTTGCCCCACGGCATTGGTGCAGCCTGCCTTCATGGCCAAGACCATCCATGGCATAGTGCAGTTGCAATAACAATCAATTCAGAGGGAGCGGAAAAACCATGGGGCCCGTGTAACAGCAGATTCTGCTGTTTATCATCCACACCCTCGAGTGGATGGGAATTCTCGTCATTTCCCTTACCGCCGTCCGTGCCTTTGTTCTCTATCTGATTCGGCGCTTTGACTTCAGCGACGAGAACATCAAGGTGATGCTGGCAAAGGCGCTGGCCGTTGGCCTGGAGTTTAAGCTTGGCGCAGAGATTCTTAAGACCGTTATGGTGCAGACCCTTGACGAGGTGGCCATGCTCGGTGCCATCGTTATTTTGCGGGTTATTCTGACCTATGTCATTCACTGGGAAATCCAGTCGCATGAAAATAAGAAGATAAACCGCCCCGTAGCCTCCTCAACTTCCCAATAAAGGAGTAGATACCATGTTTAAAAACATCCTTGTACCCATCGATGGGTCTGATCTTTCAAAAAAAGCCATGAAAAAGGCAGTAGCCCTTGCCAAGAGCACGGGCGCTAAGGTAACCGGGTTTCACGTAACGCCCGAGTACAAGTTCAACTACTACAGTGAATACATTCCCTCTAACTATGTACCCATGGAGGAAATGGAGGCCCATGCTAAAAAAATTGCCATGGGCTATCTGTCCACGCTGCAGAAGGCCTGCGAAACGGCAGGTGTGAAATGCAGCGTTTCGTACGAGACCAGCGACTTTCCCGCCGACGCCATTATCAAGGCGGCCGAAAAAAGCAAATGCGACCTGATCGCCATGGCCTCGCACGGCAGAACCGGCCTGGTAAAGCTAATGCTGGGCAGCGAGACTCAAAAAGTACTCGCCCAGGCATCGATGCCGGTGCTTGTTTTGCGCTAAGAACTCAGGTGAGGCAGGGCCAGGGGCCCGGCCTCACCCACGGCGTCTTTTTGGCTAAACGGGTAGGCCTGGCGCACTGGCTCCAGGGCCAGCATCCGCGATTCAATTGCTTGAATACGGTCAAGTCCCTGCAGGGGCACTTTCATAATCCGGGCATTAAACACCTGAGGCATTAGCACACAGTCGGCAAGGCTCGGGGCATCGCCATGGCAGAAAAGACCAGTATCCGGCTCGGCTAGCCGCATCTCAAACCGCGTAAGCCCGTCACGCACCCAGTGGGCATACCAAGTGTCCTTGGCCTCCTCCGATATACCCAAGGGTCCGGTGAGATACCGCAGGATGCGCAGGTTATTAATAGGGTGAATCTCACAGGCAATAAACTGGGCCAAGGCCCGAACCCGTGCCCGGCCCGCGGCATCGTCAGGCAGCAGTGCCGGCGCGGCACGCGTCTGCTCTAGGTACTCCATAATCGCCAGAGACTGGGTCAGCCGCAGCCCATCAATCTCTAAAAGCGGCACAAGACCCTCGGGATTCATGGCCAGGTAGTCATCAGACGACTGGGCGTTTTGCCGAAGGTTGACATAGACCATGTCATAGTCCACCCGCTTAAAGTTCAGCGCCAGCCGAACTCGGTAGGCGGCCGACGATCGCCAGTAGCTATGCAAAAGAGGCTTCGGTGTGGTCATAGGTCTGCCCTTTTCTTCCGTTATCAGTGCCTAAAAGGGTGCGCCTGCCCCATAGCTGGAAGGCGCCGGGGGTGCGTGATTTTCAAACTTCGTATACTGCCCCAGGAAGGTAAGCCGCACGGTTCCGATCGGGCCATTACGCTGCTTGCTAATAATGATCTCTGCAACACCCTTGTCGGGCGAATCGGGGCGATAGACCTCATCGCGGTAGATAAACAAGATCACATCTGCATCCTGCTCTATCGAACCGCTCTCCCGCAGGTCACTCATGACCGGACGTTTGTCGGTGCGTTGCTCAACGGTTCTGTTGAGCTGCGACAGCGCAATGACGGGGCAGTTCAGTTCTTTGGCAAGACTCTTTAGCGACCGGGTAATCTCAGAGATCTCGCTCACCCGGTTCTCACCCGTGCTGGTTCCGCTCATCAGCTGAATATAGTCGACCACAATAAGCCCCAGGCCACCGGCCTGGCGGGCAAGCCTTCGAGACCGCGACCTTAGCTCAAGCGGATTTAAGGCGGGCGTCTCATCGATGAACACCGGCACGCCCTTCATCCGCTCAAGTGCATGGGTAAGCCTGTCCCAGTCTTCATCACCAAGCCGGCCGGTACGCAGGCGCTGGGCATCGATGCGGCCCACGGAACAAATCATGCGCAGGGCAAGCTGCTCGGCCCCCATTTCCATACTGAAAACGATAATGGGAAGCCCCTGATCGATCGCAACATGCTCGCCAATATTAAGGGCGAATGAGGTCTTTCCCATGCTGGGACGACCCGCAACAATAATCAGGTCTCCGCCATGCATCCCCGCTGTCTTCTGGTCAAGATCGAGAAAGCCAGTGGGCACGCCGGTTACATCGGAAGGATTGGGATTGTTGGCGAGCTCGTCGATACGGCGGGCTACCGATTTAATAATCTGGTCGAAAGAGACAATCCCTTGGCGACCACGTGACCCCTCTTCTCCAATGCGAAAGATCTTGGTCTCGGCCTCATCAAGAATCTGACGCGTCTCGCGGCCCTCGGGGTTTAATGCCGAAGTGGCAATCTCATCGCTGACACCCACCAGCTGCCGCAGAATCGCCCGATCCCGAACGATCTCGGCATAGCGGCGTATGTTGGCTGCCGACGGTGTTTCCTGGGCCAGGCTATTGAGATAAGGCAGTCCGCCCACTTCTTCAGACTGGCCAAGCTGCTGGAGCAGCTCAAAGACCGTGACCACATCGGCCGGCTTGGACTGATCGATGAGCCGAGAGATCGCCCCAAAGATCTGCCGGTGGTCGGCGCGGTAAAAGTCTTCAGGGCGAACCAGGTCGCCGATACGGTCCCACGCCGTATTGTCGATTAACAGGCCGCCGAGCACGGCCGCCTCTGCCTGCGCAGAGTGCGGCGGCAGGCGAAGCGAAACGGTAGGATCGACTGCCATGACCATGCGGCCGGAACCGAAGGAAAAGCGCTAGGGGCTAGGCAGCCTCGCCAACGACGCGCACCGTGATTGTCGATACCACATCGGTATGCGGACTGACCTCAAGTGCATACTCGCCGATGGCCTTTAAGGGGCCATTAGGCATGCGCACCTGGGCCTTGGCCAGCTCAAGACCCTTAGCCTTGAGTGCCTCGGCAATATCAAAGTTGGTAACCGAACCAAACAGCCGGCCATCAACGCCAGCCTTTTGCCGAATCTCCACCACGATGCCTTCAAGCTTGCCGGCAAGCGCCTGGGCCTGCGCTAGCTTTGCGGCCGCTGCCTTCTCGAGCTCAGCGCGGCGCGCCTCAAACTCGGCAATGGCCGACTGGGTGGCACGTCGGGCCATTCCCTGGGGGATGAGAAAGTTTCGGGCGTATCCATCTTTGACGCGCACCACTTCGCCAAGCATGCCAAGGTTGGCCACCTTATCCAGAAGAATTACTTGCATGAGGGACTCCTGATTAATGGTTGTCAGTAAAGGCCATGAGCGCGAGAAACCGGGCACGCTTAATGGCCGTGGTGAGCTGCCGCTGATAGCGGGCGCTGGTTCCGGTGATTCGGGCAGGAATGAGCTTGCCCGTTTCGGTGACAAAATCCTTCAGCGTGTCGATGTCTTTATAGTCGATCTGCTCGACCTTGTCTGCGGTAAACCGACAGATCCGCTTTCGCTTGAATAAGGCCGACTGGGCGGGGCGACGGGGTTTTTTCTTGTCAAAGGGTTTTTTTCCAAAAGCCATACTTACTCTCCAATTTCGAATTCTGTTACGTTAAAAATCAATCCACTGACAGGCCGGGCGGCGGCTTCTTCACGGCTTCGGGCGGCGGCTCGAGGGGCAACAAACCCAACAAGTACCAGCATCTGACCGATCGGCTGCATCGAGAGCTGCTCTGCCACCGGCCCAACTGCCTTGACCACGGTAAAAAAAGACAGCCTGCGACGCGATGCCCCCTGGTCTTGTTCTGAGGCATGCCATACCGTGCATTCGAGAACCGCCGCCCCCGTGGGGCTATACCGAAGCGGCTTCTTGACTGCCAGGCTGGCCTGAAGCACCAGGCGATTGGGCAAACCTCCGCGAACCCTGTAATAACCGGCCGCGCCCTATCAGGCCGCCAACGACTCCGCAGCCACCTTACGGGCCTCTTCTCGCTGAATGACCTTAATCATGGGCGACGGGCCAGTCTCTGCCTTCTTCATCTTTACCATTAAATGACGCAAGACTGCATCATTAAAGCGGAAGGCATGCTCGAGTTCGCCGAGCTCGGCCTGACCGCACTCGATATTCATGAGCACGTAATGGGCCTTGGCGAGCTTTTCAATGGGATAGGCCAGCTGTCGACGCCCCCAGTCTTCGAGGCGATGCACCTTGCCTCCTTGGCTGGCGATGATGGCGGAATATTTTTCGATCATGGCGGGTACCTGCTCGCTCTGATCGGGGTGAACAATAAAAACAACCTCATAGTGACGCATGGGCGTAGCACTCCTTTTGCCTTATGGTGAACGCCACCCCAAGAGCAGCCTAGCGATACCCTGAAAATGCAAGGCACGGCTGCATGGGTGTGGCAAGGAAAAAACGCTCTAGTATAGCGCTACTAGGCCACCGGTGTCTTTAAGGGCTGGCCCGCCAAGTATGCCAACAGGTTGTCAGCCGCCAAATGGTTCATGGCGCCGCGCGTCGCCCGCGTGGCGCTGGCAATGTGCGGAGTGAGGACCGCATTATCGAGTGCGCAGAAGCCGGGTAAGAGCGCTGGTTCGTTTTCAAAGACATCAAGCCCGGCAGCCCGAATCTGGCGGGCCTGTAGCGCCGCCAACAGATCAGCATCGTTCACCACGCCGCCTCGGGCAATATTAATGAGGCAGGCGGTGGGCTTCATGCGTGCAAGCTCGGCCTTTGCAATCAGGTGATGGGTCTCCTGCGAGTAGGGCACCACCAAGATAATAAAGTCGGCACTGCGCAGCAGCGTGTCTTTGTCTACATAGCGGGCACCCTGCTCTTGCTGGGCCCGAGAGCGATTGTGATAGAGCACCTGCATGCCAAACCCCTGGGCACGGCGAGCAATTGCAGCGCCAATGCGGCCCATACCAATAATGCCCAGAGTGCTGCCATAGACATCCACCCCGGTAATCTGATCAAACGACCATCCTTTCCACTGGCCAGCGCGCACATACCGCTCTGCCTCGCCAAGGCGCCGGGCTGTGGCCATGAGCAGTGCCCAGCCAAAGTCGGCCGTGGTCTCGGTGAGAACATCGGGGGTGTTTGATACAGGAATACCTCGGGCCCGGCAGGCGACAAGGTCGATATTGTTCGTGCCCACCGCGCCGGTGGCGATCATTTTCAGGCTCTTCGCAGCCGCCAGAATGTCCGCATCAATGCGGTCGGCCACGGTGCAGAAGAGGTATTCGCAAGGCGCGATGAGATCGATGAGTTCCTGCTTAGACCGTGGCGTATCGGACTCTTGATTGTGCGAGACCTCGAAATGCGCAGTCAGGCGATCAAGAACGTCCGGGTAGATGCGGCGGGTAACCAGAAGGCGGGGACGGGCCATTATTCATTCTCCAAAATAATCAGATGTACGCGGTAGGGGCCATGGGCGCCGAGAACCAGGGTCTGCTCGATATCGGCCGTACGCGAGGGGCCTGAGATAAAGTTCAGAGCCCGCGGCATGGTACCCCGCTCGCCCCGAAGCCGCACAAAAACGTCTTCCATATACGGGCAGATGCGGGATGCGGGCACCAGCGCAATATGCGTCTCGGGAAGAAGGGTCATTGAGGCCGGCGTCTCGGGCCCTGACACCATGGCTAGCGTGCCGGTCTCGGCAATGGCTGCGAAGCAGCCTGTAATGCCCACCAGATCGGGCGCTGGGTCGTCGCGCACGGGAGCCCGCCCCTCCACCTGCAGCCCAGATCCTACCCAGTCGAGGCTGGCAAGCGCTGGCCAGCAGACCGCACGGGGCGCAATGCCTTCTGCACGAAGATACCGGGCTACCTCGGCAGGCACCATATCGCGCCGGGCGATTCGGGAAACGCTGGCCGAAAGCCTGCGCGACTGGGCCTCAAACCTTTCCACCAGATCGCCCACAAGCCGGGGCTGCGGACCCTCCGGGTGATAGGCCAGATAGGCCTGCGCTGCGCCAAGTTCGCGCTCGCGCACACTGGCCGAGTGGCCCTGAAGGGCGCGAATACGGGCCAGGATCTTGTCGCGACTCTGTTGGGTGTCCATAGATATTTCCTTATACCGCGTATGCCGGAGCAGGCCTACGGGAATAGCGCTACACTTTTTGAATTCTTGGCATTATTCACCAGATCCTTCGTTATCCCTTTGTAGAGACGCATTGCCATGACCCATGTTGTTACCGAATCCTGTATTAAGTGCCGTTATACAGACTGCGTGGATGTCTGCCCCGTGGACTGTTTTCGCAAAGGTCCCAACTTCCTGGTGATCGACCCCGATGAGTGTATCGACTGCGCGGTCTGTATTCCCGAATGTCCCGTCAATGCTATCTATGCCGAAGAAGACGTGCCTGATAGCCAAAAGGATTTCATAGCAATCAATGCCGAGCTTTCTCGGGTCTGGCCCAGTATCACGCGGCTTGAAGCCCACCCTTCTGACGCCGATGACTGGGCCAAGGTGAAAGAAAAACGGCATCTTCTTGAGCGATAAGGTAGCGGTTCGGGTCACCGCCGTCTGGGCACACACCGACCATCTTTTTTCCTTTCGCACCGAGCGGCCAGAGGGCTTTCGGTTTACCCCGGGGCAGTTCGCCCGGCTCGGCATACCGCGCGAATCAGACCAAGATCCCCCTGCGCAATGGGTCTGGCGGGCGTATTCCATTGCCTCTGGGCCATTTGACCCCTTCCTTGAGTATTACTCTATTGTCGTGCCCGACGGGGCATTTACTACACGGCTAAGCCGGCTGCGCGAGGGTGATACGCTGTGGATGGAGATGCAGAACCATGGGTTTCTCACCCTGGAGCGTTTTGCCCTCGCAGGAGACCTCTGGCTGCTGTCCTCAGGCACAGGGCTGGCTCCTTTTCTGTCTCTTTTGCAGGACCCGCTTACCTGGGAGTCGTTTACCAAGATCCTGTTAGTGCACAGTGTTCGATCTGCAGAAGAGCTCGCCTATCGGGACCAAATTTTAGGGCTGAGGCAGCACGAGGTCTTTGGAACCTGGGCAGAAAAATTGCACTACCAGCCTGTCATTACCCGAGGCAGTCCAGGGTCTATAGTAGGCGGCCTGCAGAGGCGAATTCCCGTTTTGATTCGCTCAGGCGCGCTGGAAGAGGCTTGTGGTCAGCCGCTTACCCTTTCGGGCTCCAAAATCATGCTCTGTGGCAACCCCGAGATGGTGTCAGATACCCGACTGGCCTTAAAAGAGCGTGGCTTTGTCTCGGCCCGATCAAATCGTCCTGGACAAATCGCAACCGAAAACTACTGGTAAAACCCTGATCAACTCTGCTATGGTCTGACGCTGATAAAAACAAGACTGGGAGCCTCGCGTGCTTTACCAACTCCACGAACTGCAACGAGCCTTTTTGCACCCGCTGTCGCAGTGGGCGAATGCTGCCTCACAGCTCTATACCAACCCCTACAGTCCGCTCACATATTCCCCACTGTCTAAACGAATCGCTGCATCGCTTGACCTTGCCCACCGCATTGGCAAGGCCTATGAGAAGCCCGAATGGCGCATCACCGAAGTCGACACTCCAGAGGGCAAGGTTCGGGTGCACGACCAAATCGAAATCGAACGGCCTTTCTGCAGGCTGGTGCATTTTGAAAAGACGCTGGTCAGATCCGGCAAGGCCATGGCCTCGCCCGCCAGCAAAGTGCTGGTTGTTGCGCCCATGTCTGGGCATCATGCAACCCTGCTGCGGGATACGGTAAAGCGCCTGCTCTGTGACCACGATGTCTACATTACCGACTGGCTGGACGCCCGAATGGTTCCCCTGATCGAAGGGGGCTTTCACCTGCACGACTATGTCTCTTATGTGCAGGAATTTATTCGGGCCTTGGGCCCTGGGGTCAACGTAATCTCTGTCTGCCAGCCAACCGTGCCGGTGCTTGCAGCCGTGTCGCTCATGGCCAGCGATGATGAGCCCACGCAGCCTGCCACGATGATCATGATGGGCGGGCCCATAGACACCCGCGAACATCCCACTGCGGTCAACAACCTTGCAACCAAAAACAGCTACAAATGGTTTGAGCGCAACATGATCTACACCGTGCCGCAGCGTTACCCTGGCTACCTGCGTAAGGTCTACCCGGGATTTCTGCAGTACGCAGGCTTCATTGCCATGAACCCCAGCCGCCATGCAACCTCACACTACGACTATTTTGAGCACCTGCTGATTGGTGAGGAGCAAAGCGCTGAGGCCCACCGCGAGTTCTACGATGAATACAACGCGGTACTCGATCTGTCGGCAGACTTCTATCTCGAAACGATTCGTACCGTGTTCCAAGAACACCTTCTGCCGCGGGGCCTTTGGGATGTCGCAGGCAAACGCGTTCGGCCGCAAGACATTCGCAGAACCGCGTTGCTCACCATCGAAGGCGAACTCGATGACATCTCGGGTATCGGCCAGACCAAGGCCGCGCATAAGCTCTGCACCGGAATCGCGGTCGACCGGCAAGACCACTACGAGGTGCCAGGTGCCGGCCATTACGGCATTTTTAGCGGAAAGCGCTGGCGCACCCTGGTTGCTCCCAAGATCACCGAATTCATCAACCGACATGCCCAGTCATCAGGACGATCCCGAGGCGCAGACAGGTCCCACGCGGCATAAGGACGGCCCTGAGGCAGAAAGTCTTGCTTCGCTTATTGATCAGATTGATGCCCTGCTGCCCCAGACCCAGTGCCAACGCTGTGGATACCCGGCCTGCAGGCCCTATGCTGAGGCAATAGCCGAGGGGCGCGCACCCATTAATCGCTGCCCTCCGGGCGGGCAGCTGGGTATCGCAAAGCTTTCTGCCATCACCGGCATGCCTGAAATTCCCCTCGACACCGACTGTGGAGAAGAGGGGCCCTTTCAGACCGCTGTGATTGACCCCCAGCGCTGCATAGGATGCACCCTGTGCATCGCGGCCTGTCCGGTTGACGCGATTATCGGAGGATTTAAGCACCTGCATCAGGTGATTGCAGAAGACTGCACTGGCTGTGCGCTCTGCCTTCCCCCCTGCCCTGTGGACTGTATCGACATGGTGGTGCCAACGCCTGCGGTGGTCTGGGATGCCGCGAGGGCATCGGCCGCGCGCGGCCGCTTTCTTGCCCACCAAGAACGGCGCACCCAGCAGGCCGGGCAGGAGCGTGAAGACAAACCTGACATCGCGCAGAAGCAGAAGGCAATTCTGGCAGCGGCCCGGGCACGCGCAGCACGGAAAAAGACCGCCAGCGCGCGCACCCCACTGAGCTAACCCGCCCATGAATGCAGAAAAACGCCGGACGATATTCGCGCGACTGGCAGAGGCCAATCCCAACCCCACCACCGAACTGGAATTCACGACGCCCTTCGAGCTTCTTGCTGCGGTTTTGCTGTCGGCCCAGGCAACAGATGTGTCTGTGAATGCAGCAACGCGACGTCTTTTTCCGGTCGCCAATACCCCCGAGGCGATTCTGGCCCTGGGCGAGAAAAAGCTTGTCCCCTATATCGCTGCCATCGGGCTCTACCGAACCAAGGCCAAGCACCTCATTGAGACATGCCGTATTTTGGTTGCGCGTTATCAGGGCGAGGTACCTCAAGACCGTGAGGCACTGGAGTCGCTTCCGGGGGTGGGACGCAAGACCGCCAATGTGGTACTCAACACAGCATTTGGGTGGCCCACGATTGCGGTTGACACCCATATATTTCGGGTGGGAAACCGAACAGGCATTGCCTGGGGCAAGACGGTACGTGAGGTGGAAGACCGTCTGGTGCGGCTAGTGCCCCCGGAGTTTCAACGCAACGCCCACCACTGGCTGATCCTGCATGGCCGCTATGTTTGCAAGGCGCGAAGACCAGAATGCTGGCGGTGTGGTATTGCCGATCTTTGTGACTTCAAGCGCAAAACAACCCTTGCCGAAGCAGGGGGTTAGGGCCCGGGCATGTGCTGCGGTTCTGGGCCGGTCTAGCCAACTAATGCCGTTGCCGGAGAAAGTCGTAGAGGTCGCGGGCAGCGGGGGAGGCTGGCCCCCCCGCAGCGGTGCATATCGAGATTGTTCGCTGCGAATTCACGCCTGTGATTGGCAGGGTTTTGAGCTTGAGCAGCCGTGAGAATCGCATGGCCACGACCTTAGGCAGAACCGTTACTCCCAGGCCAGCCGAGACAAGCTGCGCCAGCGCATCGAACCCCTTGGCCTTGACCCGCACCTTCAGGCTCTGGCCGTGAAGACGCGCCAGGTCGTAGAGCCATTCGGAGATCGCCCCGCCTTCCTGAAGGATGATCAGTTCCTGGGCGAGCAGATGCTCTGGCGTCATGGTCTTAGCCCGGGTCCAGGGTGCTCGTGTAGGAACTGTAGCCACCACCTCATCGACGTAGTAGTCATCGGTCTGCAGCACGGGATTAAGGCCAGCACCGGTAAGGACCCCAATATCGGCCCGCCCTTCGGTAACGAGGCTTTGGATTTCCCGACTGGTGTGTTCCGACAGGTCGATTCGAACGCCTGGGTGGCTCTTCAGAAACTCCGTGAGGTCTTCAGGAAGCACGGCCGCTATCGAGCTCATATTGGCTACCACCCGAATATGTCCTGTGACCGCCTGTCGATGGTCGTTGAGTTCCAGCTGCAACTGGGCAAGTTCCCGCTCAATGGCGCGCGCGCGAATGACCACGAGATCTCCGGCCTCGGTGAGGCGCGCCCCTCGTGCGAATCGTTCAAGAAGACGGGCGCCGAGTTTTTCCTCCAAGTCTTTGAGCCGCGCGCTGGCTGCAGCGAGCGCCAGATGGCACTGGCTTGCGGCACGCGTTATCGAGCCAGTCTGGGCCACAGCCAGGAGGAGGCGAAGGCTGAGAAAATCGATACGCTGCGGGTTAAAAGCCACTGGCGGCCGGACCGATGATCCCGTCGCGCGAGGCATGGCAGTTTTGTTAGCCACGGCGACTCGCCCGACGAAGAAGGCAGTCGATATAGGCCTGCCCATCGGGGGGCGCTCCGGATGTCTGGGCGGTATGCAGCATGGCGCCAAGGCATTCCATGGCCTGATGCATGGCCTCGTGTCGGTCATCCAGGCTCTGGCTGAGCTGCACGATCGCCTGGCGAACTCCCGGCGGCTGATCAATCGAGGCCTGCTCTTCGAGCGCGAGGTGCATGGAGAGGTGTAGAAAAGGATTGGTCTGGCCCCGGTGCACGGACCAGTCTTCTGCCAGTGCCTGATCTCTGTCTGACAGGAGGGAGTGGTATTCGGGGTGGGCCAGTATCCAGTCTCGCGCCATACTTTCCAAAGGGGAGAGCGGCGTCTGTGCCTGGGTCTTTTCCCAGACAGAGATAAAGAATTCGCGCACCTCGTCTTTGGTTGGCTGAAAGAGCATGCCGCTTATTGTGCCCTTAACACGCCCCGAATCGCTTTAGCCCTGCGTGCGGATTGCTCGGGCCTTCGGTGTCAGCACATGCTCGGGCCCTGCGAGAGATTTGCGACTCCACCTCCGTTCCGTCGCAAATAACCCCCGCAGACCCTCGGTCGGAAAGCGCAGCGGCAAGCAGAATGCCGGGAAGCACGTGAACGGGCGACCGACGAGCGTTGCGAACGCCGCGAGTAGGCGACCGGTCATGGCATAGACCGGCCAATGAGAATCGCAGTTAAGGGCGAGCGACAAACACTGCGAATCCTTTGTGTGAGTCCTGAAACACTCCCGCCACCGCATACCCTGCCCGCCCCAGCAGCGCTGAGAATGACGCCACCGTGTACTTGTAGGAATTCTCGGTGTGGATCCACTGGCCTTTTGCAAAAGAACGCGAAGCATCTGGCCATCGCACCGACAGGTCTCGTTGCGCCACAGGCGCATCTCGATACGACTCTCTGCCACGTTGAAGACCGCCCGATGGTCCCAGTCACGAATATCAAAGTTCGCGGTAAGCCGCTTGTTCAGATGAAGCAGCATATTGCGATTAAAGGCCGCCGTTACGCCCAGAGGGTCGTCATAGGCGAGTTCTAGCGCAGAAACATCCTTCACCATATCTACCCCAATCACCAGCCCTTGTGCACCCCCATCGAAAATGAGCCCACGCAAAAACGCCTCGGCCTCTGCCGGATGAAAGTTTCCAATACTGGACCCAGGATAAAAATAGACCCGAGGCCGATCCGACGGCACCATGGCCTGAATGGCGTCTGCTGAGAGCCCCTGCGAAAAATCGATGCCGAGACCCTCGACCGCCAGCCCCGGGAACTCCCGACGCAGCGCCTCTAGGCAATTGCCCATAAACTCCACAGAGATATCTACGGCGAGATATTGCACGGGCTTGAGTACGGGAATTACCCGCGCGGCCTTACGACAACTTCCTGCGCCCAGATCAATGAGGCATGAGCCCGTGGGCAGGCCGCCAACGATCTCTGGCATAGACCGGCCAAAGATCTCTG
>JBMSYB010000028.1:0-26030 GCA_049426285.1 Burkholderiaceae bacterium
CGTGAGACAGTTTGGTCCCTATCTGCTGTGGGCGTTGGAAGTTTGAGGGAGCCTGCTCCTAGTACGAGAGGACCGGAGTGGACACACCTCTGGTGTACCTGTTGTCACGCCAGTGGCATTGCAGGGTAGCTAAGTGTGGAAGAGATAACCGCTGAAGGCATCTAAGCGGGAAACTCGTCTCAAGATAAGACTTCCCGGGGCCTCGAGCCCCCTAAAGGGTCGTTCAAGACCAGGACGTTGATAGGCTGGGTGTGGAAGCGCAGTAATGCGTGAAGCTAACCAGTACTAATTGCCCGTGAGGCTTGACCCTATAACCCTGTTGATGAATCACAGCGCATACCGTAAAGGGTTGCGTGATTTAACCAGACACATAATTGACTTTGTCGGCTCTCGCTGGCGGCCCCACGCTGTTTTGTATTCGCGTTGTTGGCCTTCAGCGCCGGCAGGGTTCGAAGACCATGTTGTTATACAAGTTACGCCTGACGACCATAGCGAGGTGGAACCACTCCTTCCCATCCCGAACAGGACCGTGAAACGCCTTTGCGCCGATGATAGTGATCATTCGATTGTGAAAGTAGGGCATCGTCAGGCTATCCCTCGCAAAAGCCTCAGCTATAAACCGCTGGGGCTTTTTACTTTTTTACTCTGCGGCACGCCTCCGTGACTGCGCGTAGAGCCAGAGCACCAGCCCCAGTAGTAGAACCGGAACGATCGAGGCAATGTTCAAGAGTGACCAGCCTTGGGTTGTCACGAGTGCCCCAGACCCAAGAGAGCTCAATCCCATCGTAAAGAACACCCAGAAGTTCAACGCCCCCTGCGCCTTGTCCTTTTCTTCTGCCCGGTAGCTTGATAAGCCCATCGTCGTGCTCGCGGTGAACAGAAAATTCCATCCCACCCCGAGAATAAATAGCGCTATCGTGAACTCCTCAAGATCGGTACCCGAAAGCGCAATTCCGATACAGACAAGGTTCAGGAACACGCCCGCGGCCATGACCCGCATTGCCCCAAACCGTTTAATCAGGTGCCCTGTAAAAAACCCGGGGGCAAACATTCCGATTACATGCCACTGCAGCACAAATGCGGCGTCACTAAAGGGCAGTCCACAAATCTGCATGGCAAGTGGGGTGGCGGCCATCAGCAGGTTCATCACCCCATAGCCAATAGCCGCTCCCAGAGCAGACACCATGAAGACGGGCTGGCGCATGATCTCACCGATGGGACGCGCGGCTGGTGCTGAGGACCCCATCGAACCGCCACCGCGGGCCGATGAAGCCGCCGCTGCAGCCGCCGGGCCCCGAAAATCAATACGGGCCATCACCAGCGCCGCGACCAGCCCGACGGCAATGAGACTCAGGTAAGACCCCGCAAAAGGCACCGCAAACCAGTCCTTGGTAGAGGAAGCGAGATTCGGCCCCAGAACCGCACCGAAAATACCGCCTGCCAAGACCCAAGACACCGCCTTCTCTTTGTATTCTTCGGTAACCAGTTCTGCCGCCGCGAACCGGTAGAGCTGTGCATTGGCCTGGTAATAACCCGCCACAAAGGTGGCGAACACCAGCAGCCAAAATTCCCGTTGCCAGGCCGCAAGAAAACAAAGTAAAGACGACCCAATGGCCACCAAAATCGCAGACTGGAATGCCTTTTGCCGCCCCCAGTGCCGCTGTACACGGGCTACGAGCCCGGTGGCTACTGCACTGCCCACCACATAGGCCATGATGGGCAGGGTGGCCAGCCAGCCAAAAGGGGCCATCGAGAACCCGACCAGCCCGTTGATTGCGATGAAGGTAATGTTGTTGGTGAGAAACAGACCCTGGCAGAGCGCTAGGAGAAAAAGGTTGCGTTGCATACCCCGCGATCATAGCCCAGACGGTACAGCCCCTGACTAGCTAGCTAAGCGCCGAAAACTCTCGGGTGACACGCTCGACTCGTCGTGCGACCGGCTGGCCAATGCGAGTCATTTCGGATAGTCGAAATACCAATGGCAGACCAAGGTCCTAATTGTGGATAATCCGGCGTCAGCCCCTTTACGAGAACAGGGCTACGCAAGAAATAAGCCCTAATAAGAGAAGAGGCAAAAAAGGAGACAGTTATGAGTACGAATGCCGCCAATCCCCTGCACTATCTGCACCTGCGCTACTGGCCCTGGTGGGGGGCCGGGGTATTAGCGCTGGTTGGCCACCTTGTGCACCCGCTGCTAAGCATAGTGGGCCTGGTACTTTTCTATCTTGGTGTCAAAGACATTACCCAGACCGCGCAGGCCGTGCGCCGCAATTACCCTATGACTGGCCGGCTGCGCTATGCCCTGGAGTCCATACGGCCAGAAATCCGCCAGTACTTCATCGAAAGTGATGCGGAGAAGCTCCCGTTTTCTCGTAAACAGCGCGCGCTTGTCTATGCCCGGTCGAAGGTACAAAACGACAAATCTGGCTTTGGCACCATCGAAGACCTCTATGCCAACGACACCCAATGGCTCGCTCATTCCATGAGCCCTATTCATGTCGACCCCAAAGCGCTACGGGTCGATGTGGGCGGTAAGGACTGTCGACAGCCCTACTCGATTTCGGTGTTTAACATTTCTGCGATGAGCTTTGGCTCGCTCTCTGCAAATGCCATCCTGGCGCTCAATAAAGGGGCTGCGCAGGGCGGGTTCGCCCACGATACCGGCGAGGGCAGCATGTCGGTGCACCATCGCAAGCATGGCGGCGACCTAATTTGGGAAATCGGCTCGGGCTATTTCGGCTGCCGCGATTCCGAAGGGCGGTTTGACCCCCAGCGGTTTGCCGAACAGGCCAAGGATCCCCAGGTGAAAATGATCGAGATCAAGGTCTCGCAAGGGGCAAAGCCAGGCCATGGTGGGGTATTGCCTGCGGCAAAAGTTAATGCCGAGATTGCCGAAGCGCGTGGCGTGCCCATGGGCAAGGACTGTGTCTCCCCCGCCTATCACTCGGCCTTCTCTACGCCTTTAGAGCTCATGTCATTCATTGCTCAGCTTCGTGAACTCTCAGGGGGCAAGCCCGTGGGATTCAAGCTCTGCGTAGGGCAGGTGCATGAGTGGTTTGGCGTGGTCAAGGCTATGCAAAAGACCGGAATCGTTCCGGACTTCATCGTGGTAGATGGCTCAGAGGGCGGCACGGGGGCTGCTCCCGTGGAGTTTGCCGATCACATGGGCATGCCGCTACGAGATGGTCTTCGCCTGGTGCACATGACAATGGTGGGGACAGGCCTACGAGACCAGATAAGGATTGGCGCATCGGGGAAGGTTACCTCGGCCTTTGATATTGCCCGGTGTATGGCCTTAGGGGCTGACTGGTGCAACTCGGCACGGGGATTTATGTTTGCCTTGGGCTGCATTCAGTCCCGTAGCTGTCATACCGACCACTGCCCTACCGGTGTGGCTACACAAGACCCGCTGAGGCAGAAGGCGCTGGTGGTAACAGACAAGGCAGCTCGGGTTGCCAACTTCCATGGCAATACTCTGAAGAATTTGGCAGAGATGATGGGCGCCGCTGGTCTGACCCACCCTCGGCAGATTACCTCCGATCTGATCATGACCCGTGACAAGTCAGGCGGGGCGGTTCCCTTGCGCTCCACTATTTTGAACCTGCCCATTGGCGCGCTCCACGTCGATGCCAATGCTGCAGACACACAGTCGCTGCCAGAGCCTTTCAAAACCCATTGGCCCCTTGCAAGCGCCGAGCGTTTCGGGCCTTTGCCGCGATCGGTTTAGCCCACAAAAAAACCCGGCCTCGCCGGGTTCCTTCGCTCTTGCTGGGGAAGCCAGGTTGTTTTACGAGGCAAGCCGCATACCCGACTCAGACCTACGGCCCTCGAGCATGCTGGGCACGGTAGACCATGCGCTCTGGATCTCAGCCATCAGGCCATAGACTTCTTTGAGTGCCTCGAGGTCGTTGTGCAGGTTGACATGCAGCAGGCGGCGGGTAACGTAGCCATAGAGTTCATCGAGGTTGCGGGCGATCTCGCCACCCGATTCGAAGTTAAGCGCGCTCTGAAGGCCCAGCACGATCTTTCCGGCGCGGGCGAGGCTACGGGACTTCTCCTCTATGGCTCCGCGGGCGATCTGCCCCTCTGCGGCCCGCAAGCTTTCAATGAGCCCGTCAAACAACATCTGAATCAGCTGCACACTGTCTGCGGTAGCCACACCAGTGGAGACCTTTACATCACCGTAGCTGTCGATTCCTCGCTTCATCGGGCGCATAGCATTGTCCTTTTCTTATGATCAGATTAAACGTCCTACATCAGTAGAATCGGAGAGAGCCTTGGAATCTTTAGCAGGTGCTGGCCATTCGGGCCCATCACAAGGCTCGGCCACTATCGCCTAGTGACTAGGGCCAGGAGGGGTGGGCCGCGACGGATAGTCGCGCACGGGGAAAATGCAGGGCACCACTGCCCCGCGTGGCGGGAACCGGCGAGGCCGGGTCTAGGCCACCGCCTCGGCCTTCTCAGCGGTCTTAGCCTTGCCCGGGGCCGGACTGCCCGCGGGTGTTGGCTGCGGCGCCATTTCTAGCTGCAGTGGCTCTGCCGATCCTTCGGCCGGGCTGCCCGATAGGGCAAGCAGCTTGGCCGCCAAGGGTTCAGCGGATTTAAGTTCGGTGCGAGCAGACAGGGCGTCCACGGCCTCTGACAGGCTCGCTTCAATGGCTTGTCGTGCCGCAGCATCGGTTGTCGTGGCCGAATCAAAGCCGGACCTATAAATAGTATCGGCATACTGCTGCGGAATCCACGAGATGACAGTTCCCCGCAGCCCTTGAATCTTGTGCTTATTGGCCGCCATACGCGCGCTGCCCCGCTTACCATCTTCGGAGCCCTCGGCAAAGAGCATCTCAATATGCTTGGCAAGAATGATGTGATAACGGGGCTTAAGCTCTGCTACTTTGGCCTCGTCGATATCCGGCAAAGGCTTGCCGGTCATGGCATCCCAGAGACGCTTGCCGACCAGGTTGCCATAGGAGGCATCGGGCTGCTCTTCGGAGGCCAGAGGCAGCGGCGCCTCATCAGCACCGTCCTCGTCCACGAGGGCTTTCGCGGGCTCCTCTTCTTTCTTCTTCTCTTCCTGCAGCGGTTCGAGCTCTTCGGGCTCCTCTTCAAGCTCCGGAACAATCGCACGGTGCACGCCGCGTACCTGATCGACGATCAAAATCATGAGCAACACGATGACGGCGAGCATCGCGAGAATAGAGAAAAGCAGAATAGTACTCATAGCCTCAGGTTTCGGCGCTGTCGAAATAATCTTTAACCGGGCTAGGGCCGATCATGGGCATCATGGCTGTCGCCATCCTGGTCTGCGCCCTGCGCTTCATCGCCGGAGTCTTCGTCCCCGCCTTCGGCGAGCTCTTCGCGCAAAAACCCAAGGGCCTGAATTGGTGGATCTAAATGAATGTCTTCCGACAGGCGTTCGGCAACTGCCTGTGCGAGCTCTATGGCCTGTTCGGCCGAGACCTCTTCAAGCTGAAAGGCCGCGCCGATCTTAAACACCTCTTCTGCAAACTCCAGAGGAATATAGGCAAGGATCTCACCGTTTACCGACTTGATCTTCTGAAATGCGGTGGCGGTTGGCGCCTGGGGCTTTTCGTCTCCGGCGGCAAGGGCCACCATGCAGCGTTCGGTGAAGTCGGCGGTTTTCTCGGCGCCCTCGATAAAGGTCTTGTCGATCACCGCCCGACACCGCAGCCCCACCCGAATGCGGGCGGCAATCTCGGGGCGAGAGTCTCCGGTACTATGCTTGGCCTTTTCATACTCCTGCTTGGCCTTGAGCATTTCTTCTTTTTTCGCACCACCAAAAAGATTACCAAGCATGAGGGCACTCACATAAGACTGGAAATGGGAGGAGGAAGGGCAGCATCTTTTGCACGCGGATAGTTATGCCGACAGGTCGAGAAAACCGAGTGTCTTACGCAGTTTTTTAATATTGGCCGAGAGGATCTGGCTGACCCGAGACTCGGTGACATTGAGGGTCATGCCAATCTCTTTGAGGTTGAGTTCTTCTTGGTAGTACAGGGCCATTACGAGCCGATCGCGTTCTGGGAGCGCCTCGATGGCAGCGACTAAGGCCTGCATGAACTGAGACTCTTCTACCTGCGCCTCAGGCTGGCTTGAGCTGGCATCGGGTACGGCAAGCGCCTGTTCCGCGACATCTTCAAGGTAGACCGTGTGAAACTGCGCAGCCCGGCGTCGTTCCTCTTGAAAGTCGTCGATTTCCTTGCCCATCGAGGCGGCCACCTCGGCCTGAGATGGCTCACGCCCGAGGGTAGCCGATAAGGCGCGGGCCTCTTCGGCGTGCTGCTTGTTAATAGCCACTGCCGACCGAGGCAGGTTCGACATGCGTCGTACCTCATCGATGATTGCCCCACGTACACGGCTGTGGGCGAAGTGCTCAAAGGGCACGCCCTTGGTAAGGTCAAAGGATCTAGCAGCTTCGATAAGCCCGATGGTACCCACCTGCACCAGCTCGTCGAGCTCCATAAACGAGGCCAGCCGCGGCCTAAGATGCAGCGCTACTCGTTTTACCAGGCCGAGGTGCGCCAGCACCATGCCTTCGATATCTTTCTCGGGCTGTTGGTAAGGGTTGGCGAGTCTCATGGCGGTTACTTTATTCGGGTTGGAAATGCCTAGGCCAGCTGGCGTTCAATAAAAAATGACAGACCCCCGGGGCTGCCTTCCAAGGGCGTCAGCTCACAGAGCTCCTGGGCCAGCGCCCGAAAATTGCGGCTGGCGAGGCTTCCTGGCCAGCCAGCCACCAGGGGCTTATGCTGCCGAAGCGACTGTAAGACCATATCGTCTGCCTCGATGGAGCCTCGGTAGTTCAGAGGCTGGCCTAAGAAACGCAGCGATACATCTTGAATGCGCCGATAAAGCTGCTCTCCTGCAGCCTGGCTTTCTACCATGTTGGGCACAAGCATGACCTCGTCACCGATGCCTTCTTGGCAAAGGACCTTAATGGTGCCATAGGCATCGGCAATACTCGATGGCTCATCGCGCACGACAACCAGCCTGCGCTGAACCGCCCGCATAAAGGTCATGACCTGAGGCGAGATGCCCGCGGCGATGTCTACGATAAGAAAATCCAGGTCGTCTTCAATATCGCTAAAGGCCTGGACAACCGCGGCCGATTCACGGCCACTGAGCGCCGCCATATCGAGAAGGCCCGATCCCCCAGGAATGAGCCGTACCCCATGGGCCGTGGTCGTGACAATTTCCTGTAGTGTCTTCTGGCCAGACAAGACATGGCTGACATTGAACTCTGCCCGATGACCCAGCGCGATCTGCGCATTGGCCAGACCCAGGTCTGCATCAAAGAGCAAGACCTTTTTGCCCTTGGCAGCCAGAGCAACCGCTAGGTTTACGGAGACGGTGGTCTTACCGACACCGCCTTTTCCGCTTGCCACACCGATTACTTCTGGCTTTACTGAATTTTTCATGGAGGGTCGCGCCTTACCTGCGGACCCGCGGAGAGAGCCGGGCCTGCGTTGGCATAAATAACCCCCCCATTGTACTGGCAGACTGGTCTTCAGGATCGTTTGCTGGACCAAGGTCTTGGGCGACTTGGTCACGCAACTGGCCCACGGCAAGCCGCGCTAGCACCGAGACATTCATCGGTAGATGTGCCTGCAGCCCGGGCCCATCAGAGGCATGGGCGTAGAGCGGCACAGGGTGCTGACCGAGAGCCTGTACAAGCCCCCAGGACTGACACGCTTCATCGACCTTCGTAATGATCAGGCTTGCCCACGAACGCGCGGCAAGCAGCCGTGTGGCATGGGAGGCACTGGTGTCTGCCGGCAGTACCAGCTGAAACTGGGCCTGGGGCAGCAGGCCGGCCAGTTGTTCGGCGTGGCCTGTCATTCCCACGCCCGGAGTGTCGATAATCACACACTGGCGGTCGCCGAGTTCCTGGCGCATCTGCGACATGAGTCCAGCGTCATGGACCCGAAAGCAGTCCACACCCAGTTTGGCGCAGGTCATCTGTACCTGTGCCCAGGCACCGAGCCGGCTATCGCTCCAGCTCAGTACGGCAACTTTTTCAGCCCCCCAGGCCTCGATGGCCTGCTGGGCGAGACGGGCTACGGTGAGGGTCTTGCCAGATCCTGAGGGCCCCATGACCACCTGCCAGCCTTGCAAGGGGCCGCCCACTTGAGGGCTGGATAGCCCTGCCCGCACTACTTCCTCTGCCTTCTTCAGGGCCGCCTCGATATCGGGTTCCTCTTGTATCTCTTCTACTAGCAGCGCACGCATGCTGCTTGAGGCACCTAGGCATTCCAGAAGCCCATCAATCTGTTGTCCCAGGGGCGTCAGGCCGGCGGCAGCCCAAGGCCCCATGCGCTGCTGCAGGCGAATCTCCCGCCGAAGAGCCGCCATTTCCTGGCGAACCAGGTCGACGATCTCGCGGGCCCGAAGACGCTCGCGGTCGTCGGCTACAGGGCCGGTTGGCGCAGGACCAGCCTCGATAGCGATGGCTGTCGTAACAGACTTTTCTGCTGACCTTCCCGCCCCTTTTTTGGCTGCCGCGGGGTCAAAGGCCTGCCCAAAGGTCTGGGCAAAGCCTTCTTGTTTGTGGATCTTGGGCTCGATGGGGCGAAACGTTTCCTTGGCCAGGTCTTCCGGCTGAAAAACGCGCGCAGCACCTGGGGCCGCGGAAGCCGCCTGGCTGGGCTCGGCGCTGTCGTCCGATAAGGCCGCATAGGGGTCAAACCTAGGCTCGAGGTCGACAGCCACAATCACCTCGGTCTGGCCATTGACCTGCTCGTGTGAGACCACCAAGGCGTCCGCCCCGTACAGGCTGACCGCCTTTTCGGTGGCCGCCCGCAGGTCTTTGGCAAGTATTCGCTTGAGTTCCATCACGCTCTCCTTAGGCGCTTTTCGGTGCTTGGGTGGCTAAAGCAACCATCAGGCCACCCGCTCACGAATTTCTACGGTTTCAATCACTTTGACTGACTGGTCATCGGGAATCTCGGAATAGGACATCACCGTCAGGCCCTCGACACGATGCCGGGCAGCGCGTGACAGCCAGGGCCGAAGCACGGGCGAGACCACCAGTACGGCGTTATTGCCGGCGTCTTCGACATTCTTGGTGCTTTCCCGCAGCGCCCTGAATAGGCCCTCGGCCAGACCAGGCTCGAGCACGATATTGGAAAGGTCTCCCCGGTGCTGCTGCACCACGTTATGCAGCATCTGCTCAAGGGCCGGGTCTAAGGTCATCACCGGCAGGGTGTCCTGGCCATCAAGTAGGGCCTGCACGATCATGCGACCAAGCCTCGGGCGAACCAGCCCGGTAAGCTCGTGGGGATCCTGGGTCTTCACGCAGGCATCGGAGAGCGCCTCCATGATCGAGCGCATGTCCCGAATTGATACGCCTTCTTCTAATAGGTTTTGCAGTACGCGGGTAACTACGCCAAGCGGCAGTTTCGCCGGAACGAGGTCTTCCACCAGCTTCGGAAACTTGGCCGCAAGCTTATCCAGCAACTGCTGCGTCTCGTCGCGACTGAGCAGTTCAGCAGCACTCTCTCGTAACACCTTATTCAAATGGGTCGCGATCGCAGTCGCAGCGTCGACCACGGTGTAGCCAAGGGTGCGGGCGTAGTCGCGCTGAGACGGGTCGATCCAGACGGCATCCAGGCCAAAGGCGGGCTCTTTGGTGGCAAGACCTTCGAGCGTGCCATAGACTTGGCCGGGGCTGATGGCGAGCTCTCTTCCCACCTTAGCCTCGCCCTTGCCACGTACCACCCCATTGATAATGATGGTGTAGCTGTCCGGATCAAGCGTGAGAGAGTCGCGAATGCGCACGGGCTGCACCAGATAGCCCAGTTCGGCCGAGAGCTTCTTTCGTACCCCTTTCACGCGGGTCATGAGCTGCCCGCCGGTCTCAGCATTGACAAGGGGAATAAGGCCATAGCCGATTTCAAGGCCAATCACATCGACGGTGTCTAGGTCGTCCCAGTCGAGCTCTTTGGGGGCATTGGGGTCTTCGCCGCCGGCGGCAACGATCTCTTCCGCAGTCTTGGGCCGCTCCTCTTCGTACCGGCGCCGCAAGACCATGGTGGCGATGCCAGCCGCACAGCCCGCCAGCGCGAGAAACACCAGGGTGGGCATACCGGGAACCACGCCGAGAATGGCCAGAATACCGGCGGAGATAAAAAGGGCCGATGGGCTGGAGAGCTGGTTCTTGGCCTGATCGGTCATCGACTCGGCTGTGGTTACCCGGGTCACCACAATGGCAGTTGCCAGGGACAAGAATAGGGCAGGAATCTGGGCCACCAGTCCATCGCCAATGGTGAGCAGCACGTAGGTTTCACCAGCAACCTTCAGGCTCAGGTCATGCTGGGCGACCCCAACGATGATGCCGCCGATAATGTTGATTAGCAGAATAATAAGACCGGCTACCGCGTCGCCACGGACAAACTTTGAGGCACCGTCCATGGAGCCAAAGAGGTCGGCCTCTTGCGAGATCTCTTCGCGGCGCTTTTTGGCGGTTTCCTGGTCGATCACCCCGGCATTGAGATCGGCGTCGATGGCCATCTGCTTACCCGGCATGGCATCGAGCATAAACCGTGCGGACACCTCTGATACCCGGCCTGCGCCCTTGGTGATCACCATGAAGTTAATGATGATCAGAATCGCAAAGACAATAATCCCCACAAAGTAATTGCCCGCGATCACGAATTCCCCGAAGGCCTGAATCACTTTCCCAGCGGCATCAGGACCGGTATGGCCGTCAATCAGCACCACCCGGGTTGAGGCCACGTTGAGCGCGAGCCTGAGCATGGTGGTGAGCAGCAGGATGGCCGGGAAGGACGAGAACTCCAGCGGCCGGGTGATGCCGATCGAGACCATAATCACGATCAGGCTTACCAGAATGTTGAAGGTAAAAAGAATGTCGAGCAGCCAGGCTGGCAGAGGCAGCACCAGCATGCTCATAATCAGCAGCACGAGCAAAGGAATACCTAGACCGGTAGCGTCGATCTTCGAGAGGGTCTGTCGTACGGTCGACAAACTCAGTGTGGCCATGGCCCGCTCCGATTCATTTTTTCCTTTAAAATCAGAATATTGTTAAGTTTCCCCGGATGGGGTCGAGGGTAATGAAGCAACCGCTATGCCAGACTACCTCCAGAAAGAGCGCCCGCCGTCTTCCCGCTATTGCGCCTTGGTAGCTTCGACGGTGTGTGCCTGCCGCTCGTTCAGGGGCTCGCCCGCGCGTAGGGGCTCTTCGGTGGGCTCTTCGGGGGGCTGTATGGGGACCGTATGGAGACCCTTAAGCGGCCTGGTCTAAAACTTGCTGGATTTCCGACACCCCTTCTAACCGGATTGCGCCAGACCATGGGTATTTCAGCTACGCATCTTGATTCTTTGTCGGTTATCGCTACGCCAGAGGCAACAGGCGGTGGGGCTTCGCGGCCGAAAGGCCCGCCTCCTGCCGACCCGCAGGCGGCAGAGTTTCGAAGGCTGTTTGCGCGCGTATTCGGGCAACAGATGCGGCAAGAACCTGCCGGTGGTGCTCCTGCCACGGCGCAGAAATCGCCGCCCGAAGGGCAGGAAGGGACTAATCCTGTTGCGGCCAGAACATTAGAAGGGACTATCCCTGAAGGGTCTAACCCTGAAGGGTCTGAAGGGGGTCATAGGGCTGAATCGCCTGAAGAACCCACCAATGCTCTCGAACTCCTGCGCAGCCTGCAGATAGGCAAGGCCACCCAGATCATTACGGCAGGCCCCCCCCTGGCTGAAGAAGACCTGGTGCGGTTTGCCCGGGAGGCCGGACTCGATGAAGCCTCGATCGCAGCGCTCCTTCTTGCTCAGAATGAAATGGTCGGGTTACCTCCCGGTGGGAATCTCGGTTTAGAGGCCAATCCCGAGGAATCCCCATTGTTCATAGACCCCGTCGCCTTACCTGGTTCGCCACAGTCGATGGCGGCGGCGCCAGCATTGAATGAGCCTTTGCAGACGAATCCCAGCCCTTATCGACCTGCTGGGTTTGGTCCTCCCATTCCCCCCCTCTCGGGCGTCAACGTCTCCGCGTTGTCAGAGCATTCGGCTGGCCAGGCAATCCAGGGGCAGCCCCCGACCGGCCTGGGCTTAGTTGGCCCCAGCGGCCCGGGTACGCATGGCCCAAGCGGTATAGCCAACCCTGGAGCAACTGCCTTCGCGGTAACCGTTTCAACCCCCGAGTCAGCCATAGCCCAGCCGCTAGCGACCAGCGCCTGGGTTCAGTCCCGAACTGGCGAAAGTGTTGGTCCGCCCCCCAGCCTCCCAAAGGTGGACTCAGGACCGCCCCAGGTAGCCATAGAAGCGGATGGGCTGTCCCCTGATGGCATGGGCAAAGAGGGCTTTCCCGAAAAAGGGGTCACCCTGCGGTTGGAATTTCAGAACCTTTCGGTGAAAGAGCGCCTGATGAAGCTTCTCGGCCCTGAGGCAGTTCGGGCTGCAAAGGATAGCTATCCGCAGGGGGTCCGGCTTGAATCAATCAGCCTTCTGGATCAGCCGCTTTTACCCACAGGCGCCGGTCTGGAACCATCAGCCCCACAGACATCGGGGCTGTCTTCGGCAGCTAGCGCCACCCCGGCCGCATCGCTAGGGTCCGGTATGGGCTCAGGCGGCCAGGGGGCGGGCGCCGAGGGCGGTAGGCCCGATGCCAATGCCCAGTCCGGTCAGGCGCGCGGACTTCCCCAGCAGGTTATGCAACGATTTGGTGAGTTGCTCGGTCAAAGATTGCTGCAACAAGTAAGCCAGGGAAACTGGCGTGTGGAGTTAGACCTTGAGCCTGGCGATCTGGGGTCGATACGTATTGAACTGGAACTCCGCAAGGGCGAAATCGAGGCATCGATCAAGGCCAGCCAGCTCAGCACGCGTGAGCTTTTGCAGGAAAGTCTGCCGCGACTGCGGGAGACTTTGGAGCGCAATGGCATGGACGTTGCTTCGCTTTCGGTGGGTCAGCAGGATCGTCGTCAGTCTGATGGTCAGTCGTCTTCAGGGCGCAACTCTTCAGGCCAGCGATCCTCTGCAGACCAGCTGCCTGAGGAGGTTGTAGCAGGCTCAACCCAGTCACCGAGACCAGGTGACGGCCGGTTAGATGTCTGGGCGTAAACGAATTTTAGGAAGGAAAGACGATGGCAGAAGAACAGGCACCAGAAGAGGGTAAAAAGAAAAAAGGCCCTCTGCTCATGATCATCATTTTGGTGGTGGTCATTCTGCTTCTTATTGTCGGAGCGGTGGTCGGTACCCTAGCGGTAACCGGGTTTTTTAGTAAGCCCGATGAAGCCAGCGTTGAGGAGTTACTTAAAAAAGCAGAAGAAGAAAAGGCTGCTGCAGAAGGTGCGGAGGGCGAGGCCTCTGGCGAGCCCAAGCTTGGACCCGACGGCAAGCCCTTACCTAATCTAAAAGAAACCCCGACGGGCCCGGAAAAGCAGCTCAAGACCCAGCCCGAGGTGTCCAAGTTTGAGAGCCGGTATAAAGAAATGAGTCGGCCGCTTTTGGCAAACGTCGCTGGCTCCCGCAAGGTGATGTCGGTTACGGTCGCCATCATGACCCATTACGATGATCGGGTGCTCAACAATATGGATAAGCACGAGTTTGCCTTGCGTTCTGCTGCCTTGGATGTCTTGCGCCAAGTAACAGAGGCTGAGATTGACCGGCCCACCTTCCGCATAGAGCTTGCCGAAAAGCTGCGGCTTGCCTTAAATGCGGTGCTAGAGCGCTATGAGGACTTCGGTGGTATTGAGCAGGTGCTCTTTACCGAATTTATTATTCAATAGCGTAAGACCGCTAGGTTTCAGGCGCACTTTTTTAACGCACATCCCTTTCAGGCCAAAAAGTTTCTAGAGCATTCACACCATGTCTACAGGTCTATTAAGCGAAGAAGAACTGGCGGCCCTGCAAGAAGGGGTTGATGACGGTTCTATTGCGGTAGACACCGGCTATAACACCCGGGTTAGGGTGCGCAAGCACGATCTGGCAAGTGAAGACAGCACGCTTGGCATTAATGTGGGTGCCATTGAAATGATCAATGAGCGGCTGCTACGTCTCTTTCGTCTTGGGCTTGTGGAGGTATTGCGGTCTACCCCCAAAATTGCGCCGCTCAAGGCAGAGATCGTGCGCTATGGCGACTACCTCAAAATGCTCAAGGCGCCGCTGTCGGTCAACATGATTCGCATGAACCCGCTGCGCGGATTTTCGCTGGTGGTGATCGAGCCGCAGGTGATTTTTAGCTCACTGGATGTCTTTTTTGGTGGCTTTGGCTCTGCGAGCACCAAGGGGGCGCTGCCGCCCACTCGGGTGTTTACGCCCACCGAGACTCGGGTGATCAGCATTATTCTCGACATCTTTTACCGGGCCCTCAAAGAGGGCTGGTCTCCAGTGCTCAAACTCGATATCGAGCAGGTGAACTCTGAGATTAACCCACAGTTTGCCCAGATTGCCGATGAGAACGACTTGGTAGTGCTTAGTAGGTTTGAGGTGGACAACGCCAAAGATATCTTTATCGACCTGGTGCACCCCTATGCCTCGCTCAAACCCATACGTGATGTATTGCGTAGTCGAGTGCAGACCGGCGATGGCAACGAGAGCTCCGAGCGGGTGTGGCATGCGCAGCTGCAAGACGCCGCCTACGAGGCAGCCCTGCAGCTACAGGTTATCTTGGGCCAGGTTCCCACTACTCTGCATACGCTACAGAATCTGCGTGTCGGTGATGTCTTGTACTTTAAAAAGCCAGAGTCAGCGCGTGTCAATATTTCAGATATTGGCGTGTATCAGGCCGACGTGGGCGTGGTAGACACCCAGATGGCCATTCAAATAAAGCATTCGCTAGATGTTATTGGCGAGATTGAAACCCACTAGGAAATAATTATGGAAAACACCGCAGAAGCACAGGAACTCCCCGAGGGCGAGGAGGGCGTTGTCGAGGCCGAACGTGGCCAGATCAACCCCGAGGTTCTGCAAAACATTCCAGTGACCATTTCTATTGAAGTGGGGCGGGCCTCGCTCAAGATCCGCGACCTGCTGCGGCTGTCTCAGGGAAGCGTGGTGGAGCTCGATCGGCTGGCAGGTGAGCCGCTGGACCTGTTGGTTAATAGCACCGTGGTTGCGCAGGGCGAGATCGTTCTGGTAAACGACCGCTACGGAATTCGCCTTACCCGTGTGGTGCCTGCGGCGGAGCGCCTTAAGCAGTTGTAATGTAAAGCTTTTTTTCCGACAGGTGTCGTTGGCCTGTTTGTTGCTACCCCTTAGGCAACAGACATTACCTACGACGGGCAACCGACACCATGACACCCTCTTTAACTTCCGGTCTTAACTGGATTGGCCTGGCCAGCAGCTTTCTGCTGGTCTTGGGCCTTTTGGCCCTGCTGCTCTTTGCCCTAAAGCGTATGCAGGGGATGTCTCTTGCAGCAGGGGGCCAGCGTCAGATTCAGCAGCTAGAAAGCCTCTCTGCAGGAACACGCCAGAAGATTGTGCTGCTGCGGGTCAAAGACCGGGAGATCCTGGTAGGCGTATCGGCAACCCAGATCACCGCGCTGGCCGAATGGACAGACCCCGTAAGCGGCACGGCTGCACTGGCACCCAAGGCCTCGCAGTATGGCTCGACTCAGCGTGTTGGTATGCCACCTTCGCCCGTTTCTCCCCAGACCGGGGGGTCTGCTCCTGCTGGTGCCCTGTCGTTTGCAGCGGTGCTTGAGCATGCCCGTATGCCCCATGGGCTGGTGCAGTTCTTTAAGCGAAAGGCCTGAGTCATGCAGATGCTCTTGAGGCTGCACAAGGCCGTTGTTGTTCTGGGATTTACGGCAATGCCATCGTGGGTATTTGCCCAGGGACTGCCTGCGATTACCGTAGAAGGAGGGCGCTATAGCCTCACGCTTGAGCTCTTGGCCCTGCTCACGGTTCTTACCCTGATTCCATCGCTGGTGCTGATGATGACCTCGTTTGTGCGGATCATCATTGTCATGTCGATTCTCCGGCAGGCGCTTGGTACCGGCAGTACGCCGCCCAATCAGGTGCTGGTGGGGCTGTCTCTTTTTCTTACCATTTTCATAATGTCGCCCATTCTGGCCCAGGTCTGGGAGACTGGTATTCAGCCGTATCTGGCGCAGACCATGCCCTTTGACCAGGCGCTTGCCAATGTGCGCGCCCCGATTCATGCCTTCATGATGAGCCAGACCCGAGAGGACGACCTGGCACTCTTCCTAGAGATTGCCCGTCAGGAGATAACCGGAGGTCCGGAGACGGTGCCTTTTGCCACGCTGGTTCCGGCCTTTCTCACCTCGGAACTCAAGAGCGCCTTCACCATTGGGTTTCTGATCTACATCCCTTTTGTGGTGCTCGACCTTGTGGTTGCCAGTGTGCTGATGTCCATGGGAATGATGATGATCTCGCCCATGATGATCTCTATGCCCTTCAAGCTCATGCTCTTTGTTCTTGTCGATGGATGGAGTCTGATTATGGGATCGATGGCAGCCAGTTTTGTGAACCCATAGCCCCAACTTGACCTTACTTGACGTTACTAGACTTTACTTAGACTTTAGGAGTCTTAAATGGACATCTCCAGTGTTGTAGACCTGGCCCGACATACCCTGTATATCACCATGCTGGTGTCACTGCCCCTGTTGGGGGTTGCCTTGGCGGTGGGCCTGATTGTGGGTATCTTTCAGGCGGCCACCTCTATTAATGAGATGACCCTGAGCTTTATTCCCAAGCTCATAGCCGTGGGCATTGCCATGGCTTTCTTTGGCGGCTGGATGATCGTTACGCTGGTCGAGTTCACACGGTCGGTGTTCCAGCGTATCCCCGCACTCTTTAGCTAAAGAACTGACAGCCTTTCTAGCCCAGTTACCGTTGCCAACGCCATGATTACGCCTGCATCGTCCCTACTGGTCGCTGACATCGTAGACCGGTTTGTTTTTTTTCTCTGGCCGATGATCCGTATTTCCGCGCTGTTAATGATTGCGCCGGTGCTCTCGATTAATGCCGTCACCGTGCGCATTCGCGTGGTGCTTGCCTTCGCCCTGACCTGGCTCATTTACCCTCTGGTGGAATGGCCCGCCCTGGACCCCACCACCCCCGCGGGGCTCTTAGAGGTGTTTAACCAGGTGGCCATTGGCGCCCTCATGGGCCTGATGCTGCAGGTGGCCATGGCCGCGGTGGTGGTGGGAGGCCATGCCATTGCGGCAAGCATGGGCCTTGCCATGGCCAATATGATGGACCCCAACCTGGGTAATGTGCCCGTGATTTCTCAGTTCCTGGTGATCATGGCAAGCCTCATTTTTCTGGGACTTGGGGGCCATGCCCTGTTGTTGCAGCTCTTGCTTGAGAGCTTTCACCTGCTGCCGATTGGTCAGAGCCTCTTGAGCCTTGATGCCATGGGCCATCTGATTGCCTGGTCTTCCATGATGTTTATCGGCGGCGTGCTGCTGTCGCTTCCTATTCTGGTGATTTTGTTAACGGTAAACCTGGGTCTGGGGGTTGTGACCCGGGCCGCACCCACCCTGAATATTTTTGCGGTGGGCTTTCCTGCCATGATCATTGCAGGATTCCTTATTTTGTATGCCGGCATGAACTCGATCGCCGCACGGATACAGTGGCTCTGGATGTCGGCGTTCGAGCAGATTCGGATGATCCTGGGGCTGCAATAAATGGCTGACCAAGACTCAGACCTTGAAAAAACCGAAGACCCAACCGCCAGAAAGCTAGAAAAGGCGCGTGAGGAGGGGCAGATTGCCCGCTCCAAGGAACTGCCTGCTGCCGCAGAGCTGGTACTAGTGCTGGTCGTGCTGCTACTGGCCGGGGCCTGGTTTCTGGGACAGACCACGGAAAACTTCTCGGCAAGCTTTAACTTTGACTTTCGTGCGCTCGACACACCCAATCTTCTGCCTGGCATTCTTGCCCGGGCCATGTTCTATGGCTTCTTGGTCATTACCCCAATTTTTATCGTTAGCTTTATTGTGGCTATTGTCTCTTCGAGCGTGACCGGCGGGTTTAACTTCACCTGGAAGGGGCTTGAGCCCAAGTTCAGTAAGCTCGATCCGCTTGCCGGAATCAAAAGAATGGTGAGCCTTAATGCTCTGGTAGAGCTTACCAAGGCTATTCTGAAGTTTGCCCTTGTGGCAACGGCTCTGTACTTCACAATCTCACTGCAGATTCACGACTTCATGACCCTCGCGGATATGAGCCTGCGGCCCGCGCTTACACGGTCAGCCGAGCTTATTGGCATTTCCGCACTTATTGTTGCCTGCACCCTTGTCTTGATCGCCCTGATCGATGTGCCCTACCAGAAGCACGAGTTCAATGAGCGGATGAAAATGACCAAGCAAGAGGTTAAGGACGAGATGAAGGATATCGAGGGGAACCCCGAGATCAAGCGAAAGATCCGCCAGCGTCAGATGGAAATGGCCGCAGGCCGCATGATGCAAAAGGTAAAGGATGCCGACGTGGTCATTACCAACCCAGAGCACTTTTCGGTCGCTTTGGCGTACGATCCTAATGGTGATGAGGCACCAATCGTTCTTGCTATGGGTACCGATGCCATTGCCTTTCGTATCCGCGAAGAGGCCAAAAAGCATGGCGTGGAGATCTTTGCTGCACCACCTCTCGCGCGGGCCCTGTATTTCACCTCACAGATTGACCAGCCAATTCACCATGAGTTGTACTATGCCGTAGCCCAGGTGATTGCCTATGTCTTTAACATGAACACTGCGAGCGCCGATGGATCTGTACCGCAAAAGCCCCGACCCGAGGTTCCGGAGTCGATGCAGTTTGATGTCAACGGCAAGCCCGCAAAGGTTCATTAATCTCCGTCTGAGGATGTCTTGACTACCGAAAGCCCCAGTTTCTCTCTGCCGCCGTCTGCCGATATTTTTCTGCGCCCAAGCGACGAGGCGCGACTAAACCACTTGGTAAATGCGATTGCGGAAGATTCCAGCAGCGTGGCCTTGGTGTCGGAGAGCGACGCGCTGCTTGACCACTACGGCCGCATTCTGGCCGATGCGCTTCGGTATACGGCCAAGCTTGCGGTGGAGATCTATTCCCCCGACAGCACCGATGCCCTGATCGATCGGTTTAACCGAATTCTGGCGAGTATGTCGGTGTCTGAGGCACTCAAACCCCAGGGCTCTACTGCGCCGGCCAGAGTTTTGCTGGTCTATGACGGCAGGGCCACGGGCATTCGCGAGATGCAGCTCCTTGCCCGACTATTAAAAGACTTTCCCGGCGCAAATACCCGCGTTGCCTTATTGCTGCATGCCCATCCTGAGGCTGGAAAGAAAGTGGAGGCCTTTGGCAAGCGCATGATTCGTTGGGATGTGCATGGGCCCACGGCCGACGAGGCAAAGGCGCTGCGGGAACGCGCGCACGCCGAGGGCCAGCTGCCTGAGGCCGAGGCCCTGCTTACCTATATTGGCAGCCAAGATGAGGCAAGCCGCACGCTGCAAGAAACCCTACAGGTCTTGGCCCGGGCCGACGAAGCCCTGGCAGATCCTGCGCCTTCCCAGGGGTTGGCTGCCGCAGGCGCTACTACTGCAGCCAAAAATGGCCTAGCGCCAGCCTCTTCTAAAGAGTCGGTGCTCGCCGCAGAGACCACCCTGGCTGCGCTGTCTGCCCGTTCGGCCGCCGCGCGCGAAGAGCCCGCCTTCCAAGAGTCATCGGCTGCCGCAGCCCGTATGGCCGTGGACCCAGACATAGCTGCCGCTGCCTTATCGGCAGCACAGCCCAAAAAGCGAATGCCCACAATTCTCTGGGTGGGACTTGCAGCCCTGGCGGCCTCGGCCGCGCTTACTCTATGGCAGCACATGGCAGACGATACGTCGTCCCGGCGCCCGGAAATCGCCAGTGCCCAGAATAAGATCCTAGAGCCCACTGAGCCCTCGGCTGTGGGGGCAGGCACGCCTGGAACTGCAACGCCAGGGGCTGCGGGTGCTGACGATCCAAGCCCTGCTGCGCAGGATACTACTAGCGGGCCCGCGCCAGACACGGCAACTTCTCCGCCTGGGCCTGCAGCGGCCAAGGGTCTGGTCGGACCTCTGCCCGTTCCAGAAGACTCCGATCCCGCCAGCCGTCTGGCCGCCAAGGCAGCCCCTGCCGCCGCTCCAGTGACAGCGGCCCCGGCCCCAGCCCCCGCGACAGCCTCCCCCCCGGCCGCCCCCGTGTCCCCTGCCACCGCGCCGCGAGCCGCAGCACCCCCCACCGCAGCTGCGTCGCCCCAAGCTCTCCCAGCGCCACCTCCCGCCCGCCCGGCCAGCCCAGCCACAGCTACGCCGCCCCCGGCGGGCAAAGCCCCGGTCGAGATTAAGTCTATTCCCGCCGGTTTTTACGTGCAGCACCTATCCTCAGGCGAGCGGGAAGTGGTTGAGGCCTTCTGGCGGCGCAATCCCAGCCTGCGGCAGGCGCGGCTGGTTGAACTTACCCGCATTGGCGCAGAGGGGCCGAACTTTATTCTGGTCTCTGGGCCCTTTTCCACAATTGCCCAGGCCAGAACCTTTATGAATCGCCCCGGTCTGCCGAAAGATATGTGGGTGCGTGAGGCATCGAAAATTCGCCCGCTGCTTCCAGCCTCGCAGTAACCTGGTTTTCGACCATGGCTGGCCGAAAACAAGCCTAAACGGAGTATTGCCATGGACGACCCTGCAGACCAGCCTTCAGTCCCAGCCCAAGGCGATGGTGCCGCCCCGTCGAATTCGCCTGCCCAGCCAAAGGGGCTAAAACGGCGTCTGCGCTGGAGCACCCGTGGTGGCGAGATTATTCGTTCGGGCGGTCCCCATGAGGTCACGGTTGTTGAAGGGTCGGGTAATGCCACAGGCCGCCGAGCAACGCCGCAGAGCGATGAGACACGTGCACTTGGAAAAGACCGGATTGCCTTCGGGCCCACGGGTGGGGGGGCTTTTGGTAGGGATCGTTTTGCCGGCGGTGACACGTCCTTGGCTCCCGCGGGTTCGGCTGCTCAGGGCCCAACACTGGAGGCTGAGCGGCTGCGTGACCGATTTGCAGGTGGTTCGGCTGGAGCAGGAATTACTGATCGCATGCTCGGTGCCGACCGACAGGCGCCCAATACTGGTTCTGCCGCTGGCCCGGTTCTTGGTGCAACCCAGTTTACAGACGACTATCGGGGCGGTCCGGCAGGGGGGGGAATTCAAGACCGTAATGCCGGCGGAATGGCCGGTGGTGGTATTCGAGACCGCATGCTTGGTGCTGATGGTCAGGCAGCCAATACCGGGGCTGCTGATGGCCCCGTTCTTGGTGCAACCCAGCTTACGGACGACTATCGGGGAGGCCCGGGAGGCCTCGGTATTCAAGACCGCCTTGCTGGAGGAATGAGTAATGGTGGTATTCAAGACCGCAATGCCGGCGGCACGGGTAGTGAAGGTATTCAAGACCGTAACGCGGGCGGCATGGGGGCCGGTGGCATCCAAGACCGTATGCAGGGAGGGGGTTCCGCCGACGCCTATTCTGACCGATACCAGGGCGGGGCAGGTGGACCGTTCGCTGAAGACCGGTATCAAGGCGGTGCAGATGGCGGGACGGACCGCGACCGCATAGACCTACCCGAGGATGCCCCAGTACACCCCCACCGGGGCACCCGCCAGCCCACCAGAGTAGACGAGCTGTTGCGCCAGGTGCCCAAGCCTGTCTATGAACCCGTAGAGATGTTTCGAAATATTGCGGGTTTATCGAAAAGAATGACTGGAATTCAGACGGAAACAGCCGATATCAGAAGACGGCTGTCTCCTGCTTTGTCGGCGACGGCGCCTAATGATTTATCGAGAAAGGTAAGCCCATGGCTGAAGAGAAAGCTACCGAAGTAGCCTCCGAACAATCGCCCGCCGGGGCAGACAGCGAATCTGCCCCCATTTCGGATGCCTTGGAACAGGCGATTGCCCAGGAGCCCGTAGATCCAGAGTTGGTTGAGGAGCTCAGGGCGGCAGAGGCTGACTTTCGTGCCGCCGAGAAGGCGCACTTAGAAGCACGTCGGCAGGCCGAGCAGGCCGCAGAGCAGCTGCAGCAGATTATTGCTACCGTTTTAGATGCCGCCGAAGTAGCCAACAAGGCTGCAAGTTCGGCCTCGCTTAGTCATAAGTCCTTAAGCGAAGCCACGCTAAAGATTTCAAAGGGTTCGGCCCGAGGCACAAAGATGTCGGGGGCGCTTTTGGGTGCCTCAGCAATCTTTATCTTCGGCGCGGCTGGGGTCTTTGCGGCAATGAGCGTGCAGCTTGGCAGCAAGATTAACCAGGCCGATATGCTCATGGTGCGCATGGGCACCCAGCTTATAGAGTTTCGCGACAACCTTGCCCAGGTTCGCTCTACCAATCAAGACATGCTGGCCATGTCCCAGCGTAACGAAGAGCTTGGCAAAAGCTATCAGCAGATTGCTGCCCGGGTCGAAGAGCTTGCTGCGACGATTAAGGCGCAGGATGAGGTTCAGGCCAAGCGCGCCAAAGAAGATGCCGCGCGGTTTGCAGAGCTTGCCAAGCCACGGCCCATTCCGCCTAATCCGCAGATCGATGAGCTTTTAAAGCAGGTACGGGCGCTCGATGGCCAGATTAAGGCGCAGTCTAAGGCGCTGGCAGAAACCTCCACCAAGCTTGCCGCGGTAAACAAAGAGGTCTCTGGTGTCACCAAGCAGGTTTCTACGGTAAATAGCGATATCAAGCAGCTGCAGACGGTGGGTAGTAACGTGAACAACCTCAAGCGCCAGCTTGAAGCCTTGATTGCCCTCGAACAGCAGCGGTACCGTGAGACGATGCAAGAGGCAACGCGCAAAAATCAGGCAGAAGCCATGGTAGCGTTTCCGAAGCGCGATGCCTCAGGTACCCCAGGCGAAACTACTGGGCCGCGTCCCACGGTAGCCAACTAGAAATATCCTGCCGCTTCGCAAAGAAGTTCCACTAAAAAGGCCCGCAACGATTAATTGCGGGCCTTTTTAGTGAACACATCCTACTTACTTACTCACCTCGTCAGCCGTCTACGATGATCTCGATACGCCGATTACGCGCCCTGCCTTCGGCGGTGTTGTTGGTGTCTACGGGCCGCGTGTCGGCATGGCCGCTGACGCTGATGCGCGACATCTGCACCCCCGCACGGCTAGAGATATAGTCAGCCACGGCAGACGACCGGGCCGCAGATAAGTCCCAGTTCGATTTAAACCGCTCATTCATAATCACCGGAACATTGTCGGTGTGGCCCTCAATTTTTACCTGGCCGTTACCGCTGGAGATTGTCTTGCCTACCTTTTGAAGCAGGGGCGTAAATCCGGGCTGCAGGTCTGCTCGGCCGCTTACAAACGACCCCTGCTCGGCAAGGCGAATGACGATTTTCAGGCCATCACGCATCACCTCAGCCTGACCGGCAGCAATTTCTTTGGCAAGGTCTGCCTTGATCTGCTCAAATCGGTTGGCCACCTCTGCCTCGTTTGCACCCCCACCGCCCGAGCCAGTTGACTTGCCATCCGGCCCGGTGGCGCCGCTGCGCGCACCTGTCTGAGGGCCTGCCTGGCGTACCTCCACCTGGGCGGTAACCTGAGACTGCGCCTCTGCAATCTTTGCAAAGAGTTCAATGGTTTCTTGGTTGACCACACCGCCGGTGCTTTCGCCCTTCTGGCCCATAGCCCCGGCAGATTTTTCTCCCTTATCGGCAGCACCGGCAGACTGGTCACCCTTTTGACCTGAGCCTGCAGACTTCTGGCCCTGGTCTCCGGCGCCGCCGCCCTTGCCAGCTTCACGGCCCTGCGGCGGGTTCATTTGAACAACGACCTTCTGGCCTTCGGCCCGTACCTCTACCAGCCCTTTGGCAATCTCTTCAGCAAGGGCTTTTTCGACTGCCTTGGCCTGTGCCTGGGTCTCAGGGTCGGGCCGAGGGTCTTCGGTCTTGGATTCGGTTTTGAGCTCAACCTCTTTCTGGTTCTCGTCGGTCGTGTCCTGGCGAATGGTGTCAACTACCGTGGGCTGGGCTACTGCCGGTGAAAACTGCTGGGCAATGAGACTCTGGGCTTTCGGGGGTTCTACGGTGGGAATAAGCCGCTGGACACCGAAAGAGTTTTTTAAGGAGCCTGAGATCTGCTTGAACTTAGGCACGTTCATTTCGGCAAATGACAGGATGAGCACGAAAAAGGCCATGAGCAGTGTGGCCATGTCGGCGAACGTGGCCATCCATGCCGGGGCGCCCACCGGGGGGCATTCCGGGCAGTCCTCACATTTCACCTCATCGCCGTCATCGCCTCCCTTTTCAGGGGCCTCTTCGGCAGGGGCCTCCGCTGCGGGCGGCGGAGGGGGCGGCGGGGCGGCCTCGGCGCCTTCGGCCGCTGCGGCCTCAGGCGCCTCGGTGGCCTCTAGTTTTGCAGCTTCTTCAGCCATGGATGGGCAATCTTTCTATGGAAAGCGGCAAGGTTCTGCCGCTATTAGCCGCCAATGGCTTCAAGCTTGGCCTGGTCCTTGGGCGGAACGTAGCCGGCGAGCACCGTGGGAAGCATGCGTGGATTACCACCACTGGCAATAAACATGATGGCCTCGATGATCAGCTGATTATTGGTATCGATCTTTCCGTCGTTATTCACCACCTTTTGAATCACCGGAATGGCGATCATGTTGGCAATCACCGCGCCATACATGGTTGTGAGCAGGGCCACAGCAAACGCAGGGCCAATCGACTTCGGGTCACTCATGTTGCCCAGCATGATTACCAGCCCCACCAGGGTGCCAATCATGCCCATGGCAGGCGCCACCTCTTTAATTGACTCCCAGACCATCTTGGCGCCTGCGGCGGCAGCCTTTACCTGGGCGGCCTCAATCTCAAGGGCCTTTTGAATCAGTTTGGCATCGGTGCCGTCGACCATCATCCGCACCCCTTTGGCCAGGAACTTGTTGGAGATCTCCTGACCTTCGAGGGCCACCATACCGTCTTTCTTGGCGATTGTGCCGAGCTCGTAGAGCTTTTCGATAAGCTCCAAAGGCGTTTCGGCCTTGAACTTAATGGTTTTGAGCGCGTAGGTGATCGCACCGATGAACTCGGGGATGGAGGAGCGGGCCAAGACAACAAAGGCCGAACCCACCACGACGATGAGAATGGAGGGAACGTCAATAAAGGGCCCAGGATCGCCCATAGCCATGACAACCATGGCAAATGCACCCCCAAGCCCCACGATGGTTGCAATATCCATAATATTTCAAACGCTCCTTGGTGCAGAACACGGAATTGAATCACGTATAGTAAAGACAGATTCGTCAAAACCGTAGAAGACTTAATGCGCGTACCTCATGCACGAACCTTGCCAAAAGTTCTCGTCCTTGCCGCGTTAGGCCTCGCTGGCCTTGTGGGCTGTTCAGACCTGCGGCAGACCCCGTCGTGCACGAGCTATTTTAAGAGCGGTGACATGGGGTATTTCAAGCTTCAAAGCCCTGAAGTGGTTCGGGATTCTCGCTCTGGGCTGCTCTGGTATCGCTGCAGCGCAGGACAGTCTCTGATAAATGGCCGCTGCGTTGGCGACCCTTTGGTGCTCGACTGGCAGGCGGCCCAAGACTTCGCAAAAGAGTTTTCGAGTGCCTCTGGCCGAGCCTGGCGCGTTCCGGACTACAAAGAGATGAAGGCGCTGTCTGAAAAAGCCTGCGATAACCCGGCATATAACCCAAATGCCTTCCCAGACCTGCCGATCGAAAATTTCTGGACCACGACCACGCAAAGAGGCTCTCCCTGGCAGGCTTGTTCTATTTATACCCATACAGGGCACGGGCACTGCCGGTCGCGGCGAGTAGACCCTATGCTGTTTCTGCTCGTTAGTGATCCCTAGTAGCGGAAATCGGGTCTTCGGCCTGAAACTTCAGTCCGTATTTGTTGATCTTTTCTATTAACGTGGTGCGCTGAATGTTCAGGATGCGCGCGGTCTGCGATACATTGCCATCGGCCTGCGTAAGCGCCTGCTCAATAAGCGCCTTTTCAATGTCAGAAATACGTTTTTTGAGCGGAATCGAATCAAGGGCCGGTAGGGGTGACCCTTGGGCTAGGGCAATCAGGTCGTCAATAGGATTGAATTCGCTGGGGCTGAATTCACTGCCGTTGGCCGA
>JBMSYB010000029.1:0-25159 GCA_049426285.1 Burkholderiaceae bacterium
AGCACGAGCCCGCTGACGGGCCTCCGCAAGTTGGACCGATGGGTATCCCCCTAGGCCCATATCCCGCCGTCGTCCCCCTACCGTAGCCCTCAGGATCCAGGATCTTCCACCGGTTGGTAGTACTTGCAGCGCTAGCCCGGAGACCCCACCCACAAAGTAGAGCCCTGGCTCAGAAAGTCGCTTTACCTGTAGCGGGGATAGCTCGGTCGCAAGTCTAGGCAATTGTTCACACCCATCAACTAGCCCATCAAAAAAATTAGCGTTGGGTGCTATTGTGCGTCACTTATTGAAACAACTCAAATACCGGAAACCTTTGTAATTATTGGATTCCAAAGGAAAACGGGCCTTGATTGACTCCATTTGAAACAAAAAAAAGTCCGACACCGTCTCCGCCACGCACCATCAAACTAGTTTGAGCACGCGATTTGCTCAAAACCTGTTGACCTGAGCAAAGCTAGGTGCGTCTCTCGAAAACGGGGTGTGCTGGGGCGCTTGACTCCTTAACAGGCGTGATCATGGAAGTGTCACAGTTTATCTGCGCTCCCCGCGACTGCGCTTGAACGCGCGCAAGGTTTGCGCAGAGAACATCTGGTTGCGCCCCACCACGTGGTTGGGCACGAGCTTGCCCGATTGCACATACCGGCGCAGCGTCGGCACGGACACTTCAAGATACTCGGCAGCTTCCGAGGCCGAAAAGGGTTCTTGGTGTGTTTCGCCAAACACCTGATCGTGAGTGAAGTCGTCTTCCCGAAACGCGTTGTTGGCCAACAAAGAAAAAAACCGGACCCGCTCGGCCGTCGGCATCCGCTTCATCTCGGTATAAAGGTCTTCTGCAGTCAGCGCGTGGTTCATGGTGTTTCTCCCCTTTGTTTCTCGTGCCGCAAATACTGTTTCAGTTCGTCGTAGAAGTTTTCGTGAACGCCGACTTGATAGAAGTCGATGATCAAAAACTCCACGGGCGCGTTCTTGGCCGGCGACCGGTAGGCCATCAGATACTCCTGCCGGTTGAAGCGGAACTTGTGAACCCGAATCCCGGCCAGATCGCCCACCTTGAGTTCGCCAATCTCCGGCGCCTCGCACACCACCTCCACCTCGTCTTCGATGGCCAGTCGCAAAGGCTTGTGCGCTTTCTTGACCGACTGGGCAAAGGGCCGCTTGAAGTTGGTCTGCATGCGTCGATATTAGTTAAATAATGATTCTATGTCAAATCATGTTGGAATCAGCGCTAACTCGTCCCTCCACTGGGCAGGCTAGTATGCAGCATGACCTCAGCGCTCACTGCGCTTCCGAGTGCATGCGTAGCTTTTTTGCAAGGGCCTCGAAATGGTCGGCTAACTCTAGGCGCTCACCCTCCTCCAGCATGCCTGACTGCAGCCGAATCGACACCCCGGCCGGATGCTCCAGCGCCAAGACGTTCGGTGCGGCAACGGCCCCATTCTTGCGCTTTCTAACAGCATAGGTTCGAACCTCCCGCCCGATGCCCTTCATGCGAATAGCATCCTGCTCCTCCGCCTCGACCAAGTCGCTCACGTTAACCCAGGTCTCGTAGCTAAGGAGAATGCCGCTGGGCTCAGCATTGGCTTCGAGTCGCTGTGCAAGGTTTACCTCAGCACCAACAATGGTGTACGAAATTCGCTGGTCGCTACCGAAATTACCCACGTTGCAGTAACCGGTGTTAATGCCAATTCGTATCTCAAACGGGTGCTCAAATCCACCGGCACGCCAGCGTTGTCGCATAACAGCCAGTTGTTCCTGCATGTGCATGGCCATCAGCACACATGCCCTTGCGTCTTCGCGAACGCCAGCCGATTCGGGGTCTCCAAAAAAAACCATCATGGCGTCCCCCATGTACTTGTCAATCGTCGCGCCGTGCTCAAGCGCGATGCGGGTCATTTCGGAGAAATACTCATTGAGATACTCGGTGAGCGCCTCGGGCTGCAGACTCTCCGACGTCTGCGTAAATCCTTTGATATCGCTGAAGAAAACGGTCAGCTTCTTACGCCGCGTGGCGATACCAGTGTCCTGCCGTCCAGAGACAAGCGCATCGTGGACTTGCGGCGGCAAGTACTTGGCTAGCTGCGCAGACAGGGCCTCGAGGCGATGTAACGCTTCGGTGGCAAGGGCCCGCTGTGTGTCTGACTCGGCCAATACCTTTTTTAGCAGCGCGTCACGCGCACCGAGCATTACCGCTGTAGACATTTCCGCATTACTTCGTCCGGTGGGCTGCCATCGAAACTCGCAGGTCCAGATGAAGCGTGTCCAGTCCTCGCCGTGTCGGGTACGTGACGGATCAAACCGCAGATCGAACTGCCAGTGATCTGCGATGAATAGCGTCAGTAAGCCCGACATCACTCCGCGCTGAAAGGCCTCATGGGTTGGGGCGCTAATGCTGGTGATCTCGAGCTCAAAGAGCGTAGGGCCCAGCCGCTTAGACCTGGCACCGAAGCCATCAAAGCTGCTGCGAACCGAGCCACGCAGTGCACCATCGAATGCGGCCACATTGCGTTCAAACAAGACCCCAAGCGCACTCTCAATATCCGCATGAAGGGATGACTTTCTGACCGCTTCGCGGTAATCGTCATTCGCCTCTCGGACAAGCTGCATTGCGTCGGAGAAAAAATTCACATTAATAAGACCGAAGGCATACAGGGCCTCTTCGCCGAATCGCTGGAAGGCAACATCATGCATACTGCGCCGGACCTCAAAGGGATACCAGCCGTTCATGTCGATATCGCCAATACCGTATTCCACCAGCACCTGCCTTCCCAGGTTGCCAAGTATGCTCATGGTGGCGATAGTCGATGCGATACCGCGACCGGCAATCAGTGTTCGGCTATCTTGCCGCGGGATATCCTTAGTCAGACTCTCTGGGTGGTTGGCGGGGTTCATACGAAGGGGCGTTTGTGGGATGTAGACGCTAACCATCTACCCTTTAAGCCATTCCTTAATACAGCAGGTTTTTCAAGATGACTTGCAGGGCAGATCATATTGTGCCCTGCCCCAGGGATCGACGCGTTTTTTCCACATGGCACGCGCAATCTCAGACCCTAGGTACCTGACACTAAAACGCCCTCCTGAGGGGCGTGAGAGTAGACCTAACCGAGAGAAATGAGGATGACATGAAAAAAGAAGCAGGCCTGTATCAGACAACGATCGGCGTAATTGCGGTGGGGTTGTCTTTAGCAGTACTGATTGGTCCCGTATTAGCCAACGACGCCCGCCGAGACCAGGTGCGTGAGCAGGAGCGACTCCGCGATGACGCACCGATCTATGGGTCTCAGATGATGACGGAGCGCGAGCGCAATGAGTATCGAGAGAAAATGCGCAATGCAAAAACCCGCACGGAGCAAGAAGCGGTTCGGAGTCAACATCACGATCAGATGAAGGAGCGCGCAAAGAGTCGGGGCGTAGTACTGCCCGATGAGCCTCCTTCTCGCGGCATGGGAAACGGCCCAGGGAGTTCAAGCTCTGGTCGCAGCGGCGTCGGTGGTGGTGGCCCTGGCGGTGGTGGCCCTGGCGGCCCCGGTCCGGGGCGCTAGCAGAGACCAGTAAAGGTGCTACGCTTCAAAATGGAGCGCAAGTACCCATTCATGCATAGTCAACCAGTAGAGAGGCTCATCGTGCGGAAAACAGGGGCTTGATAACCTACTAACTAGAAGTTGCCGGGAGGAGAAAACGTGCGGAAATTGCTTGTCTTTGTCGTCTTGGCAACATTCTCGTTACATACGCCCGCCTTTGCTAACTCAAAGGCGGAAGTCATCGACGAGCTGGCGGGTTATCTCGAATTTGTGGACTACGGGGGTGGCGTCATCTTTGCAGAACAAATACCGAAGGCGGAGTATTCCAAGATGATGATCATTGACGCCCGAGACGCGGGGCAGTTCTCAAAGAGTCATATCCCAGGAGCGGTCAATATCGAGTGGCGTAAGGTACTTGAGCAGCGGGCGCAGATTCCAAAAGACAGAATGGTACTGATCTATTGCAACACGGGCAGCCTATCGGCGCAGGCAGGTCTTGCTCTGCGCGTCGCCGGTTATGACAACGTGAGAATTCTGCAAGGTGGCTTTGAGGAATGGAAAGCCAAAGGCGGCCTAGACGCAAACGCCCGAGCTATGGGTACTCAGCCAAAACACTAGTCGTAACGTTGTGGCACGCCACGCACTCGCGTAGGATTATCAATGTCCTACTCCAATGCAAAGCCCTAAGGATCAGACCATGTTGAAATTCTTCTTCAGTCAGGCCCCAAACCCCATGAAGGTTGTTCTACTCCTCGAAGAACTGGGTCGACCTTTTGAGCCTATTCCCGTAGACACCCGAAAAGGCCAGCAGTTTTCGCCAGAGTTCGTTGCCCTGAATCCCAATGCGAAGGTGCCGGTGATCGTAGACGGCGATGTCACCGTATTCGACAGCAACGCTATCCTGCTCTACCTGGCAGAGCAGTCTGATCAGTTTCTTCCAGAGGCATCGAATCTTGTCGCCCGGGGGCAGCTTTTGTCCTGGCTCATGTTCGTGGCAAGCGGTGTCGGGCCATTCTCGGGGCAGTCTGTGCATTTTCGACATTACGCGCCGAGCCCCAATGAGTACGCCATGAATAGATACGACTTTGAGGCACATCGGCACTGGAAGGTTATTGAGGACCGGCTTGGCAGGCAGGAATGGCTGGTGGATACGGGGTACAGCATTGCAGATATGGCCCTCTGGGGATGGGCCCGCATGGTGCCCTACGTGCTTGGTCTGGGAGAGGCCGCCTGGGCACAGTATCCGCAGATTAAGCGCTGGCTAGACGCGATCAATGCACGGCCGGCGGCTGCACGGGCAGAGGCTTTTCGAAACAGCTACAAATTCAAGACCGACATGGATGCCGAGTCGCACAGGTTTATGTTTCCTTCAAACGAGAGACTCGCGCAGAAGGGCTAGCGCGAATCAGCCTTCCAGACCCCCAGCGCTTCGGGGGTCTAGAGGCGGTACCCCTGGAAAATCAGTAGCTTCCCATTCGGTAATGTAGGGGCTCGCCGGCACCTTCACTGTCTTGCCCTCAACAACCATATCCCGCGTCCGTAGCTGCGGATGGTGAATGAGATCGTAGACAGAATTAATCGCACCAAAGGCCGTCTGGGCCTTATCCAGACAGGCCACGGCCTCGCTATAGGTCATCAGAGAAAATACCGACTGAATCATCTCTTCGAGTACCTGACGGTTTTGGGTCCTCAGGGTATTGGTCTCAAACCTTGGATCGCTCGCCAACTCTGGCTTATCGAGTGCGAGGCGGCAGAAGCTCTGCCACTCGCGATCGTTTTGAATTGAGAGGACGACCTCGCGTCCATCCTGACAGACGAATGATCCATAAGGCGCAATGCTCGGGTGCTTTAGCCCAACCCGCTCGGGCGCCTTTTGGCCATAACGCGCCTGAAGGTACGGCACCGCCATGAGTTCCGCTGCCGAGTCGAAGAGAGAGACCTTAATGGCACTCCCCCTACCCGTACGCGATCTCTGAATCAGCGCCTGCTCAATACCTATTAAGGCATTCATGCCTGCCGCAATATCGCAGATTGAGACGCCTATGCGACCCCAGGGGCCGGGTGCCCCCGAGACTGCGACAAGTCCACTTTCGGCCTGAACAAGCAGATCGTAGGCCTTTCTGTCTCTTAGCGGACCTGTCTCTCCATAGCCCGATATATCGCAGGTAATCAGACGAGGATAGGCTGCACGAAGCGCCTCGGACCCAAAACCGAGTCGCGCCGCTGCACCAGGAGCAAGATTCTGAATAAAGACGTCTGCGTCAGCGACCAGTGACCTCAGGGTAGCAGCGTCCTCGGGGCGTTGCAGATCGAGTACGACCGACTCCTTACCACGATTGATCCAGACAAAATACGAGGACTGCCCATGCACGGCCGCGTCATAGCCCCGGGCGAAGTCCCCCTCTGGGCGCTCAATCTTAATGACCCGAGCCCCGGCATCGGCGAGCCTACTTGAGCAATACGGCGCAGCAACGGCCTGCTCGAGTGCGACAACGACAATGCCATCTAAGGGTCTGCTATTCATCTGCGCTATACCTCTCAAGCATGTTTGGATGCCCCAATTTAAACTATCCTGCGCCAGGAGAGGATCGGCTCCAGGGGCAAGGACTTCTTCGACATACATTTTTCAAAACGTGCAGGCTGCACCATGCAGAGGAATAAACCATGAAACGATTCGGCGTCATTGGTGCAGGTAATATGGGAGGCGGGATGGTGGAGAACCTGCTCTCAAAAGGCTGGGATCTGCACGTGCACGACATTGACCCTGCTGTGACCCAACGCTGGAAGGCCAGGGGCGTGACCGTGTACGATTCGCCGCTGGCCCTTATGAAACACTGTGCGGTCTTCGCCGTGGTGGTGGTGGATCAACCGCAGGTCAATGCGGTTCTCGATAGCCCCACCGGGTTACTCGGTGAGATTGGGGCATCCCACACGGTGATCTTATGCCCTACCCTTGCACCCGATGATGTAGAGGCTACCGGGGTACGCATCGAGGCGCGGGGGGCAACCATGATCGATGCGCCGATGTCCGGCGGTCCCGCCCGCGCTGCTAACGGCAGTATGAGCCTCATGGTGGCATGCAGCCAGCCGGTCTTTGCGCAGCATGAGGGCCTACTGCATGAACTCGCCAACCCCGTCTTTCATGTAGGCCAGCGCTTAGGCGACGGTGCACGTACCAAGCTCGCAAATAATCTGCTAGCCGCTATTCATCTCGTAGGGGTGAGCGAGGTACTCAACCTGGCGCAGAAGGTGGGCCTAGACCCCGCGACCACCTTAAAAGTCATTGAATCGTCCAGCGGGCAGAGCTGGATCGGGACCGACCGCATGGCCCGAGCATTGAAGGCAGACTGGAGACCTCTCGCCCATATGACACTCCTTGCCAAAGACTCTCGACTGGCCCTCACCATGGCAGATATTGCTGGCTACGAAGTGCCACTGGGCGCGGCAGCGATGAAGGCCTTTACCCAGGCCTGCGAGAGCGGCTGGGCAGATTTTGACGACGGTGCGATGCTTGCATTTCTGCGCGGAGAGGCGGCGCCAAAGGGCAAAATAAACTAATGATCCGAGCGCAGCATACGACTCTTGCCGATCGACCAGAGCTGAATACGTATGGCGTCTGCTGGGAGCTGTTCTTGGGCCTTCTTTAGATCTGCGATGGGCTGCTCTACAGGCTCATCGCAGAGTCTGAAGACACCCCAATGCACACCTAACGCATTGCGTGCACCGAGGTCCTGCGCGATCTTCTGCGCCTCCGCTGGATTTACATGCTGCGCCTGCATGAACCAACGCGGCTCATAGCAGCCTATCGGCACGAGAAGCCAATCAATCGGCGACCAACGGCGTGCCATCTCTTTAAATATCGTGCTGTATCCAGTGTCGCCCGTATACAGCAGGTGGAGGTCTTTGGTCTGAAGCCGAAAGCCGGCCCATAGCGTCTCGTTCGTATCCCACAAAGTTCGGCGGCTCCAATGATGGGCAGGAACCGCCTCGATCGTCAGGCGGTGGGCCTGCTGGAGCGGCAGCCCAACGGTATGCATCTCGTACCAGTCAAGCGCCAGTACCGTCGTAAGGCCCCAACTGCGCAGATAACGATCGACTCCCAAGGGAACGATAAAAAGGGGTGGACCCCCGGTCTGGGCCGCGAGGGCCCGTATCGTGCGTTCATCTAAGTGGTCGTAATGATTGTGCGAGACAAGTACAACGTCAATTCTAGGAAGCTGTTTTAGGGATACAGGCGTTGGATTGTAGGCCTTGGGCCCAAAATGCGCGAAGGGAGATGCTCTGCTACTGAGTGCCGGATCGATCAAGATGTGTAGCCCATCAACCTGAAGATGCACACTCGAGTGGCCAAGCCAGGTCATCTGCCATCCCAATCGCTGCGCGTGGAGCCGGCGCAGATCAGTCTCTACGCGCGGAACCCGACCGGCCTCTTGGGGGGCGAGATCACCAACCAGACGCTCCCTCTGCCATCGAAGAAAATCGCCAAACCCAGGCTTATCCAGTCCGCCAGGGAGGTTCTGAAAGCCGCCTAACCTATGGTGTGGCTTGGAGGGTCCACGATCCTCCGGAGCAGATGCGCAGCCGACGATAAATATGCACAGGAGCAAGACAAGTGCGTAGAGAGAGATAGGAAGACTGCGGGTCATGGTCACCCAGCGGTGGCCAGCAAATCTCGCACTGATTGCGATACAGGGTGGAGATCTGAAATCTGACCACTCTTGACAACCTGGCCGGACACCTCGTGGCCCACCAAGAGAGGAAGACCTCGCGCGACACGCAATAACGCAACAAGGTCAATGCCGGTGTCGTACCCCATGGCATTGAGCATATGAATAGCATCTTCACTACTAATGTTGCCGCTGGCGCCGGGCGCATAGGGACACCCTCCCAGTCCGCCCAGAGACCCATCAAAGTGGGTGATGCCCGCCTTCGTTGCAGCCAAAACATTGGCAAGGCCCATACCCCGCGTGTTGTGAAAGTGCAGTGTGAACCGAACCTCCGGAAGGCGTTCTTGAAGTAGACGACAGAGCTGATCGACCTGATCGGGATGGGCCATACCGGTGGTGTCACAGATGGTTAGGCCCCGCACACCGAGATCGACGAATCTCTGTGACCAACGCAAGACCTCTTGGTAAGGAACGGCCCCTTCCATAGGGCACCCGAAACTCGTCGATAACGAGACATTCATGGGAACCGATGCCCCAAACCGTTCGATTACCTCTTGTAAGGCCGAGAAACTACGCTCGCGGGACATGCGCAGGTTTGCGAGGTTATGGGTCTCCGAAACGGACATCACCAGATTGAACTCATCGGGCGGCCGTGCCTGCATAGCCCGCTCGGCCCCCTTGAGGTTGGGAATGAGCACGGTGTAGGCCACCCCAGGCACCCGGGTAATTCGATCCATCACCTCCGCGGCATCCGCGAGCATCGGAATCGCCTTTGCAGAGGTAAACGACGTGACTTCAATCTGGGCAAAGCCACACTGGCTCAATTCGTTTATTAAGGCCACCTTTTGATCGGTCGGCACGAAGCGTGATTCCATCTGAAAGCCATCACGGGTGACGACCTCATTGAAATAAATGCGATCTTTCATCTGCTACTCCCTATGTTGCGTCGCCCGTAGCACACGCAGGCATGCCCCACCTGCATCCGAAGGCCCATTAGGCTGAGGCGAGTAGATCGGCGGGCAGATTTAGTATGAAGTCGTTCAGCGTCTTTGCATCCCGTCCAGGCCGCATGTGGTCCCGCATCTGCAGCACTGCGCTCTCAGAATCTCGGGCCTTGAGCGCCTGCACCACGGCGTCATGCTGATCGAAGGACGCCTGTAGTCGGCCAAGGGCTCCAAAGGCGTGTCTTCGGTAGACCCCAGTGCGAAAACGCATCCGCATGACTTCCTGACGCAGGAAGGGATTTCGTGATCCCTGATAAATACGCTCATGGAACTCCAGGTTCATTTTCTGCCAACCCTGTAGGTCCTCGTCGGCGGCGACTTGCCGACTCTCTTCATGGAGGGCAAAGAGTTGCTGCCGCTCGTCTTCTGGCATGCGCTCGCAGGCGAGCCGCACCGCAACAGCCTCGAGCTCCGCGAGGAGCTCCCAGAGGCTGAGCAGTTGCTGAAGATTCATTTTTGCAACGGTGCTGCCTCCCCGAGGCATATTGGTTACCCAGCCCTGGGCCTGCAGCTGGATAAGGGCCTCCCTAATAGGCGTTTTGGAGACGGCGAACTGTTCAGAGAGCGCCCCCTCATCAATAGGGTCGCCAGGTAAGAGTTCCCCCTTGGAAATCGCCTCTTCTAGGTGCGAGCGAATCTGATCGCTGACTTTCATCTCGGTTGTATCCCCGCCGTATTAGGGCTAACACTTATATTTGAGAATAGTTCTTTACATATTTAGGGTGCTTGAAGATATATTTACACATAACCCAGTTGTATTCCTAGCTTTCTTGAAGATTTTTTATGCCCAAGATTCAGGCTTCTTCCGCCCTCTCGCGCTTCAAGGTGATTGATTTATCGCGCGTACGCGCGGGCCCGAACTGCGTGCGCATTCTCACGGACTTCGGCGCAGATGTCGTGCGGGTAGAGCCCCCAGAGGGCGTGGACCCCAACGAGGCCATGTTTGCCGCCAATCGGTCGGGAGGGGATTTCCAAAACATCAACCGTAACAAGCGGTCGATGACGCTGAACCTCAAGAAAGACGGCGCTCTGGATATTCTCAAGCGCATGCTGGCCAGCGCTGATGTGGTGGTAGAGAACTGGCGGCCGGATGTGAAACAGCGCCTAGGGCTCGACTACGAGTCGATAAAGGCCATTAACCCGCGCATTATTCTGGCGAGCATCTCAGGCTTTGGACAAGACGGCCCCTATGCCTGGCGTCCTGGGTTTGATCAGATCATCCAGGGTATGGGCGGTCTGATGAGTGTGACCGGCGAACCGGAACATGGGCCCATCAGAGCAGGCCTCGCCGTTGCGGACCTCAGTGCGGGGCTCTACTGCGCCATTGGCATTCTTGTGGCGCTGATTGAACGTGAGACCTCTGGGCAAGGCCAATGGGTGCAGAGTTCGCTACTGCACTCGCAGATCGCCATGATGGATTTTCAGATGGCGCGTTATCTCAACGACAACGATATCCCGGTGCAGGTGGGAAACAACCACCCCACCAGTTCTCCGATGGGCCTCTTTGAGGCAAGCGATGGCTGCTTTAATCTCGGCGCCTCCGGTGAAGGCAACTGGAAGCGATTCTGCGAAGTGGTCGAAAAACCCGAGTGGCTCAACGACCCGGAGTTTTGCACCGAACCGCTGCGCGTGAAGAACCGGGCCCGCCTCAATGCGCTCCTGGCTGTGGAGTTTTCAAAAAAGACGGTACATCAGTGGGTATCGCTTTTGAATAAGGCCGGCGTGCCTGCAGGGCCCGTCTATAGCGTCCCCCAGGTCTTTGAAGACGAACAGGTGAAACATCTCAAGGTTGTGGAGACCCTACCCACGCAGTTTGGCAAGGCCATGCATTTCATCACCCAGCCCGTCATTCTGAGCCGCACGCCCTCAAGAGTTGTGGCCCCAGCCCCGGGCTGGGGAGAGCATACCGATGAGGTCCTCGCAGGCTTAGGCTACTCGGAGGCTGAAATTCGTGATTTTCATGCGCGAGACGTGGTGTGACGACAGGGCGCGTTGATCTCTCTCTAGAAGACCAGATTGCCCAGGTCACGATTGATGACGTAGCCCGCCACAACGCCATGTCTCTCGCAATGTGGGAATCGCTCTTTAATGCTTTCGAATCCATTAACAAGGCAACAGACATACGCGTCTGCATCCTGCGCGGTGCGGGAGAAAAATCGTTTGTTTCGGGGGCAAATATTGGCGAGTTTGAGACGCAACGCAGCTCCGAGGCCGCTGTAACACGCTACAACGACGCTGTTCGTAAGGCCCAGCAGGCAATCGTGCAGTGTCGGGTTCCCGTAATCGCGGCAATTAGTGGCATCTGCTACGGAGGTGGGCTTGGTCTCGCCCTGAGCTGCGATCTGCGCTACGCCTCGCCCGAATCCCGTTTCCGCATGCCAGCGGCTCGAATGGGCCTAGGCTATGACAGGGACAGCATGCGGGTCATTCTCCAAAACCTTGGTCCCCAGGCCACTGCCGAGTTGTTTTACTCGGCACGGGTCTACAGCGCCTCAGAAGCCCAGTCGTTGGGTATCGTTCGCACCGTCGTAGACAACGTCTTTGACTTCTGCAGCACCTTGGCCCAAGAGATTGCCAGCAACGCGCCCCTCACGATTCAAGCAGCAAAAAAGACCCTGCTCTCCCTTTGCGAAGGCGCCGATATGGCGGCAGCGAAAACCGCCATCGACGCCTGCTTCAGAAGTCAAGATTATGCGGAAGGCCGGCTGGCTTTCGCAGAAAAGCGGTCCCCTCATTTCACCGGCCATTAACCAGGAGCACTTCCATGAAAGTTTTGACATCACTGCTTGGCCTTGCCCTGTCGGTCTCGACAGGCATGGCCTTGGCGTTAGGCCCCGCGCCTGCGCCGCTGAAAGAAAAAGCAACGCTCACCGTAGGGTATGTGAAGGTGGGCCACCTCTCCCCCATGTTGATGGTGGAAGAGGAGCTCAAAAAAATGAACATTGAGGTCAAGCGTGCCGAGTTTGTGCGTTATGCCGACGCCCGCACCGCCCTGCTCTCTAATTCGGTGGATGTCTCAGCCGTAGGCGCGGGCGATCTCGCGATCGTGGCGGCCCAAGGCAGTAAGAATCTGATCGGCCTGACCGGCGTTGGCAGCTCGCCGAAGTACCTCGTCGTTCGCAAGGGCGTGAAAATTGACGACTGGTCCGACATCAAGGGCAAGAAGATTGCCATTGCACCGGGATCGGCCGTCTGGTTTCAGTGGGCGATGACCCTGATTGAAAAGAACGTCCCCTACGATTCTTTCACCCCCGTGAATGTCCAGGGCGGCGGTACCGCCTTTGTACAGGCCATGAAGCGTGGCGATATTGATGCCATGGTTCTCTGGGAGCCGTTTGAGTCACAGTCGGTTGCCGAAGGTGATGCCTACTTTGCGCAGAAACTTGAGTACAGCCAATCCCGTGCGGTCGGTGCGGAGCTTGGGATGTTGGCAGCCTCTGGAGAGGCCATGACCCAGAAGAAGGAACTCATCCGTCGTTTTCTCTGGGCCTATTTGAAGGCTGAAGACACCCTGAAGAAGAGTAACGACGCCTTTGCCGATGCGTACTCCAAGTACACCGGGCTCCCGCTCAATGTGACGAAGGAATCGGCCAAGATCATTAAGCTTGGTGGGGTCTTAAATCGTGACCAGGTCTCCCGTCTTGCCGAAGCCGCATTTAAGCAGGGCATCGTGCAGAAGGAAGTGACGAAAGAAGCGGCAGCCCTATTCGACGATTCTCTCGTTGTCGAACTCAAAAAATAATTTCCGCTTATTCCTATGGCAACCACCCCTCTCAATAGCCTGCGTCGGATTGTTCTTGGCGTCATCGTGCCGATCCTGGTATTGGTCGTCTGGCAGATCATCGGAAGCCGGCCGAATATGGCAGGCATACTGCCGCCTCCGACCCAGGTGCTTGAGGGCTGGCATGGGTGGATTTTTGGGTCACCAGGCCTGGGGCTAAACCCCTACCTCGGCACGTGGCTCTCTAATGTGCAGTACTCCTCGATGCGGGTGGCGCAGGGATTTCTCCTCGCCGCCCTCATTGGGGTTCCTCTCGGACTACTCATTGGCTGGAGCCGACTCATTCAACAACTCTTCGACCCCGTCATCCAGAGTCTTCGTCCGATTCCCATTACCGCCTGGCTGCCCTTCTCGATTGCCATCTTTGGTATTCGCGACATGGGTGCCATCTTCTTAATCTTTCTCGGGGGCTTCTACGCGATCGTGGTGAACACCACGCAGGGTGCCCGAGATGTAGAACGCAATCTGGTGCGTGCCGCCCTCATGATGGGCGCGAGCAAAAGACAGTTGCTCTACCGTGTGGTGCTCCCGGCAGCAATGCCCTCTATTTTTACTGGCCTGCGAATCGGCCTGGGTATCTCTTGGACAGCGGTCATCGTCTCTGAAATGGTGGCGGTGAAGTCCGGTCTGGGCTATGTGCTCTGGGATGCCTATTACGTGGGCCGAATGGATATCGTCCTTGCCGACATGGCCTCCATTGGCATCATGGGATTCTTAACCGATCGCCTCATCGTCTTCATTGAACACAAGGTTTTGGTCTGGCGCATCCTTCAGAGCCATTAAAAGACATGTCCCATATCTCTATCGACAAACTCTTCAAGACCTACCCCGGTAACACACCCGTCAAGGCTCTGGAAGACATTGACCTCAAAGTCTCCCCCGGTGAACTCATTGCCTTGCTTGGGCCCTCGGGCTGTGGGAAATCCACGTTGCTCAACCTCATAGCGGGCTTTGAAAAGCCGACCCAGGGGACCTTACTCGTGAATGGAAAAGAGGTCCTCGCCCCCGGCCCAGACCGTGGTGTGGTCTTCCAGGAGGCGGCACTTTTTCCTTGGCTCAGCGTCTGGGAGAACGTGATTTTCGGCCCTAAGGTACAGGGCATGGCACGTAGTGAGTACGAAGACCGCGCCCACGAGATGCTCAAGATCGTGGGGCTCAGTGATTTTAAGAATCACCTCCCCGTGCAGCTCTCTGGCGGCATGCGCCAACGCGTGGGCATTGCGCGCATTCTGACCTTGGGCTCGCGCGTTCTGCTCATGGACGAGCCCTTTGGCGCACTGGATGCGCAGACGCGGCTTACGATGCAAGAGTTACTGCTGTCGGTCTGGCAACAACTCAAACCCACCATTATTTTCGTGACCCACGACATCGATGAAGCCATCTTCTTGGCAAGCCGCATCTATGTCATGTCCGCGCGTCCGGGGCGTATCCAGACCTCAATCACGGTACCGCTGGAGCGTCCACGCACGGTCGCAGATACGGCGAGTGAGACCTTCTCTGCCCTCAAACTCCAGATCCTGAACCTCATTCGGCACTAAAGACCATGGCAAATCCGCGTATCTCCTACTGCTTTTCTGATGATGCCCCCCCCTTAAAGGCAATGCCTGAGGGCGCGATCATGGTCCATCTGGTCGTGAATGTTGAGCACTGGCAGTTTGAATCCAGCATGCCGCGCACCATCATTACCCCGCCGCACGGCAAGGAGACCGTGCCTGATGTCCCCAACTTTAGCTGGGCAGACTATGGGATGCGCGCAGGGCTCCCGCGTATTCTCAGGGCCATTGAAGAGAGAGGCCTTCCTGCCTCTACAAGCATCAACGCCGGGGTCATTACCGCCTACCCGCAGGCCGCAGAGGCCATGCGCGCGATGGGCATGGAGTTCGTTGGCCATGGCGTTCACCAGAAAAGCCTCAACCACAACCAGGGCGAGTCAGAAGAAGCGTTGATTGCCAAGAGCCTTGAGATGATCACGCACTTTACAGGTCAGCGTCCGCGAGGATGGCTCAGCCCTGGCCTACGGGAGACCTACGACACCCCCGACCTCTTAAAGAAGCAAGGCCTTGAGTATGTCTTTGACTGGGTTGTCGACGACGTACCCCACTGGATGCAGACAAAGGCCGGGCCGCTCATCGCACTGCCGTATAACCTAGAAATTAACGACTCCATCGTCTACGCGATTGAGCGGCACTCCAGTGACGAGATGTATGAACGGCTCGTACGAACCCTCGCGCTCTTCAAAGAGGAGGCAAAGCGTCGCCCACGCGTTCTTGGTATTGGGCTGCACCCACACCTTATTGGGGTACCCCATAGGTTTGGAAGCTTCCAGAAAATGCTGGATCTGTTGATGCAGTCCTCCAATGTCTGTTTTGTCACAGGCGGGCAGATTGCCGACTGGTTCATGGCCCAGGTTCCCCCACCTGCGGTCTCCGCATAGTGAGGCACCCATGAATCTTCGAATCGCCGATAAACAGGTGGTCGTTACGGGCGGCTCCAAGGGAATTGGTCTGGCTATCGCGCTGCAGTTCGCCCGCGAGGGTGCCAGACCAGTGCTGGTGTCGCGTCACAGAGAGAACCTCACACATGCGCTTGCGAGCTTTGCGGCCGAGGCTCTACCCGCGCCTGAGATCGCAGAGATTGATCTGTCCACAACGGGCTCTGACCGGGCACTCTTTGACCTGTTTCCTCAGGTGGACATTCTGATTAATAACGCCGGCGCTATCCCCGGCGGCAGTATTCATGACATCTCCGAAGAGGCCTGGCGGTCTGCCTGGGAACTGAAGTTGTTTGGCTACATCAACCTTACCCGACGCTATCTCGCCGCCATGGAAACGCGCGGTCATGGCGTTATCTGCAACATTATCGGAATGGCGGGCGTTGCGCCCCGCTATGAATATATCTGTGGTTCGGTCGCCAACGCAGCGTTAATAGCGCTCACCCAGGGCATCGGGGCCGGCAGCGTGCGCAAAGGGGTACGGGTCTTTGGTATTAACCCCTCGCCTACCCGAAGCGATCGCATCACGGGCGTCTTAAAGCAGCAGGCCGCAAGCAAACTCGGGGATGCCAACCGCTGGGAAGAGTTGATCCAAAAACTGCCCTTTGGGCGCCTGGCAGAGCCCGATGAAATCGCGGGGCTTGCCGCCTATTGTTGTTCTCCCCAATGCGGCTATCTCAGCGGTACCGTTTTAAATGTCGACGGCGGTCAGTGTTACGCCCCTAACTAAACAGAAAATAATGGATACAGAAGATAATTTTGCGCTACTGCGCGAGGGCGTTCGCCAGGTGGTCTCCCAGTTTGATTCTCGGTACTGGCAAGAAATAGACGAGGCACGGGCATTTCCCGAAAAGTTTGTCGATGCGCTGACTGCCGCAGGATGGCTCTCTGCCCTCATTCCAGAAGAGTATGGTGGGTCGAACCTAAGCCTCGTAGAAGCCAGCGTGATCATGGAGGAAATTAATCGCGCAGGCGGTAATTCGGGCGCATGCCACGGGCAGATGTATGTGATGGGCTGCCTAGTGCGGCACGGTTCGCAGGCCCAGAAGGAGAGTCTGCTCCCCCGTATTGCCAGTGGCGAGTTGCGTATGCAGTCCATGGCTGTCACAGAGCCCACCACCGGAACCGACACCACACAACTGAGAACCGTTGCGGAGCGAAAGGGCGATCGCTATGTAGTCAATGGGCAAAAAGTCTGGACATCACGTCTGCAACATTCGGACTACATGCTGCTGCTCGCCCGCACCACGCCCTTGGCTGAGGTGAAAAAGAAATCCGAGGGGCTATCGGTCTTTCTGGTCGATCTTCGGGAGGCCGTGGGCCGCTCGATTACCGTGCGCCCCATTCGGAACATGGTCAACCACGAGACCAACGAGATCTTCATTGACAACCTGGAGATTCCTGTAGAGAACCGTATCGGCGAGGAAGGAAAAGGGCTGAAGTACATCCTGGACGGACTCAATGCCGAGAGAATTCTGATTGCCGCGGAATGTATTGGTGACGGGTATTGGTTTATTGAGAAGGCAAAAGAGTATGCAAACCAGCGGGTGGTCTTTGATCGCCCGATTTCGAAGAATCAGGGCATTCAGTTTCCAATTGCACGTGCCTTTGTCAATGTGGAGGCGGCGAGCCTTATGCGGTACGAGGCGGCACGTCTCTTCGACCGCCAGCAGCCCTGCGGGGCGCAGGCAAACATGTCAAAGCTTCTTGCGGCAGATGCCTCCTGGGAGGCTGCAAATGTCTGCCTGCAGACCCATGGGGGCTTTGGCTTCGCATCCGAGTACGACATTGAGCGAAAGTTTCGGGAGACGCGGCTCTACCAGGTTGCGCCGATCTCAACAAACCTTATTCTTTCTTATGTGGGCGAGCACGTGCTGGGCATGCCCAAGTCCTACTAAGCAAGAGACAGCCATGCCCCTATCGCAATCCTGGGAGACCTTAGCGCTGCAGTCACATGGCAATCATGTGCTGCAGGTCACCCTTAATCGGCCCGAGGTCGGCAACGCAATCAACACCCGCATGGGCCAAGAGCTGCTTGCACTTGCAACCCAACTTACCGAAGACGCCCAGGATATTCGTTGCATCGTGCTGACTGGTGCGGGCCCCAAGATCTTCTGCGCTGGCGGAGACCTCAAAGAGCGCAACGGCATGTCGCGTGCCCAGTGGACCCACCAGCACGAAATATTCGAACGGGTCTCATGGGCACTGGTAGACCTGCCCCTCCCGCTGATCGGCGCGGTAAATGGCCATGCCTATGGTGGCGGGCTCGAACTCGCCCTCTGTTGTGACTTTGTATACGTAAGCAATCAGGCCCGATTTGCCTTGCCGGAAGTTACCTTAGGCATCATGCCTGGCATGGGAGGTACGCAGAATCTCCCGAGAACGATTGGAGAGCGGCGGGCAAAAGAGTTGATCATGACGGGGCGTGCCTTCAGCGCCCAGGAGGCACTCGATTGGGGCCTCGTAAACCGTGTGGTGGCGCCCCAGGAACTTCACGATGCAGCACTGAAGACGGCCCAGGTCATTGCCCAGAATGCCCCGCTGTCTGTTCGACAGGTAAAAAAGGCAATTCGGTTTGGCGGGCAGATGGAGTTGCGCACCGCCTATCGGTTTGAGATTGAGGCCTACAACCAGCTGGTCGATACGGAAGACCGCAGAGAGGGTGTTCTGGCCTTTAACGAGAAGAGACCACCGCAGTTTCGAGGTAAGTAATGAACCCCCGTGCCTCCGACCCCTGGAGTGCATGGCTGGTCCGGTCGCTACGTCGGCCGATTTCTATAGACGACCGTATTCGTGCTGCCCTACACCTGATGGACTGGCTGGGATGCGCCCACCTTGGCAGCACCAGCGACATCGGCGCGGTGCTTAGAGCCTGGGGAGACAGACAAGCGTCGGGAACCAGTTGGACTTGCGGCGGCAAGAAGAATCTGCAGGCCCCTGAGGCTGCCTTCTGGAACGGCAGCCTTGGATCTTGTCACGAGATGGACGACGTCCACAGGGAGGCGGTGGTGCACCCGGGAGATGTCGTGATTCCCGCCGCGCTGGCCATGGCGCAGCGGCAGGGCGCAGCAGCCTCGGCACTCCTCGATGCCATCATCATTGGCTATGAGACAGCAATTCTTCTGGGCCTGCTTGCCGACAAGACCCACTATGCCCACTGGTACAGCACGGCAACCGCGGGGGTCTTTGGCAGTGCCATGGCCACTTCACATCTCCTTGGCGCAAATGATCTGCAGATGCAGCATGCCCTTGGGTTGGCCGGTATGCAGTCCTCGGGGGTATGGCAGTGTCGATTAGAGCCTGGCCTGGCAAAGCAGCTTGCTACAGGACATAGCGCACAGGCGGGGCTCCTGGCAGCCGACCTCGCGGCTGCGGGAATGACGGCTCCGCTGCGCATTCTGGAGGGCCCGCTAGGATGGTTAAGGGCAACCGGCGGCAACTGCGACGAGACACGTGCGCAGTCTCTACTAGAGGTTGAAGACCAGGCCCCATGGCGCCTCCACGAGGTAAGTTTTAAACCTTGGTCTGCCTGTCGGCACGCACACCCTGCCATTGCATGCGCCTTGCAGCTCCATGCCGCCGGCTGCACTGCGCAGGATATTGCAGAGATCGCACTGGACACCTACGCCGTGGCGCTGGCCTTTGCGGACCAGCCGCATCCAAAGACATCGCATGAGGCGCGGTTCAGCCTCCAACACGCTGTTGCCTGGTCTCTGGTCCACGGAAGCTTTGGCCTGCAAGCCACAGAGCCCACCAACCTGAATGACCAGGCCTGCCGCGACCTACGGGCCCGCGTGTCGGTCCATGTGGGTGCGGAACAAGAGGCCGCCTATCCACAGAGTTTTGGTGCACGACTGCGTATTCTCACCAAAGACCAGAGGACATTAGCCACCGAAGTTATTCACCTGCTTGGAGACCCCGAGAATCCGCTAAGCCCAGGACAGGTGGAAGAAAAGGCCATCGATCTGCTCGTGGCAAGCCAATGGAGCCGCCCGCGGGCCGAGGCCATTACCTCCGTCTGCCGAAATCTGCCCTACGAAAAAACGCACAATTCTCTATGGGCCAGCCTAGCGGAACAAAACTAGCGCCAGAGCCCATCAAGACCTGGGGCAAGTGACAGCAGTCGCTCGTCCTGACCGGGAGGCGCGAGAAGCTGACAGGCGGCTGGTAAATCCTCCGATGGGCTTGGAAATGACAAGGCAGGTGCGCCCAAAATATTTGCGAGACAGGCGAAATCGGCCTGATTCGGGGGCGCCCCCGTGCCATGGGCGAAGGCAGTACTCGGCGTTGTCGGCAAGAGTAGGAGATCAATGTCGGAAAAAAGTAGTGGGGCCTGTCCACGTAAGGCGCCTATCAACGAACGGACAGCCTCACGCTTTTCTTGAGTGAGCCCCGCACCGTACCGAAACATCTTCTGCAATTCGGGGCTTAATCCAGACAACCCTGGCCCCACGGCATCGAGCCAGTAGTCTGCCCCCTCCCACTCACTGAGAAGAAACGCAGAAAGACGCGTCGAGGCAGGACTCCATTGGGGAATATCAACGGGACGCAGTGCGACTCCAAGGGCCTTAAGTGCGTGCTGCGTACGCTGCCATGCCTCCTGCACCTGAGGGGTGAGTTCAACTTCGTCAACCTGGCGCGGAATCCCGACGCGTATGTTCTGCCACGCTTTATTTGGCAATGGGGCCGGCGCCGGAATCCCAAGCAGGCAGGCCGCGCCCTGGGCCAGGTCTTGGCCTGATCGTGCCAAGGGACCAGCAACATCGAGCGTGGGGCTTAAGGGAATAACGCCATTCATGGGCAGTCGCCCACGGCTGGGAATAAGCCCCAAGACACCGCAGTAGGCCGCTGGGATACGAACCGAACCCATGGTGTCTGTGCCTACCGAGAGATGGCACAAATAATCTGCAACTGCAGTGGCCGAACCCCCACTCGAACCACCAGGGGTAAATCCCTCCCGCGCAGGGTTTACGCAGCGCCCATAGACCGGGTTATCGGTTGTTGCTCCCAAGGCCGCCTCGTGCATCGCGACCTTACCAAGTAAGACCATACCGGCGGCGCGTAGCCGTTGATAAAGAAGGGCGTCATGCTCTGGTTGCCGCTGGGCGAAGGCAGCCGTTCCGGCGGTGCAGGGCATGCCCGCCACATCGATATTGTCCTTGAGAGTCAGCATCAAACCATCGAGCGGACCCAAGGCCTGCCCGCGACGCCATCGTTCTGCGCTGGCCTCTGCCTGGCGCATGGCGACATCGGTACTCACGTGGATGAAAGCATGTAGCGCTGGGTCGCGCTGGCTGATTCTCAGAAGATGGGCCTCAGCGACATGTATGGGCGTGATCTCACCGCTCTCGTACAACGCCCGCAGGGCCATCGTGTCTAGCAAGGTAAGGTCTGTCTCCCGATCCACAGCGTTCATAGCGACGATATCTCTCTCATTGTGGCTGTTGTCTGATCCCGTTATTAGAGGCAGAGGGGCAATTGCAACCCAGCTTGATAGAATTTTGACATGCTCATCGCGCACGCGAGCCTCTTCCTGAGCGCTTTTGTCTCGGCGACGCTCTTTCCCGGTGGATCCGAGGCACTGCTCGTAGGGCTCATGGTGTCCGGAGACTATGCGATTGCTGGGCTCGTACTGGTTGCCACTCTGGGAAATGTGCTGGGCTCTGTGGTGAACTGGGGCCTCGGGCGATGGCTTGTGCAGTTTCAAGATCGCCGCTGGTTTCCGCTTTCGGCAGCAAAACTCTTGCGAGCACAGCAGTGGTATCAACACTACGGCAAATGGAGCCTTCTTCTGAGTTGGGTTCCGATCATTGGCGACCCGCTTACAGTGGCCGCCGGAATCATGCGAGAGCGCTTCCTGGTTTTTCTGCTGCTCGTGACCCTGGCAAAGTTCGGGCGTTACCTTGCGATTGTTTTGGTGACCACCGAAATTACCAGCTAAGTCGATGAACTCAGGCTATGCTTTTGCACAACCATGACCTTTAGCCCGCAAGACCACGACCTGCTCCAATCCAAGCCGCTCCTTGGGGTGAAGGTGCTCGAGTTTTGCCAGATTGCCGCCGGCCCCTTTGCCGGCATGCTGCTTGCCGACTATGGTGCTGAGGTGGTGAAGATCGAGCCCCCCGAGGGTGATGCCATGCGCCAGTGGCCGCCGGTAAAGGCAGGTATGAGCGAGAACTTTGCTTCGCTGAACCGAGGAAAGCGCTCGCTGGCGCTAAACCTGAAGGATCCTGAGGATCTCGCCCGTGCACAGGCCCTTATGCGGCAGGCCGATGTGGTGATCGAAAACAGTCGGCCCGGCGTTATGGCACGCCTTGGTATTGGTCCCGAATGGGCTCTACGCGAAAAGCCAAGTCTGGTCTACTGCTCGGTCTCTGCCTTCGGCCAGACAGGCCCGCGGGGTCAAGAGGGGGGCTTTGATGTCACGATTCAGGCCGCCTCAGGCGTCATGAGCGTGACAGGTGAACCCCAGGGTGCCCCGGTGAAATGTGGCGTGCCAATATCAGACTTCGCAGCAGGACTCTATGCCGCATTCTCGATCAGTGCGGTACTCACCAGGGTTCGGTCTGGAGGGCCGGGAGGCCATATCGATATTCCCATGTTCGCAACCAGCCTTGCCATCGCTGCCCTGCAGACCTCCGAATACTTTGGCACCGGCCAAAACCCCAGGCCACTAGGCTCTGCACATCCGCGTAATGCACCCTATCAGGCCTTCCGCGCGCAGGACGACTATTTTGTGGTGGCAGCCGGAAACAACAAACTCTGGGCCACCGTCTGTACGCAGGTGGGTCTTAACGACCTTATAGAGGATCCACGATTCAACACAACGACCCTTCGGGCCCAGAACCAGGTCGAGCTCAAGCAGATCCTAGAGCAGGCGTTTATGCAGCAGTCCGCAGCCCACTGGGTCTCGGTCTTTCAGGCGGCGGGGGTTCCTTCTTCCCACATCCAAAAATATAGCCAGGCACTAGACGACCCACAGACCCGGCACCTGGGCCTTGTGCAGCCGCAGGTGCTGCCGGGTCACGAGACCCGCACCGTCGGCTGCCCGGTCTGGCTATCCGGCCGCCCCGTGCCACTGGACACCTCAGTCGAAACGCTGGGTCAATCAAACAAGGAGACAGAACTATGGCGCAGTCCCTAGCAGACAACCTACCGGTGGATCGCCTGCGCCCTCTGCGCGAAGCGGTACGGGCATTGACCCGGCTTGCTGATGGGCGGGCCTCCGAGGCCGTTTTTCTTGCCAGAGGGAAAGAGATCCTTACCCAACTCATCAGCCAAGACGACTGGCTCGAGGAGGACTTTCGAAAGACCCACCCCGAGTATTACCAGCAGTATTTGTTGTACTGCGACCCGTACGAACGCTTCTCGGTGCAGAGTTTTGTCTGGGGCCCAGGCCAGGCCACACCCATACACGACCATACCGTCTGGGGCCTGGTGGGTGTGCTGCAGGGGGCTGAGTCCTGCATGCGGTATCGGCAGACGGCCGAAGGCCTTGTGTCTGAAGGGCCCGCTGTCATTCTTGAGCAGGGAAGCGTGGATGCCGTAAGCCCAACCGTGGGAGATATTCATAAGGTGAGTAATGCGTTTTCAGACCGTACCTCCATCTCTATTCATATCTACGGCGCCAACATTGGCAATACGCGCAGGCATGTTTTTGATGCGGCGACCGGAGCAGAAAAAGGGTTTGTCTCAGGCTACTCTTCCAATCGTCTGCCCAACCTCTGGGACGAGGCTGCTCGTATTCGGGCGCAGGGCGCATCCATTCCAAGACCCCAGGCCTAAGAAAGCATGGCTGCCCTGAGCTGGCCAGCGCCCGATGTTGCAGTCGTTCAAATCGCCCGCCCGGACCGTGGCAATGCCTTTGATGCCCAGCTAGTGCAGGCCCTCCATAACGCGGTCATTGAGGCTGCTGCTCAACCACTGGCACAGACTCTGGTTTTCCGCGCTGACGGGCCAGACTTCTCTACCGGCATGGATCTCTCGAATCTAGAATCGGAGACCGACGAGACCCTCGCGGCCCGCTTTATCGCGATCGAAGACCTCTTGGCGGCGGTCTGGTCGTCGCGACTGCGCACGGTGGCCTTGGCACATGGGCGGGCCTGGGGTGCAGCGGCAGACCTGGTGGTGGCCTGCGATCTGCGCATCGCGTTGCCGAACACCAGCTTTCGGTTTCCCGGCGCGCAGTTTGGTCTGGTACTCGGTACGCGTCGTCTCGCCTGTCGTATTGGGTCCGACATCGCCCGCCAGATTCTTTTAGAAGGGCGAACCGTCGTAGCAGAAAGGGCGGCGCAACTCGGCCTCATCCATCGCATCGTAGACGCCTTCGATCTTAAGGACCTACCCCGCCTAATGGTAGACGCGCCAACCCAGGCCATGATTCATGCGGCCAGCCGTGCCGCCGACGATGGCTATTCGGCGGTAACCATGGGCGGCGCAGAGTCGCCCGCAGACGCTTATCGAGCCCTGTCCTTCGATCGACAGGCCCTTATGGCGTCTGCGCGACGCCCTGGCTTACGGCAACGCATTCTCGATTACCGTGCCCAGCTCAAGAGGGATGCGAGGCCTGCCCGGGGGGCGGCCGGTCCGGATGATATTTCGACGGCGATACGCTAGAGACGTGCAAGGGCCTTCGTAAACCGCGTGAGAAGCTCCTGCACCTCTTGCTCAGAAATAATCAAGGGGGGGCAGAACGCGATCGTGTCACCGATCGCCCGCACGATCAGCCCCTCTTCCTCCGCAATGCGCGCACACTCTTTGCCATGGCCAGGCATCAACTCCACGCCTGCGAGAAGCCCGATGCCCCGTACCTCCTTGACCAAGGGCTGCTGACCCTGAAGTGCCCGCAAGCCCGCAAGAAACGGAACACTGACCGCGCGCACGTGCTCGACGATCTTTTCTTCTTCATAGATCTTGAGGGTTTCTAAGGCAACGGCCGAGGCCACGGGATGCCCAGAGTAGGTCATCGTTAAGCCGAAAAGCCCAAGCTCCCCACTCTGACGCTCAATGGCCTCATAAACGCGTGGGCCGATCATGAGCGCGGAGATCGGAATATAGGCACTCGACAAGGCCTTGGCGCAGATCAGCAGATCGGGGGCAAGGTGCATGGTGGTGGAGCCAAACATATTGCCTGTTCGACCGAAGGCCGTAACCACTTCGTCACAGACCAGCAAGATATCGTGGCGCTTGAGAAGGGCCTGTAACTCCGCGTAGTAGCGGGCGGGGGGTACCACAATGCCACCCGCGCCCATGACAGGCTCTACGAAAAATGCCGCAATAGTCTGGGCGCCCTCTGTCTCGATGAGGCGCTCGATATCCGCAATAAGGCGGTCGCTAAAGGCTTCTTCAGATTCCCCTGGCTGCGCATTGCGAGTGAAATGTGGCGTAGTGACATGCAAGAAACCGGGAAGCGGTAGGTTAAACCGGTCATGGGCATAGCTCACGCCGGAGAGACTGGCGGCCGCAATGGTGTTGCCATGGTAGGCCAGCTTATGGGCAATAAACTTTCGCTTTTCGGGCTTACCGACCGCATTCCAGAAATACCAACTCAATCGGGCCGCACAGTCGTTGGCCTCAGATCCGGTGCTGGAAAACCAGATACGCGACATGGGCACCGGCGCAATCGACAGGAGCTTCTCAGCCAGGGCAATCACCGGCGGATGACTCTTGGTATTACGGTGACAGTTTACTTAATTCCC
>JBMSYB010000030.1:0-24153 GCA_049426285.1 Burkholderiaceae bacterium
CCCCAGTAAGACATCTGACCCCAGGGAAGCAGGTAGCCAAAGAAGGCCTCCGCCATGAGGCACAGAAAGATTAAACAGCCAAAGATCCAGATGAGTTCGCGTGGTTCGCGATAGGAGCCATAGATAAGCCCGCGGAACATGTGCAGATAGACCACCACAAAGAAGGCCGAGGCGCCGGTGGAATGGATATAGCGAATCAGCCAGCCGAACGGCACCTCGCGCATGATGTATTCCACACTGGCAAAGGCCACCGGAATTCCTGCGGCATTAAGCGAGGCATCGGGCTTGTAATGCATCACCAGTAAAATGCCCGTGACAATCTGAATGACCAGAACCAGCATCGCCAGGCTGCCAAAGAAGTACCAGAAATTGAAATTCTTCGGTGCGTAGTACTCTGAGAGGTGCGCCTTGTAGAGCGAAATGAGCGGAAAACGACGGTCGACCCATCCGAGAAGTCCGCTAGCCTGCGCAACTTTTTCTGCTGCCATGTGGTTGTGCCTTTACAGAGTGAGCAAATAAGGTTTTTTGATAAGCGAAGTAAAGATAAAACCGGCGGTAAGAGCCTGCGCTAGAAGCTCCTAAGCCTCTCCCTGCTCGTCTTTACCAATCACGATGCGCGCATCGGTTAAGAACATATGACGCGGAACCTCGAGGTTATCGGGAGCGGGCTTGTTGGCGTAGACTCGCCCCGCCATGTCAAAGGTAGAACCATGGCATGGGCAGAAGAAACCGCCCGGCCAGTCAGGCGCAATTCCGGAGGCGGCACCCGTGGTAAAGGCGCTTACCGGCGAGCAGCCCAGATGGGTGCAGATACCAACGGCTACCAAGAATTCAGGCTTAATAGACCGGTGCTGGTTTTTTGCATACTCGGGGGTGGGATAGTCTTGGCGGTTTGAGCCCGGGTCGGCCAACTGCCCATCGGCCTTAGCAAGGCTCTCGAGCATCTCTGGGGTACGACGCACAATCCAGACAGGCTTACCCCGCCATTCCACAATCTTTACGCCCCCCACCGGAATGTCGGCGATATCGACCTCAACGGGCGCACCAGCAGAGCGCGCTTTCTCCGAAGGGGCCATTGAGCCCAGAAACGGTACCGCTACGGCTGCTGCCGCAAGGCCGCCCGTGGCGCCACAGGCAATCATCCAGGTGCGGCGGGCCTGGGCGGGGCCGGCACCTAATTTAAAGGATTCCGCCTCAGTCACGGCGGAAGACAGGCCCAGCATGGGAGAAGACGTGTTCTGTGAGGCGGATGAAGACATAGGGTTTAACCTTAGATTTGCAATCGACTTAACGGCGGATTGTATCCCAGCCAACTGGTCTAAATCCAGAGATAATGGGTCATGCTACGCAGACTATGGCTTTTGTTCGCCCAGGCCACAACGCTCGCCCTAGCGGTTTTGTTCGTGGTCGCCACTCTTAGGCCGCAGTGGCTAAGCCAGCTCAGCCAAGGTCAGGGAGAACTGCGGCTCATTGAGCCTGCCCAGCCTGAGCTCTCGGCAAGCCTACTTCAGAGCACCAGTCCAGCGCCGGCATCCAGCCTTCGAGAGGCGGCAGCCAAGGCAATGCCTGCGGTGGTCTATGTCTTTACCCGGCAAAGGCTCGAGGCACCCCCGCCGCACCCCTTTCTTAACGACCCGCTGTTTCGCAGGTTTTTCGGTGACCAATTCCCCATGCCGCGGGGCAATGGGGCGCCCCAGACATCCGGCCTCGGCTCCGGGGTAATTGTGAGCCCCGAGGGCTATATCCTCACCAATCACCACGTTATTGAGGGGTCCGAGCAGATCGAGGTAGCCCTTGCCGATGGCCGACGGGCGAGCGCCCGCCTCGTGGGGACAGACCCCGACACCGACCTAGCAGTCCTAAAGATCAGCCTAGATGACCTGCCGGTCATTCGGTTTGGGCGACCCAGCGAGATCCGGGTGGGCGATACCGTACTTGCCATCGGAAATCCCTTTGGTGTGGGGCTCACCGTAACCCAGGGAATTGTCAGTGCACTCGGGCGCAATCAGCTCAACATCAATACCTTCGAGAACTTCATTCAGACCGACGCCGCGATTAACCCGGGTAACTCCGGCGGGGCCTTAGTCGATGCCAATGGCGATATGGTCGGCATCAACACGGCCATCTATTCGCGTGGCGGCGGAAGCATTGGCCTAGGCTTTGCCATCTCTGCTGACATGGCAAAGCAGGTTATGGAAAGCCTCATCCGCACCGGTCGGGTAAGCCGGGGCTTTATCGGTGTCGAGCTCCAGGATGTCAACCGCGAAATAGCGGAGAGCTTTAAGCTTCCCAAGGTCGAAGGCAGCATTGTGGCCGCGGTACAGAACGGGGGTCCTGCGGATCGGGCAGGTATCAAGGCAGGCGATGTGGTGGTCCGGGTAAACGACCAGCCAAGTCGCAACACGGCTGAACTGCTGGCACTGGTGGCCGCCCTGCAGCCGGGCCAAAAGGCGGAGCTAGGCATCATTCGCAATGGCAGGACCAGCCAATATGAAGTTACCGTAACAGAGAGGCCCGCAAGACCAATGACCGGCGGCAGCCGGCCTTAGTTGCGATGCCCGGGCGCGCCCCGGCGCGCAGATAAAGCCTAGGTTTCTGGGCTGCCCTCCGAAGACGGCTTTTGCTCTGGCGTCGTCCAACGGGCGAGAAAAAGGCCGAACTGATAAAGAAGGCACAAGGGAATGGCCAGCATCAGTTGGGAAATGACATCGGGCGGGGTTACGATGGCTGCCACAACAAAGGAAAGCACAATGAAGTAGGGCCAGAAGTCCCGCATCTTCTGCAATGAAACGATGCCCATACGCACCAGTACCATCTGCACCACCGGCGTCTCAAACGAAACCCCGAACACCAGAAAAAGGCTCAAGGCAAAGCTCAGGTATTTGTCGATATCGGTCGCCATCTGCACCCCTTCTGGGGTGTAGCCCGAGACAAACCCGAAGACGGCCGGAAATACAAAGAAATAAGCGAAGGCCATGCCCACCAGAAAGAGCAGAAAGCTTGACAGCACGATCGGCAGGGCAAGGCGCTTTTCATGCAAGTACAAGCCGGGGGCAATAAACGCCCAGGCCTGATAGAGCACATAAGGAAGCGCAATCACAAAGGCAACCAGCATGGTGATCTTGATCGGCACAAAAAACGGCGCTGTCACATCGGTGGCAATCATGCTGCTGCCGGCCGGCAATACGGAAATTAAGGGGTCTGCAAAAATGCTGTAGATCTGCGGGGCCCAGTAAACCAGGCAGAGAAACACCACCAGAATGGCGAGCACCGATCGAATCAACCGGTCTCGCAGCTCCACGAGGTGGGTCATAAAACCCTCCTCTTGAACCACCGGGGTGTCGCCAGAAGGCGTCTGCCGAGACTCCGGCTCGTTGGGTGTGGTCATAATGGCCTTAGAGGTCGCGAGGGCGCTTTACAAGAAAACGACGCCGCAGACGCGCCCGCACCCTGTCTCGAACACGCAGGTCTGCCTGCTCCTGCGTCCAAGACCGAGCAGGCGCCCCAATGAAAAACCCAGATTTCTTGTCATAGACCGAAGAGAAGTCATCAAGGCCCGAAGATACCTCACTGCCCAGAGCCTGCGCCTCAGCCTCAAGCCCCGATACCGTCTTCTCGATGGATGCACCCAGATCAGAGACCGACTTTTGTACCTTGCGCAGCTCTTCGAGTTCCATTTGCCGTTGAATGTCGCTCTTGACATCGGCCACATAGCGCTGTGCCCTACCGAGCAGGGTGCCCACGGTGCGCGTAACCACGGGCAGGCGCTTCGGGCCAAGGACGATCAGGCCCACCCCGGCAATCAGCAAAAGCTCTGTGAAGCCGATGTCGAGCATAACGACCCTAGACCAAGGGCCGAAGCCCAGAGGCCTTAGCTACCCGCGCTCGTCTTATCCTTTGCCTGAACGTCAATGGTCTGGGGAGCCTCCACTCGCTGGCTTGTCTGCCCCTCAGCAGCCGGCTTTTCCTCCGCCCCACCTTCCTTCAGGCCATCCTTAAAACCCTTTACCGCGCCGCCGAGATCTGACCCAAGGTTACGCAGCTTCTTGGTGCCAAAGACAAGAAGAACGACAAGCAAGACAATCAGCCAATGCCAGATACTAAAAGTGCCCATGAGGTTACTCCGAGAGGGACGAGCGTCTTAAAAGGATGCTGAGGCGCCCAGGGGGGCTTGGCCACCCATGAGATGCATATGAAGATGATACACCTCTTGCCGCCCCACCTTGCCGGTGTTCACGATCAGTCGAAACCCTTCCGGCGAGCCATGATCACGGGCCAAGGCATTCGTGCGCACCATCATGCGCCCAAGCAAGGGCGCATGTTCTGCCTGGGCCTCCTGCAGCGATGCGATATGCAGTTTCGGAATGACCAGAAGGTGCAAAGGGGCACGCGGCGAGATATCGTGAAATGCCAGCATTTCCTCATCTTCGTAGGCCTTCTTCGCAGGGATCTCTCCCGCCGCGATTTTGCAAAATAGACACTGCATGGTTCTTACTCCGTTCTGATCAATCGTTTTCGTTCGTTGGCGTGGGCTAGCCTTCGTTGCGGCTGCCCCGCGCCTGGGCCTTGCGGGCGGCCTTCTCATCCAGACCAGAGAGCCCCTCGCGGCGCACCAGCTCGTCGATTACCTGCTCCGGGCGCAGGCCATACTGGGCAAGCATCACCAGGCAATGAAACCACAAGTCGGCGGTTTCAGAAACAATACGCTCGGCCTGACCGTCTTTACAGGCCATCACGGTCTCGGTGGCCTCCTCGCCAATTTTTTTTAGCACGGCATCCGGAGCCCGCTGCAGCAGACGTGCAACATAACTCTTTTCGGGGTCAGACAGGCGTCGCTGGTCTATCACATCGGCCAGTCGGCACAGCGCCTCGGTCTGTCCCGTGGGCCCCGCGTCGGCGGCCGCCGGTGTTAATGCCGCTAATGCCGATGCAGATACCGACGCCGCCGTGCTGCTGCTCTGCGCGGCTGTCGTTGCAGGGTTACGGGCATAGATCTCGTCTGGATCTTTGAGCACCGGATCGACCACACGCCAGCCGTCTGGCTCCCAGCGCGAATAAAAACATGACGCGCGTCCGGTGTGACAGGCGATGCCCCCCGTCTGCGTAACCTGCAAGAGAATCACATCCCCATCACAGTCGATACGAACCTCATGCACGGTCTGGGTGTGGCCAGAAGACTCGCCTTTTCGCCATAGCTTGCCTCGGGAACGGGAGAAAAAGACCGCCTGACCAGATGCGATGGTCTGCGAGAGCGCCTCACGGTTCATATGGGCAACCATCAAAACCCGCTGGGTTGCCCGGTCTTGAACAATAGCGGGCACGAGCCCTTGGGCATCAAAACGCACCTGGTCAATTGATACGGACACAGATTCCTCTCTCTGACATGTACTGCTTGGCCTCGCCCACGGTATGCTGGCCGAAATGGAAGATGCTTGCGGCCAATACGGCGTCGGCTGCGCCAAGGGTAACGCCGTCCACCAGGTCTTGCAGACTGCCAACGCCCCCCGAAGCTATCACCGGCACATGTACCGCCTCAGAGACAGCGCGGGTCAGGGGCAGATCAAACCCGCTACGGGTGCCGTCCCGATCCATGCTGGTAAGTAGAATCTCGCCTGCCCCCAGGTCGCAGACCCGTTGTGCCCATTGAACAGCATCTATCCCCGTGGGCTGTCTGCCGCCATGGGTATACACCTCCCAGCCTGCCTTGGGGTCTTGCGGGTTGCGGCGTTTGGCATCAATCGCCACCACAATGCACTGCGATCCAAATCGGTGGGCGCCCGCAGAGACAAGCTCTGGACTGCGCACGGCTGCCGTGTTGATGCTGATCTTATCGGCCCCGGCATGCAAAAGCCTCTGCACGTCTTCGGGGGTGCGAACACCTCCGCCCACGGTCAGTGGGATGAACACCTGATTGGCAACCGCCTCGATCATAGGAAGAATCAGGTCTCTCTGATCGGACGAGGCGGTGATGTCGAGAAAGGTGATCTCATCTGCACCCTGCTCGTCGTACCGACGAGCGACCGCAACAGGATCGCCTGCGTCACGCAGCTCGAGAAAGTTAGTTCCCTTCACCACCCGGCCAGCGTTGACATCAAGGCAGGGAATAATGCGCTTGGCAAGCACCCGGGACCCTAGGGCGAAAAGGAGTCTGCCAGGGACAGCGCCTGAGCAAAGTCAAGCCTGCCCTCGTATAAGGCGCGCCCCAGAATCGCGCCCATCACCCCTTCGGGTTCGACCGCACAGAGCTGCTTAATGTCCTCAATTCCCGCAACACCGCCCGAGGCGATAATCGGAATTCGCACGGACTGGGCAAGCCTTACCGTGGCCTCAAGGTTCACCCCGGTGAGCATCCCGTCTCTACCGATATCGGTATACAGAATGGCCTCGACTCCGTCGTCTTCGAATTTACGGGCAAGGTCGACCACCTCGTGGCCCGAGAGCTTACTCCAGCCATCGGTGGCTACGCGGCCATCTTTGGCATCGATCGAGACGATGATATGGCCCATAAAGGCGGCACAGGCATCCTTCAGTAGCCCTGGATTTTTTACTGCGGCCGTGCCAATGACGGCATAGCTTACGCCGTCATCAAGCATGCGCTCGATGGTTTCTAGGTCACGAATTCCACCGCCAACCTGAACGGGGATATCGCCGGCAGCCTTAATGATCTCGCGCAGTGCCGGCTCATTTTTAGGGCGCCCGGCCACAGCACCATTAAGGTCGACCACATGCAATCTGCGGGCACCCTGGGCAATCCATTGGCTGGCCATGTCTGCAGGCTGATCGGAGAAAATCGTGGCATCCGCGAGATCGCCCTGACGAAGGCGCACACAGCGACCGTCTTTCAGATCTATTGCGGGAATCAACTGCAGTGCCATAGCGTGAGCATGAGAAAAAGCGATTAGACCGGAGACCACTGTAGAAAGTTTGCCAGAAGCAGCTGGCCGGACTGGGCGCTTTTTTCTGGGTGAAACTGGGTGGCGATAATGTTATCGCTGGCTACCGCACAGGTAAAGGAAATTCCATAGTCTGATGTTCCGAGCACATACTGGGAGTTGGTGGGCTCAGCATGGTAGCTGTGCACAAAATAGAACCAGGCCCCGGAAGGGGCATGCAGACCGGCTATCACGGGGTGCTCACGAACAAACCGCACCTTATTCCAGCCCATGTGGGGTACCTTCAAGGGCCTGCCCTGGGCATCAACCACGCCCCGGTCAGCCGTAAACCGCAGCACCCTGCCGGGAAGAATGCCCAGCCCCGGGGTATCCCGCTCCTCGCTTGCCTCAAAGAGCATCTGCTCGCCCACGCAGATGCCCAGAAAGGGCCTGTTTCGAATGACCTCTCGAAGCGCCGGCAACAGGCCGGAAGCTGTCAGCTTCTCCATGCAGTCGTTCATAGAGCCCTGCCCGGGGAATATCACCCGATCGGCCCTGCGCAGCTGCTCGGGGTCGCTCACCAGTGCCACGCCCTCTGGGTTCGCACCCAGATGCGCTAAGGCCGCCTGGGCCGCCCGCTCTACGCTGCGCAGGTTACCCGATCCGTAGTCGACGATCGCGAGCAAATGGTTACAGGCTTCCTTTGGTGGAAGGAACGGCATCGGCAGCAAGACGCGGGTCAATGCTTACGGCCATGCGCAAGGCCCGGGCAAAGGCCTTAAATATCGTCTCGCACTGGTGGTGCGCATTATCGCCACGCAGGTTGTCGATATGCAGGCTCACCTGGGCATGGTTTACAAAGCCTTGGAAAAACTCGTGCACAAGATCAAGGTCGAACTGGCCCACAAATTGGCGCTTCCAGGTGCAGTGAAACTCGAGCCCTGGCCGACCTGACAGGTCGATCACGACCCGTGACAGGGCCTCATCCAGAGGCACATAGGCATGGCCATAACGGAAAACCGCCTGCTTCTGGCCGATCGCCTCGGAAAACGCCTGGCCAAGCGTAATACCGATGTCTTCTACGGTGTGATGGGCATCAATGGCAAGGTCGCCCTCAGCCCAGACCTTCAGGTCGATTAGGCCATGCCGGGCGATCTGATCGAGCATATGGTCAAGAAAGGGGATGCCGGAGTTCAGGTCCTTCTGTCCCGTGCCATCAAGCCCCACTTCCACCGAGATATGGGTCTCAGCAGTTTTACGTGTGATCTGAGCGGTTCGCATACGGCAATGATACAGTTCGCGCCATGAGCATGTTCTGGAGTTCTGTCGTGCACGGGCTTTCCCCTTATGTTCCCGGGGAACAGCCTAAGGGCCACGACCTGGTCAAGCTCAATACCAACGAAAATCCCTATCCTCCCTCGCCCCATGTCCTTGCGGCACTAAGGGCCGAGCTGGCCAGCGATGGAGCCTCACTGCGCCTTTATCCCGACCCGGCCAGCCTGGCGGTAAGGCAGGCGGCCGCCGCCCCCTGGGGGCTATCGGATGAAGAGGTGTTTGTGGGAAACGGCTCCGATGAGGTGCTTGCATTTGCCTTTCAGGCGCTGCTCAATCACCCCGACCAAGGGCCGCTTCTCTTTCCAGACATTAGCTATAGCTTTTATCCCAGCTACTGCCGACTCTACGGAATTGGCTTTGAGACCTTTGCGGTCGATGCCCAGTTCGAGATCCCGCTAGAGACGCTGCCTGCCACTATGGGTGGCCTTATCTTTCCGAATCCCAATGCACCCACTGGTATTGCCCTCTCGCGTGACCGAATCTATCGGTTCTTGCGCGAGCGGCCGCAGCTAATGGTGGTAATCGATGAGGCCTATGTTGACTTTGGTGCAGACTCTTGTGTCGGCCTTATCCGAGAGTGTCCGAATCTTTTGGTTACCCAGTCGTTGTCAAAGTCTCGGGCGCTGGCCGGCTTAAGACTGGGCTTGGCGTTTGGCTCCGCCCCCCTTATCGAGGCCTTAATTCGGGTAAAGGACAGCTTTAACTCTTACCCGGTAGACCGGCTCGCCGGACTAGCCGCCGTAGAAGCATTACGCGATACCCGCTGGCTTACAGAGAATATTGCGCAGGTGGTGCGTGACCGACAGTGGCTAAGCCAGGCCCTAGAGGGCCTGGGCTTCTCGGTACTGCCCTCAGAGGCCAACTTCGTTTTCGCTCGGCATCCAGAGCACGCGGGCGCAGCTCTGTTAGAAAAACTTCGAGCAAAAAAAATACTCGTGCGTCAGTTTAATCGGCCCCGGATTGCCGACTACCTGCGCATATCGGTAGGAACTCCCGCGCAGTGCCGGGCATTGATAACGGCGCTAAAAGAGATTTTGGAAAGCCCTGAGGCTTAGCGCTCTTTACCTCCCGCTGTACCCTTTACCTCTCGCCGCCCGCGTTACGTCCCCATTACGCCGGTTACACGCGAAGCGCCCTATACACCCCACACCCCGCATCGACCCCGAGTTGACCCCGAGTTGACCCCGTATCAGCCTTTAGGCCTCGACGGCTTCGGTAACTTCGGGGCGATCGACAAGCTCCATCAGCGCCATTGGGGCATTGTCACCCTGACGGAATCCCCACTTGAGAATCCGGCAGTAGCCACCGGGCCGGGCCGCATACCGAGGGCCAATTTCGGCAAAGAGCTTGACCACCATGTCGCGGTCACGCAGCCGATTAAAGGCCAGTCGCTTATTGGCAAGGCTCGGCGTCTTGCCGATAGTGATCAAAGGCTCAACGACCTTACGCAGTTCTTTTGCCTTGGGCAGGGTGGTGCGAATCGCCTCATGCCGAAACAGTGCATTGGCCATGTTGCGAAACATGGCGGTTCTGTGGCTTGAGGTACGGTTAAGCTTTCGTAGTCCATGACGATGCCGCATGGCAATCTCCTTTAACGGTCAAGGCCAGCCGGCGGCCAGTTCTCGAGCTTCATGCCCAAGGTGAGCCCCCGCGATGCCAGTACTTCTTTAATCTCATTGAGTGACTTGCGGCCAAGATTCGGCGTCTTAAGCAGCTCATTTTCAGTGCGCTGGATCAGGTCGCCGATGTAGTAGATACTCTCAGCCTTCAGGCAGTTGGCCGAGCGAACGGTAAGCTCGAGATCATCTACCGGCCGCATGAGCATGGGGTCAACCTGGGCCGAGCGGCCGAGTTCTGCGGCGGGTTCCGCACCTTCCAGGGCAGCAAATACCGAGAGCTGATCGACCAGGATGCGTGCGGCCTGACGCACGGCGTCCTCAGGCTCGATGACCCCTGTTGTCTCTACCTCAATGACCAGCCGGTCAAGGTCGGTGCGCTGCTCCACCCGTGCGCTCTCCACGGTGTAGCTCACCCGATGTACCGGCGAGAATGAGGCATCAAGCACGATGCGGCCAATGGAGCGGGTCGCCTCATCGGTTAGCTGACGCATCGTGCCTGGAACATAGCCACGGCCCTTTTCTACACGTAGCTGCAGCTCAAGCCGAACGTCATCGGACAGATGGGCAATGACATGGTCGGGGTTCAGAACCGAGACATCGTGGGGCAGTTCGAAGTCGGCTGCGGTAACCGGGCCTGGGCCCTGTTTGCGCAGAGACAGCAGGACATCACCACGGCCCTCAAGGCGAAAGACAACGCCTTTGAGATTGAGCAGGAGATCGACCACATCTTCCTGAACACCCTCCATGGTGGAGTACTCATGCACAACCCCAGAGATCTGAACCTCTGTAGGTGCATAGCCCTCCATTGAGGACAACAAGACCCGACGCAGAGCATTACCCAGAGTATGGCCAAAGCCACGTTCGAAGGGCTCCATGACGATCTTGGCGGAGTTTTTCGAAATCGGTTCTACCTCAATAATGCGAGGCTTTAAAAAGGCATTGAGCATGGGGAGTCCTTTGACATAAGACCGAAGTCCAATTAGCGGGAATAAAGTTCGACGATCAGACTCTCGTTGATCTCGGAGGACAGGTCCGCGCGATCGGGTAGCTGCTTGAAGGTACCTTCCATCTTTTTGGCGTCCACCGTGACCCAAGAAGGAAAGCCATTCTGTTCGGCGAGCTCTAACGAAGAGGCGATACGACCCTGGCCACGGGACTTCTCGGTGATGGCCACGATGTCATTGGGGCGCACCTGTGCCGAGGGAATATTCACGACATGGCCATTGACCATAACCGCACGATGGCTTACCAGCTGCCGCGCCTCCGCCCGGGTGGAGCCGAAGCCCATGCGGTAGACGACGTTATCAAGACGCGACTCCAAGAGCTGCAGGAGGCTTTCGCCGGTATTGCCCTTTTGCGCAGAGGCCTTGGCAAAATAGCGGCGAAACTGTCGCTCAAGCATGCCGTACATACGCTTTACCTTTTGCTTTTCGCGCAGCTGCTTTCCGTAGTCGGAGGTGCGGGCACCCGAAACTCGGCCATGCTGGCCAGGCTTACTGTCTTGCTTGCACTTTGACTCTAGTGACCGACGGGCGCTTTTAAACCCGAGGTCGGTGCCTTCGCGGCGCGATAACTTACAACGAGGACCTACATAACGTGCCACTTCGATTCCTTTCGAAAAACGGGGTCTGGTACAACCAACACCCCCGAAGTGTCTGGACACAGGGCCCAGACGGTGGACTTAAAAGAGCCTTCACAGAGAAGGCAACGAACCTACAACCAGATCAAATACGGCGACGCTTTGGCGGACGACAGCCGTTATGGGGCACAGGGGTAACGTCAGAGATCTGGGTCACCCGGATGCCCAGGGCATTTAAAGCCCGCACCGTAGACTCGCGCCCCGGGCCAGGGCCCTTGATGCGTACCTCGATACTCTTTACGCCACACTCCACGGCCACCTTGCCCGCAGCCTCTGCGGCCACCTGTGCTGCAAAGGGTGTGCTCTTGCGACTGCCTTTGAAGCCTGCGCCACCAGAGGTGGCCCAGGACAGGGTATTGCCTTGCCGGTCGGTGATGGTGATGATCGTGTTGTTAAACGACGCATGGATATGTGCAACCGCGTCGGTAACGTTCTTGCGAACCTTCTTGCGCGTGCGCTGGGTGGTTGTGCCTGCCTTAGCCATAGCGAATGTCCTTTATTTCTTAAGCGTGATGCTGCCCTTGCGCGGGCCTTTGCGTGTACGTGCATTGGTGCGCGTGCGCTGGCCACGGACAGGAAGCCCCCGCCGGTGCCGCATACCGCGATAGCATCCCAGGTCCATGAGGCGCTTAATGGACATGGAGATCTCCCGGCGCAGGTCTCCCTCGGTATTTACCTTGCCCACCTCGGCGCGCAGACGCTCAAGTTCGTCGTCGGTGAGGTCTTTCACCTTCTTGTTACAGGGAACACCAGCAGCCTCGCAGATCTTGCGGGCCCTGGGCCGACCAATACCGTAAATGGCGGTCAGTCCGACATCGGCATGCTGATGACTGGGAATATTAATGCCAGCGATACGAGCCATGTGCTACTCCTCTTTTAGCCTTGACGCTGCTTATGGCGGGGGTCTGTGCAGATGACACGTACGACGCCATGGCGCTTGATAATCTTGCAATTGCGGCAGATACGCCGAACGGAAGCGAGAACCTTCATAGAAATATCCTTTTACCGGGTAAGACCAGACTTACTTTGCACGAAAAACAATACGGGCCCGACTCAGATCGTAGGGCGTTAACTCAACTGTCACCTTATCGCCAGGCAGAATGCGGATGTAATGCATGCGCATCTTTCCAGAGATATGGCCCAAGACAACATGGCCGTTTTCAAGCTTTACCCGAAATGTTGCGTTGGGGAGGTTCTCCAGAATTTCTCCCTGCATCTGAATGGCATCGTCTTTGGCCATTAACGGGCAAAGCCTCCCTTGAAGTTTGCCTTCTTCAAGAGGCTCTCATACTGCTGAGACATAACATACGACTGCAGCTGCGACATGAAGTCCATGGTGACCACCACGATGATAAGCAGCGAGGTACCGCCGAAGTAAAAAGGGACGTTCCACTTCAAGACCAGGAACTCTGGCAGCAGGCAGACCAAGGTAATGTAAACCGCCCCCACGAGCGTCAGCCGCATGAGAATTTTGTCTATATAGCGCGCAGTCTGGTCGCCAGGACGGATTCCGGGCACAAAGGCGCCGCTTTTCTTGAGGTTCTCCGCAGTGTCTTTGCTGTTAAACACCAAGGCAGTGTAAAAAAAGCAAAAGAAGATGATGGCCGCGGCATAAAGACCTATGTACAAAGGCTGCCCGGGAGAGAGCGAGGCGGCAATATCGGCAAGCCAGCGGGCTCCGCCGTCCGGCCCGCCACTAAACCAGGTGGTCAGGGTTGCCGGAAAGAGAATGATGCTCGAGGCAAAAATCGGCGGAATCACCCCGGCCATATTGAGCTTAAGCGGCAGGTGTGAAGTCTGACCTTGATAGAGCTTATTGCCCACCTGACGCTTGGCGTAGTTCACAAGAATGCGTCTCTGTCCGCGCTCTACGAAGACCACAAACCCGGTAACCAGCACCACGAGAACGACGATAAAGAGCAAGACAATGGCAGTCATTGATCCGGTGCGCACGAGCTCAAACAGGCCGCCCAAGGCCGAAGGCAGCCCCGCCACGATTCCTGCAAAGATAATGAGTGAAATGCCATTACCCAGGCCGCGCTCGGTAATCTGCTCGCCGAGCCACATCAGGAACATGGTGCCGGTTACCAGAGACACGATGGTGGTGAACCGGAACATCATTCCGGGATCAATTACCAGCCCGGGCTGAGACTCCAAGGCAACCGAGATTCCAATGGCCTGCACAAACGCCAGTACAACGGTGGCGTAGCGCGTGTACTGAGAGATCTTGCGACGCCCAGACTCCCCTTCTTTTTTGAGGGCCTCTAGGGTGGGCGAGACCACGGTCATGAGCTGCATGATGATCGATGCCGAGATATACGGCATGATCCCGAGGGCAAAGACCGTGAAACGCGAGAGCGCGCCACCGGAGAACATGTTAAACATGCCCAGAATGCCACCTTCTTGGGTCTTGAAAAGCGCAGCCAATTGGTCAGGGTCTATACCGGGCACCGGAATATGCGCGCCCAGCCGATAGACGATCAGGGCCAAGAGCAGAAAAATGAGTCTTCTGCGCAGATCGGCAAATTTATCGGCTTTGGGTAGCATGAAGGTAGGTGGTTAGGATTTAACGAGCGCTGTTGGCGGTCTGATCTGGCCCTAGGCAGCCGGAAGGCGCTTGGCCTTGGGCGGGAGCTTGCGTAGCTTCTCAACGGGGGGAATCTCATGTACGACTCCGCCCACCGACTCGATTGCTTTTTTAGCACCTGCCGTAACACCGAGGCCACGAATCTGTTTCTTCGAGGTGAGCTCGCCCGAGAGAATAACCTTAGCCTGACGTGCGAGCTCTGAGACCACCCCAGCCTGCTTGAGTGCGAGAAGGTCGATCTCTTCTATGGGCATACGCTCTAGATCAGAGAGACGGACTTCTTCGGTGAACTTGCCAAAGGGCGCCTTAAAGCCGCGCTTTGGCAGTCGGCGGTGCATAGGCATCTGACCGCCCTCAAAGCCCACCTTGTGAAATCCACCCGACCGCGATTTTTGGCCTTTATGGCCCCGGCCTGCGGTCTTGCCCATGCCCGAACCGATGCCCCTACCGACCCGCTTCTTGGGGTGCTTTGCGCCTTCGGCGGGCGCAATGACATTAAGACGCAATGACTCTTTCATTGTGAAACGACCTCCACAAGGTAGGACACCTTATTGATCATGCCGCGAACGGCGGGGGTGTCTTCCAGGGTTCTCGTCTGACGAATTTTTTTCAGGCCGAGCCCCAGCACAGTAGCGCGATGGTCAGCACGTGTGCCTGCCACACTGCGCACGAGCCGAACGGTAACAGTAGGTTTTGCCATAGCGGTTGCCTCTCTAGCTCAGGATCTGCTCAATGGACAGGCCACGCTTATTTGCCACCTGCGAGGGCGTGTGCATGTTCTGCAGTCCGTTGATGGTGGCACGCACCATGTTGTAAGGATTGGTTGAGCCGATGCTTTTTGCCACCACATCGGTCACGCCCATGACCTCGAAGATCGCCCGCATCGGGCCGCCCGCGATGATGCCGGTACCCTTTTGCGCGGGGGAGATTAAGACCGTGGAGGCCCCATGCTTGCCGGTAACCGCATGATGGAAGGTGCCCCCTTTTAAGGGAACCCTGAGCATGCGGCGGCGTGCCTCATCCATAGCCTTTTGCACGGCAAGCGGCACTTCACGCGACTTGCCCTTGCCCATGCCGATACTGCCATCGCCGTCACCGACCACGGTAAGCGCCGCAAAGCCCAAGATACGGCCGCCCTTAACGGTTTTACTGACCCGGTTTACCGCAATCATCTTCTCGCGAAGACCGTCATCGCGCTCTTCGGTATTGACCCTTGCCTGCATCTTTGCCATTACGATTCCTTTGGTGCGTTAAAACTGCAGACCGCCTTCACGGGCGGCATCTGCGAGGGCTTTCACCCTGCCGTGGTAACGAAAGCCGGAGCGGTCAAAAGCCACTGCAGTGATGCCGGCTGCCTTTGCCTTTTCAGCCACCCGTTTGCCCACCAGGGCGGCGGCCTCGGCGTTACCCCCTTTACCGGTTTTTCCTGCAAGCGCCGCCCGGACCTCGGCCTCGACCGTAGAGGCGGATACAAGAACCCGGCCGCCGGTGGGGTCGAAAATAGTGGCGTAGATATGGAGGTTGGTGCGATGGACAGAGAGCCGCGCCACGCGGAGCTGGTGGATCTTTGCGCGGGTCTGGCGGGCACGACGGAGTCTTGACTGTAGTTTGTTCATAGGAATTGGTCCTGAAGGCGCATTCGCACCGCGTTATTTCTTCTTGGTCTCTTTAATGAGCACCACTTCGTCGGCATACCGAACCCCCTTGCCCTTGTAGGGCTCGGGAGGACGGAATGCACGCACCTCTGCGGCGACCTGACCGACCCGCTGCTTGTCTATTCCTTTGATTAGGATTTCTGTGGGGGTGGGGGTCTCTGCCTTGATGCCCTCGGGGAGAGGGTAGTCAACCGGATGCGAGAACCCAAGCGAAAGGTTCAGGGTCTTGCCCTGCGCTGCCGCCTTATAGCCCACACCCACCAGGCTGAGTTTCTTCTCAAAGCCTTTGGCAACTCCGTGCACCATGTTGGCTACGACCGCCCGCAGGGTTCCGCTCATCGCCTTTGCATGACGCGAGTCGTTGGTTACAGTGAAGGTGAGCCCCTCCTGCTCATGGGCAATGGTGACGTCGGCAGTGGTGGCATGGCTAAGGGTTCCCAAGGGGCCTTTAATGACGATCTGCTGGGCGTCTATCTTGGCCTCTACTCCCGAGGGAAGCTTAACCGGATACTTAGCGATACGAGACATGGTCAGAGGCTCCTGGAGTTAGGCAACAATACCGATGACTTCGCCACCAAGGCCCACCGAGCGGGCCTTGCGGTCTGTCATAAGCCCACGCGGGGTGGAAACGATGGCTACCCCCAGGCCGTTCATGACCGTAGGCAGGGCATCACGCGAACGATAGATACGCAGCCCGGGCCGTGAAATACGCTCTATGCGTTCGATGACGGGGCGCCCGGAGTGGTACTTCAGTCCGATTTCGAGGTCGGTCTTAGGGCCCTCGTGGCGAATTTCATAACTGTCGATGTAGCCCTCTTCTTTGAGAAGGCTCGCGATAGCCACCTTCAGCTTGGATGAAGGCATGTGGACCGAACGTTTCTCGACCTTTTGCGCATTGCGGATGCGAGTAAACATATCGGCGATCGGATCATTCATGCTCATAAAAAAGCCCTTGACGAATAGAGGGTGGCTTACCAGCTGGCCTTGGTCAGACCAGGAATCTCACCGCGGAAAGCGGCCTCACGGATTTTTGCCCGGGCAAGCCCAAACATACGAAATGTGCCACGTGGCCGACCGGTGATCTCGCACCGACTGCGCAGCCGGGTCGGGCTTGCATTGCGCGGCAGCTTCTGAAGTGCGAGCCGAGCCTCGTAGCGGTCTTCCTCAGACTTTGACTGGTCTTGGATCACAGCCATCAGGGCAGACCGCCGTGCTGCAAATTTTTTAACAACCAGCGCGCGCTTTTTCTCACGGTTGATCAGAGAGAGCTTTGCCATTGCGAGAATCCTTTACCTGTCACTAGTTCTTGAAGGGGAACCGAAAACCCGCGAGAAGCGCCCTGGCCTCATCGTCGGTTTTGGCAGTGGTGGTGAGACTGATATTGAGTCCCCGAACGGCATCGACCTTGTCGTACTCAACCTCGGGAAAGATAATCTGCTCTTTAATGCCTATGTTGTAGTTGCCACGGCCATCGAAGGCCTTGCCGGAGATGCCGCGAAAATCGCGGACCCGAGGCAGCGCGATGGTAACGAACCGATCAAGAAACTCATACATGCGCACCCCCCGCAGCGTGACCATGACGCCAATGGGATAGCCCTCACGGATTTTGAATCCCGCGATAGCCTTTCGGGCCTTGGTGACAACCGGCTTTTGCCCGGCGATTTTGGTGAGATCGGCTACCGCGCCCTCGATGGCTTTTTTATCGCCCACGGCCTCACCAACGCCCATGTTCAGGGTAATTTTGGTGATGCGGGGCACCTGCATCACACTGGCGTAGGAAAACTTCGCCATCAGTTCGGGGGCGATTTTTTCGCGATAAATTTCTTGAAGTCTTGACATCATGGGTCCTTGTCTTATGCGCTAGGTGCCGATGCTATTGGGGTACGGTCGGACTTATAAATGCGCTGCTTGCTGCCGTCCTCGGAGACAACGATGCCCACCCGGTCGGCTTTTTTGCTGCTGGGATTGAGGATCGCGACATTGGACTGGTCGATAGGCATGGCCTTGTCCACGATGCCGCCCTGCTGCCCCTTCATAGGATTGGGCTTGGTATGCTTTTTGGCAAGGTTTACGCCCTCGACAACGAGGTGGGTGTCGTCTACACGGCGCAGGACGACACCGGTTTTGCCCTTGTCTTTTCCGGTGATCACGATGACCTGATCACCCTTACGAATTTTGTTCATGTCGGTCAGCCTTGGGGATACGTCTAAAAATTAGTTGTTGTGCGACAGGTGAATAAGTGCGCAGGGAACTAGATAACCTCGGGCGCAAGCGAAACGATCTTCATAAACCGTTCGCTTCTGAGCTCCCGCGTTACCGGCCCGAAGATACGGGTACCAATGGGTTCGAGCTTGGCATTGAGTAACACCGCCGCATTGGCATCAAACTTAATAAGTGACCCATCAGGACGGCGAACGCCCTTAGCTGTGCGAACGACCACCGCGTTATAGATCTCACCTTTTTTCACACGGCCCCTGGGGGCCGCGTCTTTGATCGACACCTTGATAATGTCTCCGATACCGGCATAACGGCGCTTTGAGCCACCAAGTACTTTTATGCACATTACTGATCGAGCGCCGGTGTTATCGGCGACATCTAGTCGTGATTCAGTCTGAATCATGGTTCAACATTCCTAGCGAGTTTTTTTACTTCTCACCCAACTTACCTAGGTCACCCCAGGCACGAACGATGTCAGAGGGAGACGTACGCAGTATTGGGCCCGTAGTTGCCACACCGGAAATCCGGTGCAACGGGGACAGATCACAGCAAGTTACAGATGCACAGCAGAAGCTTTTAGAAAAACGAACTACAAAAGAGTTACAACTACAAAAGCGTTACAACTACAAGCGAGTTATAAACGTTAGCCGCAAACTATAGCACGAAAGGCCGAGACTCGCCCTGTTCGTGCTGTCGTAGGCCGGTTCTGGGGCGCACGCGCCGCTGCTACTTAAGCCTCCACCGACTTGGCGATCAGCCGAGTGACCGCCCAAGACTTGGTCTTGGAAACCGGCCGGGTCTCACTAATTTCAACCGTATCGCCCTGTCGGACATTGGCATCTTCGTTGTGGGCGTGATACTTCTTCGAACGCACCATCACCTTGCCGTAGATCGGGTGCTGCACGCGACGCTCTACCAAGACGGTTACTGTTTTCTGCATCTTGTCACTGACCACGCGGCCTACCAAGGTGCGCGTGAGAGATCCCATCTGGGTATTCATGCCGACTTCCTTTCGCGCAGCAAGGTACGAACACGGGCAATATCACGGCGGGTTGCCCCAAGCTGAGCCGTGTTTGCAAGCTGTTGGGTGCCATGCTGCATGCGCAGATTGAAATGCGCCTTGAGCAGGTCGTTGAGTTCTTTTTGCAGGTCGGGATCCGACTTTGCACGAAGTTCTGTGGTTTTCATGGTCTACTCTGGGCCCTAAAAGGCTATCGGCCAACTTGGCGTACAACAAAGGAAGTGAGAAGCGGGAGCTTGGCAGCAGCGAGCCGAAACGCCTCTCTGGCAAGGGCCTCATCGACCCCGTCCATTTCATAGAGAACCTTGCCAGGCTGAATTTCTGCAACGTAGTACTCGGGGTTACCTTTTCCGTTACCCATGCGAACCTCGGCCGGTTTACGGGAGATGGGCTTGTCAGGAAAAATGCGGATCCAGATGCGGCCGCCTCGTTTGATGTGACGCGTCATAGCGCGTCGGGCGGCCTCAATCTGGCGCGAGGTGAGACGGCCACGAGTGGTTGCCTTAAGGCCATATTCTCCGAAAGAGACAGACGCACCGCGGGTGGCCAGGCCAGTATTTCGGCCTTTCTGCTCCTTGCGGTATTTGCGGCGTGCAGGTTGCAACATTTGCAGGTCCTTCTATGAAATTAGGATGCAGAGGGTTCAGCGGTTCCGCCAGCGCTAGCAGACACCTTACGCACCCGTTTTACCGCGGGTTTAGCCTCGCCAGCGGCGGGCTCCTCGGTCTCCGCGCGGGGCTTACGGGAGGGCTTACGGGCAGGCTTTTTATCGTCTCTGAGGTCGGCTGCCTCTGGCGCCTGCTGGGTCGGGGCGTCGCCTCGGCCCAGGGTATCTCCCTTGTAGACCCAGACCTTAACGCCAATAATTCCATAGGTTGTAACCGCCTCGGCAAAGCCATAGTCGATATCCGCACGCAGGGTATGCAGCGGTACACGGCCCTCGCGGTACCATTCGGTGCGGGCAATCTCAGCCCCGTTAAGCCGTCCGGCGCTCATGATCTTAATGCCCTGGGCACCCAGCCGCATGGCATTTTGCATCGCGCGCTTCATTGCCCGGCGAAACATAATGCGCTTCTCAAGCTGCTGGGTGATGCTCTCAGAGATAAGCTGTGCATCGACCTCAGGCTTACGGATCTCTTCGATATTGACATGCACTGGTACACCCATCATGACAGACAGGCTTGACTTCAATGCTTCAATATCCTCGCCCTTCTTGCCAATCACTACGCCGGGACGGGCGCTGAAAATCGTGATTTTGGCGTTCTTCGCCGGCCGCTCAATGAGCACTCTGCCCACGGCAGCGCCCTTGAGCTTCTTTTTAAGGAAATCGCGCACGCGAATGTCTTCGTTGAGCATCTTGCCGAAGTCACGATGCCCGGCGAACCAGCGCGAGGACCAGTTACGCGAGACGGCAAGACGAAATCCGGTGGGGTGTATTTTTTGGCCCATGGCAATAGTCCGGTTTAGTTTCCAACAGTGATACTGATATGACAGGTGGGCTTTTCGATACGAACCCCCCGTCCCTTGGCTCGGGCCGAAAACCGGCGCAATTTGGTGCCACGCTCAACGGTGATGGTCTTCACCTTAAGCTCATCGATATCTGCGCCGTCATTGTGTTCCGCGTTGGCAATGGCAGATTCCAAGACTTTTTTCACGATATCGGCCGCCTTTTTTGGCGTGAATGTAAGGGTATTGAGCGCCTGCTCAACGGTCTGGCCGCGGATGAGATCGGCAACAAGCCGGCCTTTCTGGGCCGAGAGTCGCACACCACGTAGCTTTGCAGAGGTTTCCATAGCAGTCCTTGGATCTTTGGGCACAGGGCCTTATTTCTTGGTCTTCTTGTCGGCCGCATGGCCTTTGAAGGTACGCGTGAGCGCAAACTCACCGAGCTTGTGACCGACCATGTTGTCGGTGACATACACAGGCATGTGCTGACGCCCGTTATGGACGGCAATGGTAAGCCCCACAAACTCGGGAAGAATAGTGGAGCGTCTGGACCATGTCTTAATCGGCCGCTTGTCTTTCGATGCGGTTGCGACCTCGACTTTTTTGTACAGGTGGTCGTCGACAAAAGGGCCTTTTTTGGCTGAACGAGACATAGCGGTTCCTTGTAGCCTTTATTTGCGCTTGTGTCTGCTTGACACAATCATGCTGTTGGTGCGCTTGTTGCGCCGGGTCTTATAGCCCTTGGTGGGGGTGCCCCAGGGGCTTACGGGCTCACGTGCCTCACCGGTGCGACCTTCACCACCACCATGCGGGTGATCAATCGGGTTCATGGCCACACCACGCACAGTAGGACGGATACCGCGCCAACGAATAGCCCCCGCCTTACCAAAATGCCTGAGGTTGTGCTCTCCATTACCAACCTCACCAAGGGTTGCACGGCATTCGATATGCACACGGCGAATCTCGCCAGACCGCAGGCGCAGTTGGGCATAGCTGCCTTCGCGGGCAAGAAGCTGGGCGCTGCCGCCCGCTGAGCGGGCTAGTTGGGCACCCTTGCCTGGCTGCATCTCGATGCAGTGGATCGTGGAGCCCACCGGAATGTTGCGAATCGGCATTGCATTTCCGGTGCGGATTGGCGCCTCGGAGCCGCTCATGAGCATGGCGCCCACCTCCAGGCCCTTGGGCGAAATAATGTAACGACGTTCTCCGTCGGCATAGCACAACAAGGCAATATGGGCGCTGCGGTTGGGATCGTACTCAATACGCTCTACCTTTGCGGCAATGCCGTCTTTGTTACGACGAAAATCGACGACGCGGTAGTGCTGCTTATGGCCCCCGCCGCGATGACGCGTGGTGATACGGCCCAGGTTGTTGCGGCCTGCTGTTTTAGACTGGGGCTCCAGAAGGCTGGTCTCGGGTCTGCCTTTATAGAGATCGGGGTGAACCACCTTGACCATGGCGCGCTGGCCGGCCGAGGTGGGCTTCATTTTCATGATTGGCATTTAGGCGGCCTCCCCACCAAAATTGATTTCCTGGCCTTTGGCCAGGCAGACATAGGCCTTGCGGGTGTCGCGGCGACGGCCGCTGGTGCGGCCGTAACGCTTGGTCTTGCCCTTTGCATTGATCAGGTTCACTGCGGTGACTTGCACCTTAAAGAGCAGTTCGACGGCGGCCTTTACCTCGGGCTTGGTGGCATCGGGCATGACGCGAAAGGCCACCTGGTTATTCTTTTCACCGATCTGGGTGCTCTTTTCAGAGACGATGGGCGAAAGCAGTACCTTTAAGAGGCGCTCTTGGTTCATGACAGCATCTCCTCGAATCGGGCCAGCGCGCCTCGGGTAACCATGACGGTATCGAAGTAAATCAGCGATAGCGGGTCGGCGGCTTCCGGCTCGATCACTGCAATGCTCTGCAGATTGCGAGAGGCAAGGTGTAACGTCTCGTCAAACCGCTCGGTAACCAGCAGCACCGACTGCAGACCCATTTGCTTGAGCTTGTCTGCAACCAGTTTGGTCTTGGGGGCCTCAACGGTAAAGTCTTCGACCACCAGAATGCGGCCTTCCCGGGCAAGCTGAGAGAGGATAGAGCGAACCCCTGCCCGATACATCTTTTTGTTGACCTTGTGGCTGAAGTTTTCTTCGGGGGAATTGGGAAATATCTTGCCACCGCCACGCCATAAGGGGCTCGATGCACGGCCTGCTCGCGCCCGGCCGGTACCCTTTTGTTTCCAAGGCTTGCGGGTGGATTTGTTGACCTCGCTGCGATCTTTTTGGGCGCGATTTGCACTGCGGGCGTTGGCCTGATAGGCAACAACGACCTGGTGGATCAAGGGCTCGTTATAGTCTCGGCCAAAGACAACATCGGCAGCCTGTACGGTGCCAGATGCCTGACCGGTAGCATTCAGTAGGGTAAGTTCCATGGTCGATTGGGCTCCTTACTTCGCGGCCACGGCGGCCTGACGGACGGCCGGGCGAATCACCACATGCCCGCCCTTGGAGCCAGGAATAGCGCCCTTGATCAGCAACAACTGTCGGGCGACATCGACACGCGCTACCTCGAGATTCTGAACCGTGCGCTTTGCGTCGCCATCATGACCAGGCATTTTTTTGCCTGGAAAGACGCGGCCGGGATCCTGGGCCATGCCGATAGAGCCGGGCACATTATGGGAGCGGGAGTTACCGTGAGAGGCGCGCTGGGAGCCGAAGTTATGACGTGCGATGGTTCCGGCAAAGCCTTTGCCCTGGGTGGTTCCGGTGACATCGACCTTTTGCCCAGGGGAGAAGATCTCTGCCGATACCACCTGGCCTAGGACCATGCCAGAGACCTGGTCTTCGGCGAGCGGAAACTCTCCCAAAAGGCTGCCAGCCTGCACACCGGCTTTGGCGAAGTGCCCTGCCAGTGGCTTGGGTACCCGACTGGGTTTTTTCTGGCCGAAGGCTAATTGAACGGCACTATAGCCGTCGGACTGCACGGACTTCAGTTGGGTCACGCGATTGTCTGAAACGTCCACCACCGTTACCGGAACGGTTTCACCGTCATCGGTAAAGATGCGCGTCATGCCAACCTTGCGGCCTAAAAGACCAAGGCTCATGTTTTCTCCGATCCCGACTACGATTGGTCGGGGCTAATAAAAATTTACGTTTTAATCAGGTTCTACTAGCACTGCTGCCGGTTTTCTTTTCAACCCGACTTTTTCACCTTCTTTTCATCTGCCTTCTCTTTGAAAAAATCTTTGAAAAAGCACAGGAAAGCCTAGTAGTCTATACGAAAAATGTCTGGTAGCACAAATTCTCTACTGCAGCTTGATTTCGACATCTACCCCGGCTGGCAGGTCAAGCTTCATCAGGGCATCCACGGTTTTATCCGTAGGATCGACAATGTCCATAAGCCGCTGATGGGTGCGCAGCTCAAACTGGTCGCGCGAGGTTTTGTTGACATGCGGGCTACGCAAAATGTCAAACCGCCGAAACCGTGTGGGCAGGGGCACGGGGCCACGAACCACTGCGCCGGTGCGCTTTGCGGTGTCGACGATCTCAATGGCCGACTGGTCGATTAGCTTATAGTCAAACGCCTTGAGGCGAATACGGATCTTTTGCTGCATGTACTTCTCCTAAAAGAGCGAATAAAGAACGACGGGCCTGTAGCAAAAACTCTTTTAAGGCGCCCAGGCCAGCGGCGCCCCAAATCAGGTAGGTTCGATCAGAGGCTTACTCGATCACCTTTGCGACGACGCCGGCGCCGACGGTTCTGCCGCCCTCACGG
>JBMSYB010000031.1:0-23062 GCA_049426285.1 Burkholderiaceae bacterium
CGGGGGCAGGCAAGACCTTTTGGCTTCAGGCCTGGGCGAGGCAGCCGCCCTGCCATGCCGTTTTCGACCTTCGTCAGCCGGGCGAGACCAAGGCCCTCATTGCGGCTATAGACGAGCAGCAGCGCAAGCGCCTCTGGATAGTCGACAACATCGATGCCGCCTCGGCGCAAGCCCAGCAGGCGCTCTTTGGGCTTTTTATTCGTCTGCAGCAAGACCGACATGGCAGGAAAGACCCGGCCGATTGCCCGGCACCCGATCTCTCCCGGCTGATTGCCACTGCCAGCGCGGCACCAGGGCAGCTTAAAGAGCAGCTGCGCGATGACCTGCGTACCCGTCTTGGGCAGGGCCTGATATTCGAACTCCATGAACTCAGTGACACCGAGAAGGTCCAAGCACTGCGCGACCGCGCGTTTCGACTGGGCTGGATGGCCTCCCCTACCGTAGTCGACTACGACCATTTGTTTGCCTACATGCTGGCCCGGCTGCCCCGGCAGCTGGGCAAACTAATGCAGCTCTTAGATGCCATAGACGCGCGTGCGCTTTCCCTAAAACGGGCTGTCACCCTGCCCCTGATGCGCAGCCTGTTAGACGAAAACCTGAGTCTTTTTTGATGCCCTCACACCTAAGGAGTCTTGCCCCAATGCCTAGCCAACGTACCCTGGCCCTATTTGACCTCGACCACACGCTGCTGCCCATGGACAGCGATGTGGCCTGGGCAGAGGAGCTCGTGCGTCGCGGGGTGGTGGATGCCCAATGGCATCGGCAGCGCAATGACCATTTCTTTGCCCAGTACAAGGCCGGCACTCTGGATATTGATGCCTTTCTGGCCTTTCAGCTCGGCCCCCTGGCCGCCCATCCGCGTGAAAAATTGGAAACCTGGCGCGCGGAATTTTTTGCGCGCGAGATCGCCCCGCGCGTGCTTCCGCAGGCCTTAGCCCTGGTAGACCAGCATCAGAAAGAAGGCGCGCTCTGCGCCATTGTGACCGCGACCAATGAGTTTATTACCGCGCCCATTGCAAAGGCGTTTGGCGTGTCCCATCTCATCGCCACGCAGGTGGAGACCACCGACCAGGGGGAGTTTACGGGCAGGCCGCGCGGCCTTCCGAGTTTTCGGGAAGGAAAGGTAACCCGGGTGCAGCAGTGGCTTGCCACCATGGACCTGGGGCTGGAGAGCTTTGAGAAAAGCTACTTTTATAGCGACTCTCTGAACGACCTCCCCCTGCTGGCGAAGGTAACCCATGCGGTGGCGGTGAACCCAGATGCGCGACTGGCACAGCATGCCCAGGAAATGGGCTGGCCCGTGGTCGACCTGTTCGCATCCAAAGACGCTGCCTGATACGCTCTGGCCTGTGATTAAAAAGCTTCTCCGCTCCCTCGCCCGATTCGCCCCGGGCCATGCCAAGGGCCGCGGCCATGCGGGGGCCAGAGACCCGCAGATTCATAAGGCGGCCCGGGTCGGGATTGACCGCAGAAACGTATCAACAGGGGCCTTAAAGACCGTGGAAGGCCTGCAGAAGGCGGGCTTTAAGGCCTTTGTCGTGGGCGGCGCGGTGCGCGACCTCATGCTGGGGCTTCGCCCCAAAGACTTTGACGTGGCTACAGATGCCACCCCAGAAGAGGTACAGCGGGTCTTTCGTCGGGCCCGGATTATTGGCAGGCGTTTTCGTCTGGTGCATGTCTTGTTTGGCCCAGAGACCATCGAGGTGTCCACCTTTCGCGCGGCCAATGCGGAAAACCTCGAGACCGATGCCCATGGAAGGGTGTTGCGCGACAACACCTTTGGTGAGCAGCATGAGGACGCCGCAAGGCGCGACTTCACTATTAATGCCCTGTACTACGATCCGCTGAGCGACACGGTGCTGGACTATCACCACGGTGTGGAAGACCTCCAGGAGAAGACACTGCGCATGATCGGCGACCCCGCCCAGCGCTACCGGGAGGATCCGGTTCGGATGCTGCGGGTGGTGCGATTTGCGGCAAAGCTTGGGTTTAAGACAGACCCCAAAACAATCGCGCCGGTCAGCGCGCTTGCCGACCTGATCCACAATGTGCCCGATGCGCGGCTGTTTGATGAAATGATCAAACTGCTGCAGTCGGGCCAGGCCTTTGCGGGAATTGGCCAGTTGCGCGCCCAGGGGCTGCACCATGGCTGCCTTCCCCTGGTAGACCTGGTCTTGGAGCCCGAGGGTTCCGAGGCCCAGCAGGCGCAGGCCCTTGCCTTTGTCAGGCAGGCCCTTGCCGACACCGACCGCCGCGTGCATGCGGGCAAGCCCATCTCTGTGGGCTTTCTCTTTGCCGCCCTGCTCTGGAGCCCCGTGTACATGCGGTGGCAGTCGCTGCGGGCAGGCGGACTCAATCCCATCCCTGCACTCATTGAGGCAATCGACGAAGTAGTCGCTCGCGAGCTCGATGCCCTGGCGATTCCGCGTCGGTATGTCTCCGACATTCGCGAGATATGGATGCTGCAGCCGCGGTTTGAGAAGCGCACGGGGCAGGCGCCATTTCGTCTGCTGGGGCACCTGCGATTCCGAGCAGGCTACGACTTCTTGCTACTGCGCGATAAGGTCGGTCAGACGCCTTCCGGGCTCGGCGCATGGTGGACCGAATTCATTGATGCCGACGACCCTGGGCGGGCATCGCTGATTGCCTCGGTCAAAGAGCAGCAGCCTCGCGCGGGCGCAAGCAAGTCGGACGGCCGCAGCCGGGGGCGCCGAAGGGCCAGAGCGGTGTCTTCGGCATGAACCGCACGGTGGTGGCCTTCGGTGGCAACCTGCCATTTCAGGGGCAGGCACCGTTTCACACCTTTGCGCAAGCCTTGGCAGTCCTGTGCGGCGCGGGGCCGGATAGGCTGCATGGGCTGCATCAGCTGCGCGGGGTGGCTAGGCTGTGGCGGTCTGCTCCGGTAGAGGCGCAGGGCCCCGATTTCTTCAACACGGCCGCCTGGATTGACACCCCTCTGCCGGCCGAAGCCTGGCTTGGCCTGTTGTTAGAAACCGAGGCACAGTTTGGTCGTGTTCGGCCAGACCTGCAGGAAAGAGGTCGCTTGCATCGGCCCGCGGGCCTTTCCGCAGCCCGTAGCCTAGACCTCGACCTAATCTGGTTTGCGGGACAGCAGTCTGCCTCGGAGCGGCTTACCCTGCCGCATCCGCGCGCTGCAGAGCGTGGCTTTGTACTCGGGCCGCTCTGCGACCTTCCCGCCGAACTGTTGCAAGACCTGCGTCTGCCCTGCCCCCGCACCGGAGCGCTAAAGAGCGTGCAGACCCTTTGGAATACCCTTCCGAGTGAGGCGCGCCAAGGTCTGGCAGCCATCGATACCATGGACGGGTGGCATAAGGCCCAGCCCAAGGAGACCGTCGTTGTCTGAGGCGCCGAGCTGGAGGCCCGATGCCTATCGGTCTGGGCTTGCTGCGGGAAGGCCCATGGTGCGGCCGCCATGGACCGCTCGGTTTCGGTCTATCGTCTTTGAAGGCCCGATTGGTGTGGGGAAGAGCTCGCTGGCAATGAAATTTGCCACCCGGTTTGGGTACACCCCGTTGCTCGAAGCCCCGGATGAGAATCCCTTTTTAAGCCGGTTTTATCGCGACAGTGCCCGCTATGCGCTGCCCACACAGTTATTTTTTCTCTTTCAGCGCATGGACCAGCTGCGCGAGGTGTCGCAGCGCGACTTATTTGAGGAGCACCTAGTAAGCGACTTTATGATCGAGAAGGATCCGCTTTTTGCCGCGCTCACCCTGTCGGAGGAGGAGCTGGGCCTGTATCAGAAGATCTATGAGTCGCTGCGGCCACAGGCGCCCATACCCGACCTCGTTGTCGTGCTACAGGCTAGTGCCGAGCAGTTGTCTGATCGTATTCGCCAGAGGGGCATTGACATGGAACAGGGAATGTCGGAGGACTATCTCAGCCGCCTCTCCGAGGCCTATACCCAGTACTTTCATCGGTATGACGAGGCGCCCCTGCTGATCGTGAACACGGCCGCCTTAAACCCGATCGACAAAGAGGAAGACTTCGATGCGCTGGTGGCGCAGATTTCCAGCCTTAAAGGCCGTCGTAATTACTTTAACCTCATGCCATGAAAATTATCCGCACCATCACCGAGCTTCGAGACCAATTGCGGGGGCAGCTACGCACCTCGTTCGTTCCCACCATGGGCAACCTGCACGAGGGGCACCTCTCACTGATGCGAATTGCGGCCCAGCATGGCGACCCGGTGGTGGCCTCGATTTTTGTGAATCGACTGCAGTTTGCACCGAACGAGGACTTCGACCAGTACCCGCGTACGCTAAAGGCTGACGCGGAAAAGCTTGAGGCACAAGGGGTCTACGTACTCTTTGCGCCGGATGAGAAGGAACTCTACCCAGAGCCGCAGGAGTTTCGCGTGCAGCCCCCGGAAGACCTCGGAGATATTCTGGAAGGGGAGTTTCGGCCCGGCTTTTTTGTGGGTGTCACCACGGTGGTCTTGAAGCTCTTTCAGTGTGTCCAGCCCCAGGTGGCTGTCTTTGGCAAGAAGGACTATCAGCAGCAGATGATTGTTCGGCGAATGTGCCAGCAGTTTGCGCTGCCAACCCAGATTATCTCTGCAGAAACGGTTCGGGATAGCGATGGGCTGGCCTTGTCATCGCGCAACGGTTACCTTAGCGAGGCCGAACGCAAGGAGGCGCCGTGGCTCTACAAGACCCTGCAAAGCCTTCGCGGCCGGGTTATTTCGGGCCGCACATCAGAAAGTCTTGGCCCAGCAGAGGTCTTGGAAATGGAAGATGCCGCCTGCAGCGCCCTGAGGCATCGCGGATGGGCGCCCGACTACGTGAGTATTCGCAAGCGGGCCAATCTGAAGCCTGCCTCGGAGTTGGAGCTACGGTCTCAGGAGCCCTTGGTGATTGTCGCTGCCGCCAGACTGGGGCAGACCAGGCTTATTGACAACCTCGAGGTATAGGGCCGCAGTGGTTCTAAGCAATGGCTCTGCGCAATGGCTGCGCGCAGTGATTGTGCGCAGTTGATGTAGTTAATGACTGTAGTGAATGGCTGTAGTGAATGACTGTAGCTAGCGAATCAGTACCGCAACAATAAAACTCACCAGAAACACCACCCCCATCGTGAGGAGCAAGGGGCGGCTTGCCTTGGGCTTATCCGTATTCACTTAAGCACACTCTGCAGCAGTTTGCCCATCTCGGAGGGGTTCTTGGTGGTACGAATGCCGCAGGCCTCCATGATCTCGAGCTTGGCCTGTGCGGTGTCAGCCCCGCCAGAGATAAGCGCGCCCGCGTGGCCCATGCGCTTGCCTGGGGGGGCGGTCACGCCAGCAATAAAGCCCACCACGGGCTTTTTCATGTTGTCCTTGGCCCACTGCGCCGCATTGACTTCATCGGGCCCCCCGATCTCTCCGATCATAATCACCGCATCGGTATCGGGGTCGTCGTTAAACATTTTGAGAATGTCGATGTGCTTGAGCCCATTAATAGGATCACCACCGATGCCAACCGCTGAAGACTGGCCCAGGCCGAGTTCGGTAACCTGACCAACGGCCTCATAGGTGAGCGTGCCCGACCGCGACACGATACCGATACGACCCTTGCGATGAATATGGCCGGGCATGATGCCGATCTTGATTTCATCGGGTGTAATGAGGCCTGGACAGTTTGGGCCCAGCAACAGGGTTTTTTTTCCCTCTGCCTTCATACGGTTACGCACCACCATCATGTCTCGTACCGGAATTCCTTCGGTGATACAGATGGCCAGGTCGAGGTCGGCCTCGACGGCCTCCCATATGGCCTCTGCAGCCCCAGCCGGTGGAACATAGATAACCGACACCGTAGCCCCGGTAGCCTTCTTCGCGTCGCGCACCGATGCATAGATAGGAATTCCTTCGAAGTCCTCGCCCGCCCTCTTTGGATTAACGCCAGCAACGAAACAGTTCTTTCCGTTGGCGTAGTCACGACACATACGTGTGTGAAACTGGCCGGTCTTTCCGGTGATGCCCTGGGTAATAACCTTGGTGTTTTTATTAATGAGAATAGACATAGGGCTCCCCGGTTACTGAACAGCCGCCACCACTTTTTGGGCGGCTTCGGCCATGGTGTCGGCTGCAATGATTGGAAGGCCGGAATCGGCCAGAATTTTTTTGCCCAGGTCTTCGTTGGTGCCCTTCATTCGGACCACCAGAGGAACCTTTAAGCCCACCGCCTTAGAGGCGGTGATAACGCCTTCAGCGATAACGTCGCATCGCATAATGCCCCCGAAGATGTTCACGAGAATTGCTTTTACCTTGGGGTTGGACAGCATGATTTTGAAGGCTTCGGTAACTTTCTCGGCCGAGGCCCCGCCGCCCACATCGAGAAAGTTTGCGGGCTCAGCACCAAAGAGTTTTATGGTGTCCATGGTGGCCATGGCCAGACCCGCACCATTTACCAGGCATCCAATATTGCCATCGAGCTGAATGTAGGCGAGGTCGAACTTGCTGGCCTCGATTTCGGCGGGATCTTCTTCGTCGAGGTCGCGCATATCAACAATGTCGGGATGCCGATAGAGCGCGTTTGAGTCGAAGTTCCATTTGGCATCGAGCGCAATCACCTTGCCATCACCGGTGAGAATGAGAGGGTTGATTTCGGCAAGAGAGGCATCGGTTTCCCAGAATGCCTTGTAAAGCCCTTGCAGAATCAGACGGGCCTGGCCCAGAAACCCAGAGGGCACGCCGATCTTGGTGGCTAGGCTATCAGCGTCGGCGTCGGTAAGCCCAGTGGCCGGGTCGACAAAGACCTTGTGAATTTTTTCTGGGTGGCTATGGGCCACCTCTTCGATGTCCATGCCGCCTTCAGAGGAGCCCATGACGCAGACCTTTTGGGTCACCCGGTCGGTGACCACAGCGACATAGAGTTCCTTTTTAATGTCGGCGCCCTCTTCGATAAGCAGGCGACGTACCTTTTGGCCATCGGGGCCAGTTTGATGGGTCTTGAGCTGCATGCCCAAAATTTGGCTGGCGTAGGCCTTTACCTCGTCTAGAGACTTGGCCACCTTAACGCCACCGCCCTTACCGCGGCCACCGGCATGAATCTGGGCCTTGACCACCCAGACTGCGCCTCCCAGGCTTTTGGCGGCCGCTACTGCCTCATCAACAGTGAAGCAGGCGGTGCCCCTTGGCACTGCGACACCGTACCGGCGCAAGATCTCTTTGCCTTGATATTCGTGAATTTTCATTGCGCGCAACTCCCTGATTTTTATTGGGGAATGTTAGCACGCAGCGATTTGGATGAAGATTACAGAGGCAGTTACTGAGAATGGTTTGCCGAGAAACTCTGAGAAGCGATTCGAAAATAGGTCTCAGCGGTAAAGCCACGCGCCAGCATAAAACGAAGCTGCTGCGCCTTTTCTTTTTCGGTCTGGGGGGGCTGGCCAAAACGCCGCTGCCAGGCATGCAGCGCCCGATCGAATTCGGAAGACTTAAGGCGTTGGGCCTCTTGGCGTAGAAGTTCTGCAGGAACCCCGTGATGCTGCAGCTCGGCCAGAATGCGGGCGGCTCCGTATTTGTTTTCGCGCTGCCGCACCCGTGACTCGACAAACCGCTGGCTGGAAAGAAGGTTTTTTGCTTCTAGTTCGTTGAGCAGTTCAGCAAGCGCCGCCTCTGACTCGGCATGGACAGCAAGCTTGAGGGCAAGCTCGGTACGGCTGTGCTCTCGACGGGCCAGGGCCGCAATGGCCCTGGCCTTAAGAGACATGGGCTTAGCAGTCATAGCCCAGGACGCTTACGGACTAAGAGAGACCAGCTAAGCAGCTTCTACCTTACCGCCGTCTTTGCCCTCTTTGGGCGCCTTTTCAGCTTTTTCGGCTTTTTCAGGCTTGTCTTCTTTTACGACCTTGAGCTTTGCCGGCTCTGGCCGCAGGCCGACGCCGAAGTGGCTACGGATTTTGTTTTCAATCTCGATCGCTAGTGCGGGGTTCTGGCGTAGGAAGTCTCGGCTGTTGTCTTTGCCCTGGCCGATACGATCGCCGTTATAGCTGTACCAGGCGCCAGACTTTTCGATGACATCGGAGGCGGCCCCGAGGTCGATGATTTCGCCCTCGCGCGAGATGCCTTCGCCGTACAAAATATCGAACTCTGCCTGTTTGAAGGGAGGTGCCACCTTGTTCTTAACGACCTTTACCTTGGTCTCGGAGCCAACCACCTCTTCGCCTTTTTTGAGAGACCCGACCCGACGAATATCGAGCCGCACCGAGGCATAGAACTTTAAGGCGTTGCCACCCGTGGTGGTTTCAGGGCTGCCGAACATGACCCCGATCTTCATGCGAATCTGGTTGATGAAGATCACCATGGTATTGGTACGGTTGATGGTGCCGGTAAGTTTGCGCAAGGCCTGGGACATAAGGCGGGCCTGCAGCCCGGGCAGGGAGTCGCCCATGTCGCCCTCGATTTCCGCACGCGGTGTAAGCGCGGCGACAGAATCGACCACGATGAGGTCGACCGAGCCAGACCGCACCAGGGCATCGACGATTTCGAGCGCCTGCTCACCGGTATCGGGCTGGGAAATGAGCAGGTCGGTAAGGTCGACCCCCAGCTTTTGAGCGTACTGGGTATCGAGGGCATGCTCAGCATCGACAAAGGCGCATGTGCCGCCAAGCTTTTGCATTTCGGCAATGACCTGAAGGGTGAGCGTGGTTTTACCCGAAGACTCTGGGCCGTAGATTTCAACCACGCGACCCCGAGGCAGGCCACCCACACCCAAGGCGATATCGAGACCCAGTGAGCCCGTGGATACGGTTTGAATGTCGGGAGCGGCTTCGTTTTCGCCAAGCCGCATGATGGAGCCTTTGCCAAACTGCTTTTCGATCTGGGCTATTGCTGCGGCAAGCGCCTTCTGGCGCTCTGCGCGATTTTTGGTGGTTGCGTCTTCCATAAATTCCCCTTGGTAATGGTGCGATTAAATATACTGTATAAAAAACCAGTTTGCAAGGGTCTGACCAAAGTCTTTCCCCTCGCTTAGCGTAGTGGCGACCACCCCACCCCGGGGATCATGCAGGCGGCCGAATCAGCCCCCAGGCTAGGCGCTGCAAAGACCACCAGGCAGCCTGTCGTTGGATCGCCTGCCGATCGCCGGAAAACAGGCAGGCCTCTTGGTATGCAGACTGGTTAGGAAATTCCCACCCAAACCAGACGAGGCCCAGCGGCTTTTCGGGCGATCCCCCTGTCGGGCCAGCAACCCCGGTAATGGCGGCCGTGGCCCAGCCTTTACACAGATGGTGCTGATGGGTAGAGGTCAGCCTGTGCCGCAGTCCGTGGGCCATCGCCTGGGCCACTGGACGGCTAACTGCCCCATGGCTCGCCAGCAGTTCTTCTGGAACGCCGAGAACGGCCGACTTAAGGGCATTGGAATAGCTGACGACGCCACCCTCAAACCAATGGCTCGACCCTGGCACCGCGGTGACCCATGAAGCCGCAAGGCCTCCGGTACACGACTCCGCAAGCCCCAGCCGAAAGCTGCAGGCCTGCGCAAGGCCTCCGAGGGTCAGGCCAAGGGTTAAAACCGCGCGCTCGGAGACCGAAAAAAAAGGGATGCGACGGTGACTGGAATGGTCTGTCATCGTGGCCCTATGTTCTGCCCAATAACCGAGACCAAGGCTGGCTCAGACAATAAACCCCATGCGAAAGAGTATCGCAAGGGCAAATAAGGTCATGCCGGCGGCCACCAGGTCGTCGGCCATAACACCCCAGCCGGATTTGATCGTACGGTCTATCCATCGAATCGGGGGGGGCTTGGCAATGTCGAAGAAACGAAACAAGGCGAAGGCCCACAGGCTAAGCCAGAAAAAATTCGGCGCTGCAACCAGGCCGTTGGTTCCAAGAACCAGGCCCGGGTCGGCAGGGCGCGGCAGAAAGGCAAGAACAAGCCAAAAGGCAACGATCTCATCGACCACAATGCTGGAATGGTCGGAAACACCCAAGGCCGCCGCCGTTCGGCCGCTTGCCCAGACCCCGAGTGGCAGGCTCACGGCAATCACCAGCCAAATGACCCAGGCCTGAAACAGAAAGTCCATGACCACGAAACTCATCCAGGCCCAGAGGGTGCCAGCGGTACCTGGCCCGAATGGGGTAAGCCCAGAACCAGCCCCAAGGGCAAGAAAATGGGCAGGATGCCGCAGGAATAGGGAGGCGGGCAGAACCGGCGTCGCGGGGGCAGGTAGACCGTCGCTCATGTCGGGGCAGCAAAGTGATCAAACCCACCGCGGGGCTGCTGATCCTGAGAAACCGGCCGCCCTTGACGGTCAGACCAGACCACGGGGTCGCTATCGGAATAGGGCTCGCATGAAGACCACTCGCGAACCTGGCCAATGCGTGTCAGGGCAAGGCCCAGGCGTCCAGAGATCTGCGCAAGGGCGGCGCTGGCCGATTCGGGCGCCGCGAACACCAGTTCATACTCATCGCCACTGCCTGCGGCATCCCGGCAGGCCTGATGAATGTCGCACTGGCCGGCTGCTAGGGCCGCCTGCGGCAGGCTGCCCAGACAGGAAGACAAGGCGAGCAGGTCGACCTGGACCTGCAGGGGCAGGCCCGACCGCCTTCTGCTTTCGATTACCAGGTGGGTAAGTTCACTAGACAGGCCATCGGAGACATCGATTGCGGCATGGGCAATTCCCCGCAGGGCCAGCCCGAGAGCAAGGCGGGGCTCCGGCCAGAGCAGCTTGCGGGCGCGGGTGCCCGTGCGCACCGCCTGTTGGCCATCGCCCAGGTCGCCCGAGACCCAGAGACCGTCACCTGTCATGAGGCCGTCACGCCGAAGCGCCTGCCCCTGGGGGACCAGCCCCAGCGCAGTAACTGAAAAAGATTCCGGGCTCGAGGGGTCTGACCCCAGGCTAACCGTATCGCCTCCGACGAGGTCGATACGAAAACGGGATGCCAGTTCGGACATGCCCTTCATAAAGGCCGAGAGCCAGTCTGTTCGCAGAGTGCGCATCGAGACCGACAGGGTAAAGGCCCACGGTTCGGCCCCCATAGCGGCGAGGTCTGACAGGTTTACTGCCAGCACCTTATGCCCTAGCGACTGCGGGTCAACATCGGGCCAGTAATGCCGGCCCTCTACCAAGGTGTCAGTGGTCATGACCACCTGATGGCCCGCTGGCACGGGCGCGAGTATGGCGGCATCGTCGCCAATGCCGAGGGCCAGGGGGTGGTCTAGGGCGTTTGCCCTTGGGCAGGCATCGCGAAAAAACTGTTCGATGATTCCGAACTCACCCATGGGCAGGTTCGTGCGGCCGCAGAATCGGCCAGAGACGGTCGAGTACGCCATTGATGTAGCGATGCCCCTCGTTGCCGCCCAAGGACTTTGCCAGTTCAACCGCCTCGTTGATCACCACCCGATACGGCACCTCGGGATGGGCCGATAGCTCGTAGCTTGCCAGAAGCAGGATGGCATGCTCGACTGGGGAGATCTGGTCAAGCGGCCTGTCGCACTGCGACCGAAAACGCTCCCGCAGGGCATCGGCCTGTCTGGCCGCCCCCAGAAAGCAGTCCTGAAAATAACCGGCATCGCAGTCGGGAAAGTCTTCGGACTCGCGCAGAAAGGCCTCAATGGCCCCGAGTTCCTGCCCCGTAAGCAGCCACTGGTAAAGCGCCTGCACGGCAATTAAACGAGACAGCCGACGTGTGCTGCGGCGACGCGGGTCAGTCCGGGTCATTGTCTTCGCCCAGCTGGGCATCAATGGCAAGCAGAAGATTGGCCATTTCGACCGCCACCTGGGCCGCCTCCCGGCCTTTGACTGGGGCGCGCTCCTCGGCCTGTGCATCGGTCTCGGTGGTAAGAATGGCGTTGGCCACGGGAATATGGAACTCCTGCCCCACCCGCGAGACTCCCGCGGCAGACTCTTGGCAGACAAGTTCGAAATGGTAGGTCTCGCCGCGAATGACGGCCCCAAGCGCTACCAGGGCATCAAACTGGCCGGTCTCGGCAAGCTGCTCAAGCGCCAAGGGGATCTCAAGCGCTCCGGGGACTGACACACAGACCACGTCTTCGGGCAGTACGCCACAGGCATACAGCTCGGAAAGGCAGGCCTCCTCAAGAGTCTCTGTGATCTCGGGGTTGAACCGGGAGACCACAAGCCCGATCCGTAGTTCGGTGCCATCGAGGTTGGGGTCGAATCGAAGTTCAGGCATCGGTGGGGGTCCTTTCTAGGGGCTGATAACCAGTGACTTCCAGACCAAATCCCGCCATGCTGGGCATCTTGCGCGGCTTGGCCAAAAGACACATGCGGCCAACTCCCAGGCTCTTCAATATAGTGGCGCCCAGGCCATAGGTGCGCAAGGCCTGACTGGAGGCGGGTGACGGAGGAACCGCCGAGGTGCGCTCCCCCCTGAGCTGGGCAAAATATGTGGCCGATGACGGCGCACAGTTGAGCATCACCAGCACCCCGCTGCCGCGCGCTGCGATTGCCTGCACCGCAGCACCAATCGACCAGCTATGCCAACTGGCCATCGCGGGGCTCTGCATGTTGATCCAGTCAAGCAGGCTTGTGGGCTCATGCACGCGCACCAGGGTGTCAGTCTCTGGGCTGGGGCTTCCCAGCACCAATGCCAGATGCGGCTGGCCTACTGCACGATCTTGAAATGCATAGAGCTGCCATTGCCTGTCTAAGAGACGCACCGTATGCAAGGCTACTTGTTCCACAAGGCTCTCATGGGCACTGCGGTGAGCGATCAGATCGGCGATGGTTCCGAGCTTCAAGCCATGCTGTATCGCAAACGGCAGCAGGTCTGAGAGCCGCGCCATGGAGCCATCGTCATTGAGGATCTCGCAGATCACCGAGGCCGGAGCCCGACCTGCCAGCAAGGCAAGGTCGCAGCCGGCCTCGGTATGGCCCGCGCGTGCCAGGACCCCCCCGGGCTGCGCCATTAAAGGAAAGATATGGCCAGGCTGCACCAGGTCGGAAGGCTGGGCATTGGGCGCCACCGCTGCCTGCACGGTGCGGGCCCGGTCGGCCGCACTGATTCCGGTTGTCACGCCTTGGGCAGCTTCAATTGAGACGGTAAATGCGGTTCCGTGGGAAGACCGGTTCTGGTTCACCATAAGCGGAAGACTGAGCTGTCGGCAGCGGGCTTCGGTAAGCGTGAGACAGATAAGGCCTCGGCCATAGCGCGCCATGAAGTTAATGGCCTCTGGGGTGATGGCATCGGCCGCCATAACAAGGTCGCCCTCGTTCTCGCGGTCTTCATCATCAACGAGCACCACCATGCGGCCCGCCCGAATCTCACTTATGAGCTCTTCTGCCGAGGCCAGTGACTGCCCAGCGGCTCCTGGTAGTGCGGGTGCGTTCATGCCCCTGCCGCCTGGGCCAGCCGGCCAGCCTCGTGCCAGGTTTGTAACACCCGGGCCACCTGCCGGGCAATGGGATCGACCTCAACATTGACCCGATCGCCGGGCCTGAGAAACTGCAGAACCGTATGGCCCCAGGTATGCGGGATGAGGTTGATATCGAGTTGCGGGCCCTGTGGGGTGTCGGATACGCGATTGACGGTGAGGCTTACCCCATGAATAGCAATCGATCCCTTTTCGGTCACGAAGGCAGAAAGATCGGAAGGCAGCCCGACGACCAGTTGCACCGATTCATCTACTGGCTGCACCGAGACCACGGCGCCCGTAGCATCGACATGGCCCGAGACCATATGGCCACCGAGCCTATCGCCAAGGCGCATCGCCTTCTCCAGGTTCACCGGGCCAGGCTGATCAAGGCCCACAGTGCGGGCAAGGCTTTCTCGAGAGACGTCCACGGCAAACCCTTCTGAATCAGGCGCCAACACCGTCATGCAGGCACCATTCACCGCGATTGAGTCGCCCTCGCGGACATCGCTCGCATCAAGGCCGCCCCAGCGGATGCCGAGCCGTAGGCCCTGGGCATCGGAATACTCCGATACCTTGTGCGGGGCAAGCTGCGACTGCGGAATGACAGAGGCAATCTCGCCAATGGCCTGAACGATTCCTGTGAACATACCCGGCAGTGTACTGATTCAGAGGCCAAGCCGAAGTCTCAGGCCGTCCCCGAGAGGCATGCACTCAAGCAGCTTCCAACGGGGCGCCTCTGCGGGGGTCTGAGGGCTGCTCAGGCCGGCGATCAGGGGAAGCCCCTCGCCCAGAAAGACCGGTGCGGTATAGAGCAGGATTTCATCGATCAGTCCCTCGTTGAAAAACTGACCCACCAGCCCGGGGCCGGCCTCAAGGTGAAGCTCGTTTACCTCATGCCATGCCAGCTGCCGCAGCAGGTCGTGCAGGTCAAGGCGCCGGTGGCGTTGTCGGGCGCCATCGGGCGGCAACTCTAGGAGTTTGACATGCAGAAAACAGACGCCTCGGGCCGCCAGCCGCTGCCCGACGGGACTGGTGGCCGTTATCTCGGGCGGGACACCCGTGGCGATCCAGGCATGCGGTAGAGAAAAAAATTCCGCATCGGGATCGGCATTCAGGCCAGGATCGAGAAGCAGGCGGTGCGGGGGCCGTGGGGTCTGCACGGCGCGCACCGTGAGCCGGGGCTGGTCTTTAAGAAAGGTACCCATGCCGGTGGCCACCATGCAGGCCTGCGCCCGCCAGTGGTGGCCATCGTCCCGCGCCTCGGGGCTGGTGATCCACTGACTTGCCCCAGAGGGCAGAGCCACGCGGCCATCAAGCGACCCGGCAAGCTTGGCACGTACCCAGGGGCGGCCCCGGGTCATGCGACTGACAAACCCGCGATTGAGCGCCTGGGCCTCCTGGGCCAGTAGGCCGCAGCGCACCTCGATGCCAGCCTCGCGCAGTCGCGCCAGGCCCGTGCCACTGACCCGAGGGTTGGGGTCTTCCATCGCCACCACCACCGAGGCGACTCCTGCCTGGACCAAAGCCTGGGTGCAGGGGCCGGTGCGGCCGATGTGGTTGCATGGCTCGAGTGTGATGTAGGCCGTCGCCCCCCGGGCTAGCTCCCCGGCAGCACGCAGGGCATGCACCTCGGCATGGGGCTGGCCGGCTCTGAGATGCGCGCCCCTGCCGACCACCCTTCCCTCGCGCACGATCAGGCAGCCCACGCGCGGATTCGGCGCCGTGGAATACAGCCCCTGGCCGGCAAGATCAATCGCGGCCCGCATCCACTGGATATCGTTGTCAGAGAACATGGCGGAAGAAGACTGGCAGAAGTTTAGGGTTCGCTTCGTTTACGAGAACTGCCCCTGCGCCGAGGGCCCACCTCGGCGAGCAGGGCCTGAAACTCGGAAATATCTTCAAAACTTCGGTAGACCGAGGCAAACCTTACATAGGCCACCTTATCAAGCCGCTTGAGCGCCTTCATTACCAGCTCGCCGATGAACTGCGAACTGACCTCGCGCTCGCCACCTGCGGAGAGCTGCTCTTCAATGCTACGAACAGCCTGTTCGAGCACATCGGAGGGCACCGGCCGTTTGCGCAGCGCTAGCGCCATACTTGCACGCAGCTTAACGGAATCGAAGTCATGCCGTGAGCCATCTTTTTTCACCACAACCGGCAGAGAGAGTTCGATCTTCTCCAGTGTTTTAAACCGCCGATCGCAGGCCAGACACCGGCGTCTGCGCCGGATCTCCAGGCCATCTTCCGACATGCGGGTATCGGTTACCTGGGTATCGAAAGACCCGCAGGCCGGACAGCGCATTATCTAGAGGGTCGTGGGGAATGCTGCGGGCGGTGCAGACATTACAGGGCTAGCCAGGGCTAAACAGGGCTTAACGATAGACAGGAAAGGCAGACGTAAGCCCCTGCACCTTCTCGCGCACCCGGCCCAGAACGGCGGCGTCTTCGGGCGCCTCGAGGACATCGGCAATCAGGTTGCCCACCTGGGTCATTTCGGCGGGGCCAAAGCCGCGCGTGGTGCAGGCTGGCGTGCCCAGGCGAATGCCGCTGGTGACGAACGGCTTTTCGGGGTCGTTGGGAATGGCGTTTTTGTTGACCGTGATATGGGCCTGACCGAGTGCCGCCTCTGCGGCCTTACCAGTGATTTTTTTGGCCCGCAGGTCTACCAGCATGAGATGGCTTTCGGTTCGACCCGACACGATACGCAGGCCACGGCCCACCAAGGCAGAGGCAAGCGCCTGGGCATTGTCGAGGATCTTCTGGCCGTAGGCCTTGAACTCGGGCTTGAGCGCCTCACCGAAGGCCACCGCCTTCGCGGCAATGACATGCATGAGTGGGCCGCCCTGAATGCCGGGGAAGATGGCGCTGTTGATCGCCTTCTCGTGCGCGGACTTCATGAGGATAATGCCGCCCCGAGGGCCGCGCAGGCTTTTGTGGGTGGTAGAAGTAACGATATCGGCATGGGGTACCGGATTGGGGTACACCCCCGCGGCAATGAGGCCCGAATAATGGGCCATATCCACCATAAAGACCGCGCCGATTTCCTGGGCCACCCGGGCAAAGCGGGCCCAGTCGGTCTTGAGCGAATAGGCCGAGGCCCCTGCAATGAGCAGCTTAGGTCGGTGCTCTCGCGCGAGCGATTCCATGCGGTCGTAGTCGATCTCTTCTTTGTCGTTCAGGCCGTACGGCACCACCTTGAACCACTTTCCGGAAAGATTGAGCGGCATGCCATGGGTGAGATGCCCGCCTTCGGCCAGCGAGAGCCCCATGATGGTATCGCCCGGGTTTAAGAAGGCGAGAAAGACTGCGGTATTGGCCTGGGCCCCCGAGTGGGCCTGCACATTAGCGGCCTCGGCGCCATAGAGCTGCTTGAGCCGATCGATGGCCAGCTGCTCTACGACATCGACATGCTCACAGCCCCCGTAGTAGCGCTTGCCGGGATAGCCCTCTGCATATTTGTTGGTGAGCTGCGAGCCCTGCGCGGCCATGACGGCCGGGCTGGCGTAGTTCTCGGAGGCGATGAGCTCAATGTGGTCTTCCTGCCTGCGATTCTCCGCGGCAATTGCAGCTGCTACCTCGGGGTCGGTCTGGGCAAAGGTCTGTTGAAGGGAAAACATAGGCGTCCTGTATCAAGAAGAAATCGATGAGGCCACGGAGGCGTGATGCATAGCGGGGCTTGCGCTGACGCGCTGCCGCTCGGAGACCTGCAGAAGCGCCCAGAGAAACCAGAGCAGCCCAAAGATAAGGTGGGCCGCAAGCAGATGCACTGGCTGGGCCACCCGAGGGAATCCCAGGTAATTGAGAGAGGCGCCCAGAAGCATTTCAAAAACGACCAGCCAGAAGAGAATGTGCAGGGCCGGACCGGCAGAGGACTGGCGCAGGGGGCTCTGGTAGACGCGCCACAGAAGCCAGCCGCAGAGCCCTAAGATTACCCAGGAAAAAGACCGGTGAACATAAAAGATCCAGGGTACGGCATCGATCCACTGGTCGCGGGTAAGCTCGGTAGAGAACCGAGAGATGAGGTCAACGCTCTCGCGGATTTGTATGCCCAGAAAGATCTGCACCGTAAGGGCAAACAGGGTCCAGAGCACCAGCGTCTTAAACCAGCCCGGAAGCTGTCTGCGCCCGTTGTTGGGCGCAGAGCCCGAAAGCGACGGCGCCCAGGCCCGCACGGCGGCATAGATAAGGAACATCTGAACAAAAAATGCCAGCAGCATGTGCATGGAGATCATGACAGGCCGCAGATTGCTGGCCACCACCTGAGACCCGATCCAGCCATTGAGCCCCACAAAGAAAAACCCGCCAAAGGCTGACCAGAAAACGACAGGATCGACACGCCGATACGACCAGGCCGCCACAACAGTCGCCATCACCAGCAGCCCAATAACAACACCAACGAGCCGGTTGATGTATTCGGTCCAGGTCTTCACCGGATCGAAATCGGCCGTGTCGTAGCCGCGGTCGGCATAGGTGACCCGCCAGTCGGGTGGCAGCTGCGCCTCTGAGGTGGGCGGAATGAACTGACCAAAGCACAGAGGCCAGTCAGGGCAGCCCATGCCGGCGCCCGAGGCGCGCACGGTTCCGCCGACCAGAATAAGAAAATAGACCGCTGCGATGGTCACCATGGCAAGGCCAAGAAACCGCCGTTTCTGCAACTCTGAGACCTCACGTGGGGGCATATTGGTCATAGCACTGGGGCCTGTAGTAGAAGAACCTTGCAGGCGTCACCACGCCCACGCGATTGGAAATACGTTAAAGAGAATGAATGCGTACCTTAGCAAAACGGCGCTTACCTACCTGCAGCACATAGACTCCCGGGTCAAGCGCCCGGGTGCGGTCAGAGACCTTCTCGCCGTTAACGCGAACCCCACCCTGCGCGATACTGCGCACCGCCTCGCTCGCCGATGGCACCAGCCCGGCCTGCTTGAGCGCCTGAACGATCACTATTGGGCCCTCGCCCAGGGTCTGTTCCACCAGGTCTTGGGGGATCTCGCCTTGTTTGAACCGGGCCTCGAAGTCGGCCAGCGCCCCCTCGGCGGCGGTTCGGGAGTGAAACCGCTCGACGATCTCAAGCGCAAGGTCTACCTTGATGTCCCGAGGATTGCGGCCGGCCGCAGCCTCGGCCTTTAGGGCATCGATCTGCGACAGTGGCCGAAACGAGAGCAGCAGAAAGTACTTCCACATGAGTTCGTCGGAGATCGACATGAGCTTGCCAAACATCTCGGCAGCGGTATCGGTGATACCCACGTAGTTGCCCTTGCTCTTGCTCATTTTCTCGACGCCATCCAAGCCCTCAAGTAAGGGCATTGTCAGCACGCACTGGGGCTCCTGGCCCGCGGCCTTTTGCAGTTCACGGCCCATGAGCAGGTTGAACTTCTGGTCGGTGCCGCCAAGTTCAAGGTCTGCCTGCAAGGCCACCGAGTCGTAGCCCTGTAAGAGCGGATAGAGCAGCTCATGCACTGAGATAGGCGTGCCTGCCTTATACCGCTTGGTGAAGTCGTCGCGCTCGAGCATGCGGGCCACGGTGGACTGGGCAGCAAGCTTGATCATGCCGTGGGCGCCCAGGGGTTCGCACCATTCGGAGTTCTTGCGTATCTCTGTTTTTTCGGGGTCGAGAATAAGGCTGGCCTGACGAAAATAGGTCTGGGCGTTGGCGGCAATTTCTTCCGGGCTGAGAGGCGGACGGGTGGTATTGCGCCCGGTGGGGTCTCCGATAAGCGCGGTGAAGTCTCCAATCAGGAAAATTACCTGGTGGCCCAGGTCTTGGAGCTGCCTGAGTTTATTCAGAACCACGGTGTGACCAAGGTGCAGGTCTGGGGCGGTAGGGTCAAGGCCGAGCTTTACCCTCAGTGGGGTTCCAGACAGAGCTGACCGAGCCAGTTTTGCCTCGAGCTCGTCTTCAATCAGTATTTCTTGGCTTCCGCGGCGAATCACGGCCATTGACGATGCAAGGCGTTCTCGCAGGTCTGCGGGAATATCAACTGAGTCGGCAAATGGCTTTGTCATGGAAGGCTTTGATTGAAAAGGCTACAATTTTAAGGCTATGCGCCTTCAAACGCTCAGACTCTGGACCTTTGGCACTGCGGGATTTGGACTGGTGATGGTGGTGATCACCAGCCTTGGCATCTCAGCCGTAACGGAAGCAGAATCCAAAATGCTCAGCACCCCTATTGTGCAGGAGCTTCCCGCGCCTTTGCTACAAGACCAGCTCGAGGCCCTGGCAAGCCACGGACTCGAACTCGCCCGCGAAGACGAGGTGCGCAAAGACGACACCATTGCCAAGCTCTTTGATCGCCTGGGCGTTGATGACCAGGATGCCCTGGGGTATTTCATGGCAGACCGTTCCCGGCTGCAGGTGCTGCGGGCAAATATTGGCAAAACAGCGCTGGTACATACCGATCTTAATGGCGCCCTGCTGCGGCTTCAGCTGATGGATGGGCTCGACGCCTGGGTTATGGAGCGCACCGGCCAGGGCCAGTTCTCCACGCGCACGGGCAAGCTTGGGGCAGAGATTCAGACCGAGCATCGCTCTGTACTTGTGGGCGCATCATTCTTCGGCGCGATGGACCAGGCCGGAGTGCCCAATGCCATCACAGAAGACGTAGTGAACCTCTTTGAATCAGACCTCGACTTTCGGCGTCAGGTAAAGCCCGGTGACAAGGTGCGGGTAATCTACGAGAACCATAAGGTGGCAGGCAGAGAGATAGGCGACTACCGCCTGATTGCCGTGCGGTTCGAGGCCTCGGGCACGCCCTACGAAGCGCTCTTCTTCAATCCGCAGGGTACGGCCCGCGGGAACTACTATGACGCAGAAGGCAAATCGGTAAAGCGGGGATTTCTGGCGGCACCCCTGCGGTTTACCCGAATCAGCTCAAGCTTTGCGCGGTACCGGTTGCACCCCCTCTTCGGCGACCCCCGGGCCCACCGGGGAGTGGACTATGCAGCGCCTATTGGAACTCCGGTGCGTTCGGTTGCTGATGGCGTGATCACCAGCCGGGGGTGGAATAGCGGCTACGGCAATGCCATTGAGATACAACACAATGCCCGTTACAGCACCTACTACGCCCATCTCTCGAATTTCGCGCCTGGCATGATCGCGGGCAGAGAGGTTCGGATGGGCGAAGTAATCGGCTACGTGGGCGCAACTGGCTGGGCGACTGGCCCGCACCTGCATTACGAGTTTCGGGTACAGGGCAGGTCGATCGATCCCATTCGTATCGCCCAGGAAAATCCTCAGGTGCCGAGTCTGACCGGTGAGGCCTTGTCTCGATTTCTGGTGGTGGCCGAAGACCTACGCAAGCGGCTTACCCTTTTGGACAGCGTGAATACCGCCGAGGCAGTGCCAGCCCCGCCGGTGGGTCTGCCGCCAGCCAGCAGCTCGCCCACCGCCCTCGCCTCCCGGCGTTAGCACCTCTGGCCAGCAATCTTCCACTGAGACCCCTTGTCAGGTCAGCCTGAGCCCTCCTGCTTATACGCCGGGGTAATGACCGGCACCAGCCTAGACGGAATCGACCTGGGGCTGATTCGAGTTGCAGCAGGCCGGGCAGAGAGGCTTGACTTTGCCCAGGCAGAACTACCCGCGCGGCTACGCCAGATATTCGCGGAACTCCACGACCCCGAGATGCCTGCAGCCCTGTTACGCGCCGCGGAGGCTGGTATTGCCCTGGCGCGCGAGATCTCGGTCTTGGTGGCAAGCCGTCGGGAACTTTGGAAAGACTGGGGGCCGGTGCGGGCAATGGGTGTGCATGGCCAGACGGTGGTCCATCGGCCCGAACGTGGCGTATCGATCCAGCTCAATGCTCCGGCATGGATCGCCGAGCAGACGGGTATCGACGTGGTCTCGGACTTTCGCAGCCGAGACATTGCAGCAGGCGGCCAGGGTGCGCCTCTGGTTCCCCTATTCCACGAGGTCATGGCCCGTTCGGTGGACGAGGCCGCCGTGGCAGTGGTCAACCTTGGGGGAATTGCCAATATCAGTCTGATTCGAAGGCAGGCCGGGATCTTGCCCGCGCAGGTATCGGGCTTTGATACGGGGCCAGCCAATATGCTGCTTGACTACTGGGCACAGAAGACCCTTGGCAGGCCGTTTGATGAGAACGGCCAGTTGGCGATGCAGGGCAGGGCCATTCCGACGCTGGTGGCCCGTATGGCCGAGCACCCGTTCTTTGCCCAACAGCCCCCCAAAAGTACGGGAAGAGACGCCTTCCACGGGCTATGGCTTGAGGCGCAACTGGCTGCGCATCAGGCGCAGCACGGCGAAGTCTCTGCAGCAGACGTTCAGGCAAGCCTGGTGGCCCTTACCGCCCAGACTATTACCGAGGCAGTTCCGACGGATCTTAGGCGCATCTATCTCTGCGGTGGTGGTGCCAAAAACCCAGTGCTGAAAAATGCCCTTGAAGACGCCCTGACCCGCAGAGACCAGCCGGTTTTACTACTGACAAGCGATGCCCTGGGATGGCCCGTGCAGGAGGTCGAGGCCGCGGCCTTTGCCTGGCTGGCGCATTGCTGTGTTGCCAAGATTCCTGCAAGCCTGCCAGCGGTCACCGGGGCCAAAGCAGCCCGGGTGCTAGGCAGCATCACACCCAGCGGCGCGGCGGCGAGCTAAATAAGTCCGATTGCGTCGGATTGCGTCCGGTTAGGCAGCCTTGGCCAGGGCCACCCGGCGCGCGCGGACGCCGGCTGCCAGAATTTCCAGAATAGAAAGACTGTCCTCCCAGCCGATACAGCCATCGGTAATGCTCTGACCGTAGGTAAGGTTGGCCAGGGTCTGGCCAGGCTGCAGGTCTTGGCGGCCATAGACCAGGTGGCTCTCGACCATCACCCCAAAGATGCGCTCATCGCCTGCTGAGAGCTGATCAGCAACCGCCTGAGACACAGGCAGCTGGTTCTCTGGCTTTTTGCTGGAGTTGCCGTGGCTGAGGTCGATCATGAGCCGACTCGCCAGGTTGGCGGCAGCAGCCTCGCGGGAGGCGGCCTCAACGCTCGCGGCGTCAAAGTTTGGCGTCTTGCCACCGCGCAGAATGACATGGCAGTCTTCGTTGCCCAAAGTGGAGACGATTGCCGAGTGCCCCTCGCTCGTAACCGACAGAAAATGGTGCGGATGGGAGGCTGCCTTCAAGGCATCAAAGGCAATCTTTAAATTGCCATCGGTTCCGTTTTTGAAGCCCACGGGGCACGAGAGGCCTGAGGCCAGCTCCCGGTGCACCTGCGACTCTGTGGTTCTGGCCCCAATCGCCCCCCAGGACACCAGATCGGCAATGTACTGGGGCGAGATCATGTCGAGAAACTCAACCCCCGCCGGAAGCCCCAGGTCATTGATCTGGGCAAGAATCTGCCGGCCGCAGCGCAGCCCGGTGTTGATATCAAAGCTGTTATCGAGGTGGGGGTCGTTGATGAGGCCCTTCCATCCCACCGTGGTTCGGGGCTTTTCGAAATAGACCCGCATCACGATCTCGAGGTCTTTGGCAAAACGCGTGCGCTGCTCTACGAGCCGCTGGGCATACTCCAGGGCCGACCTGGGGTCGTGAATGGAACACGGGCCGATGATCACCAGCAGCCGATCGTCCATTTCGTGCAGGATGCGGTGAATCGCCTGTCTGGCAGCCAGAACGGTTCTTTCGGCAATAGCAGAAACGGGTAACTCGGCAACGAGCTCTGCGGGTGTGGTGAGTTCTTTGATCTCACGAATTCGAATATTGGAGGTAGAGGTCATAATCCATCTATTTTAACCGCCGCACGGCAGTGGC
>JBMSYB010000032.1:0-22885 GCA_049426285.1 Burkholderiaceae bacterium
GGTACTGCTTGTAGGCTGGGAGTTCTTCTCTCTGCCGTCGTTCCCGACGGTGACTCTATTCACTTCTACTTTAAAAACTCTGTAGGTGCACCCTCCTCGGATCAGACTATCAAGGCATTTGGAGTTGGTAGTGCTACAACCTTTACAGGCATTCAAGGATTCGATGCTACTTCGGGAGCGGCAACGCTTTTGCCAACTGGCACAGCGGGTTACCCTGCTGGAACCACGCAGTTTTATAACGCTGAGGGCCGCCACAAGCTCTCGGTAAATGACGGTGTTTTGCGAATTGAGTTTTCCCCCTCTGAGGGCGATGTAGATCCGGTACTTGTGAACACTACTGGGTCTACGGTAACTGCCGCGGTCTCCACCCTGCAGCCAGCCCACCTGAGCATTCTGAGCACGGCTGGCTATGACGGTGGTGGGGGTGGTTCAGCAGCCAATGTGCTTTATGCGCAGCTTAAAGAGGCAGACCCAACCAGGAGCACTGCGAATGCGCTTTTAGACGAGCGCGAGGTGACTGTTGATGTGTTTGTTGACCGCAGTAAAGCGGTTACAGCTACCAGCGACTTCGGGGCGGGGTTTGAGAGCGTTAGCTTCATGCTGTCTTACGACCCAGCACTCATGAAAGATGCGGACCCAGTGGTCAAGATTCCCGCGTCAACCAGCGGATCTGCGGTTTTTAACGTGAACCGTCAGGCCGGTGAGATCACGATTCGGGTGGTTGACAATGCCTCTGTCTCAGACTTCAGCAAGGCTGTGGCCTCAGTAGAGTTTGTTCAGAGAAAAACCGGAGCTGATTTTGCGCCCCGCATGAATGTTGAGTTCAAGAATGTGGACATCGACGGCATTAACTTTACGGGCGGTAGCTTTAACTCAAGCTTTGCTTCTGGGGTGAACCTGGATCGCTGGGATGTTGCGTCAAAGCTTGTGAATGCCCTGCAGCCATCAACCGGAATTGGCGGGCAGTTGGTGGCCTTTTATGGAAGCCCCACTATGGTTTCGGGGCAGCCAGTCTCCTTAAAGCTGGCGCCTACCAATGGCCTAACCGATGTGGGCGGCGGTGCGCCCACCCTGGCGGCAGCCACCAAGACCGTTAGCCTTGATCTGGTAACCAATGTTGCGGGTACAGCCCAGGCAACTATGGTACTCACCCTGCCTTCTAACCTCACAGCAGCCAGCTTTACCCCCGCAACCGGTGTTACTGCCACATCCTCTCTGAATGGGCGATTGCTTGAGGTGAATGTGACCAATGCGGGCAATATGCCGGCAAGCGGCAAGCTTGGTACGGTCTCTGTTTCGGTAAAGGATGCAGAGTCAGTTACCCATGAGTTTGGATTTCTGGGGTCGGTTACAGTGAACAACCAGGCGAATGCGGCTGGCGGGCAGCCAGTGTATGTGGGCTATACCCGCACTGACGCCAACGGTAACTGGTCTGCAAAGGACATGCCCAAGGGCGACTTTAATAAGCTGGCCGTTCCTACGGCTGCCACCAATGCCGCCAAGGTGGTCACGGCCGCAGATGCCCTTGAAATCTTGAAGCTGTCCGCGGGTTTCGTGCCCACCTGGATTGGTAGCGATGGCGATCTGCTTAGCGCGGCCTATGTGGCGGCCGACGTTGATCGAAGCGGTAATGTAACGGCCCAAGATGCCCTGCTTGCTCTTCGACACGCCGCGGCTACCCTGGGTAATGACCCAATGACCTGGCGCTTTATCGACGCAAGTACTCGGGGTCTGGGGGTTAACAACGCCTCGCCTTCATCGTTGAATCAAGGTCTGCAGGTCTCGGGTAATGAGCGTACCGTGAGCATCAAAGGGGGAACTAACCCTGATTTCCAGGTAAAGGTCCTGCTGGTGGGTAACCTGACCCTGCCTGTTGCTGGCGAATACGTGGTCTAGGATCTATAGCCCAGGTACCCTGGGGTAAAGGCGGGCTGGCTCTCGCCGATATAGACTAGTGTCATGAGCCAGCCAAACCCCGTCCTTACCGCCACATTTACCCCATCTGGGGTAAATGGTATGACGGTGGTCTTCCGTCTAGATACCAGTCAGATCGGTGCGAACTACGGTGCGTTCGACCTAAATCTTCGGATAGACCCGGCAAAGGCCACGTTAGTGGCCGCAAGCTCAGCAGACTTTGCTGGGCAAATTGTGATTGTTAATAACCAACTTATTGCCCAAGGCCGTTTTCAAGTATCGGGTACGGGCAGTATCGACATCCCCATCTCTACAGGGGTTCCGCTCGGTACCCTTCGGTTTACCAATGTTGCCCAGGGTGGCTTTGACCTCATCGTAGACCGGCTAAACGTGAATGCCGCTGGTTTCATTACCACGGCAAATCGCCATACCTACAAGAGCGATGGCACAGTACTCATCGAGGGTGATGCCAGTTCTGGTCAAGACACAACGCCCCCCGAGGTCTTATCCACAAGTCCCGAAAATAACGGTGCGGCAGGCCTCTCGCGGGATCTATCGGTTACGTTTAACGAGGCAGTGCGCCTGGGAACTTCTGGAGCGATAGAGCTGCGTACCGCCCAGGGTACGCCGATAGAGACCTTTAACCTGGCCGGTTCCGATCGAGTAACGGTATCGGGCAGCACCTTAACCGTCGACCCGGTTTCAAATCTGCAGGCAGGAATTTCGTATCGCCTTATTCTCCCCGCGGGCGCGGTAACTGATATTGCAGGAAACGCCTTACGCGAGTCTTTCTCTTTTGGCTTTGGGGCGGTCAATGTTGGAGTTGACCAGACGCCCCCACAACTGACTTCTTTGTTGCCCCAGCCGGGGGCTACTGGCGTGTCTACCAACGCCGCCATTGTGGTGCGGTTTAATGAAGAGGTGCGATTTGGCACGGGCGCCATAAGGCTTGAGAAGGCCAATGGCGAGCTCGTAGCAAGCTTTTCTGCGGGCAGCCCCGATGTCAGCCTGGTGGGCGACACGCTTACGCTCCGGCCACCACTGGGTCTGTCTACCGCCACTGACTTCAATCTGGTTTTTGCTAATAACGCCATTCAAGACACGGCGGGCAACTTTTTTGCAGGAGTTTCTGGCTATAGCTTTCGCACGGCCAATCTGCAGGCAACCGATCTTTCGGTGCAGACAAATCGCAGCACCGTAGACGAAGGCGGCGTGGCTATTTTTACGGTCAGCGCCCAGGGCCTTCCCCAGGGAACTGTACTGAACTACCAGATTTCTGGAGACGTGATTGCAGCCGATATTCAGGGCGGGCAGATGTCGGGCACCATCACCCTTGGCCCAGCGCGAACCGCCCAGTTGGCAGTACGCCCGCTTGCCGACCGCAATACCGAAGGCCCTGAGCGTCTTACGCTCTCTGTAGAAGGGGTGCAGGCCTCGGTTACTGTAAATGACACCTCTACCTCGCCCTTGGTGCCCCAGCAGATTAGGGCCAATAGTAAGGGCGGGGCGGTTGTGCTCACCTCTGCGTCTGATGTGGTGTTGGGAGGCCTGGGGCTCGACAATGCCTTTGTTAATGGTCATTCTTCAAGCTATGCAATTCGTCTCGAAGGCGAGCGCTCCTTCTTGTCGCAGCTGAGTTCTCGCAATATCGACACCCTTGTCAATGTTGAGCGGGTGCAGTTTTCAGACAAGGTGGTTGCCCTTGACATTAATGGTGTTCCGGGTGATGTCTACCGCCTTTATAAGGGGGCCTTTAATCGGCAGCCTGACTGGGAAGGCATTGGCTACTGGATTCATCGTATGGAGCAGGGTGGCGCCAGCCTGGTGCAGGTCGCGCGTGAGTTTACCTTTAGCCCTGAGTTTAATAGGCTCTACCCTGCTAACCAGACCGAAACCGCGTTTGTATCCCAGGTGTACCAGAACATGCTTGGCAGAGCACCAGATATCGACGGGCTTAACTTTTATGCCGATTCACTGATTCTCGGCCGCAAGACGCGGCCACAGGTGCTGGCCGATATCTCTTATAGCCCCGAGAATCGCACGGTGGTTGCTGAACTGGTTGCCAATGGCATTGACTATCTGCCATGGATCTTTGGGTAAGCCCGGTGTTGAGAAACTTATCGATACTTGCTGCTGCTTAGCCTAACCAGGGATCGTAGGCTACCCCTTGGCCTATAAGCTGGGCGGTACCCTCTCTGTTTTCGATAGATTCTGAGAAATCCGCCAGTACTTTGGCCCGCGTCTTTTCGGGATTAGTTTGTATCTCGTTGAGCCACCAGTTGTACCCGTCGGGCTCTGGGTCTCTGTTAAGAACATTCTGGTACAGCTTTGTGAGGTAGAGCGCATCGGTGGGGTCGTTTCCGTAGAGGTCTCTAAACTCTGCGGAGTCGATGAATCGTGCTGCCACCTCTATCATGCCCATGCCTGCGTCCATTTGGGCGATCCAAAAACCAACCCCGCCATGGTCAGGCTCGCGGTTAAAGGCTGCTTTATACACCCGGTAGGCCTGCCCAGAGACACCGTTGATATCGAGCCCAATGGCCTTGTCGGTTAAAAACACCCGTAGATAGCCAACCAGTTTGGCCACCGACCAGCCGCCAACCTCAAGAATGGCCCAGGCGCCATTGCTCATTTCTTTGAAGCGAATTTGGCTGGACGAAAACGCGAGCCGGGCACCGAAAATACCGTCTTTTGCCACGATGGTTTCAAGCGGTATGAGGGTGTCGGCGCCAGGCGACAAAACGACATCTTGGATAACTACAGGATTCACCGGCACGTTGGGAAACCCGTTGTTTGTCTCGACGGCAACCGAGGCAATGGCATCGATCACACGCAGGCCCGATATCACCTGGCCAAAGACCGCATAGCCGGGTTCCTGGCTGGAGCGGTAATCTAAAGCGGTGTTGTCCGCTACATTGAAATAGAACTGCGAGGTGGCAGAGTCGAACTCATTGGTGCGGGCATAGGCTATGGTGCCCCGGAGATTGGAGATACCGTTGTCTGACTCAAGGCCAATGGGAGGCCTTTGCGCACTGGTTTTGGGGGCACCTTGGGAATTAAAGAGCCCCGCCTGAATAACAAAGCTACTGACAACACGATGAAACAAAACGTTGTCATAGTAGTCGTCGAAGGCATACTGCAAAAAGTTACTTACCGAGTTGGGCGCGGCCTGTGGAAAGAGTTCTACGGCAATATCGCCAAAGTTTGTCTTGATTACTACCGAAGGGTTCATAGATTAGAGCTCCTGTGTTGCGGCAGAAATTTTACGAAATCGTCGCGGCTAATAGGTTTTGCAAAAACCATGTTATCGCCCGGCAGGGCAAGGCCACTGCTACGCTAGCGCTCGCACCCAGTCTAGTTGCCGCCCTAGGCAGACCGACCGCAGGTCGTATTGGCCTATGGCAAAGGCCCGGGCGCGGGCACCGAGCGCTGCTCGAGCCTCTTGGTTATCAAGCAGGTCGGACACGGTCTGGGCGATCTGCTGGGGGGAAAAGAAATCCACTAGGCGGCCGGTGTCGTGGTTAGTAATGGCCTCGCGTAGCGGAGGTGTGTCGCTGGCAACAATGGCACAGCCAATGCTCATGGCCTCAAGAAGGCTCCAGCTCAGCACAAACGGATAGGTGAGATAGACATGCACCGAAGACAGTTGCAGCAGTGGAACAAAATGCTCGTAGGGTAGGGCGCCCAGAAAATGCACCCGCTGCCAGTCGGCAGGGCTGATGCCCGCCCGTGCCTCGCGGGCAAAGAGATCGCGCCAGTTGGCTCCCAGTGACGGGTCGGGGCGGGGCCCGTAGCTGACATCGTTGCCGCCGACGATCAGAATCTGGGCGGTGGGCTGCAGACGCAGCAGTTCGGGGAGTGCCCGCATAAAGCTGTGGTAGCCGCGATAGGGCTCGAGATTGCGATTAACAAAGGTTACAACCCGGTCCGTCCGCGTTAAGGTAAGCGAACCGACCCCTGGCTCGGGCAGGGGCAGAACGGTCTTGCTGCGATCAAAGCTTAGGCTTACCCCAGGGTTGGGCACCAGGCTTGTGGTATCGATGCCATCGTGCACCACGGTAATACGCTTCCGAAACGGCTCTGGAAAGGTACTTGCCTGCCAATGGGTGGGGCTGATGCCGGCATCCGCGATGTCGAAGTGCAGCCGATTATTCAGGTTCTTCATGGCAATGCGGCAGGCCTCGGCGCTTTCCTGGCTCGGAAACTCTGCATCAAAGCCCACGTCAGTTCCTTCGGGGGCATAGTAAAACTCGCAGTAAATGCCCAGCCGCGCCTTTGGCCAGACTTCTTTGATAAACAAGGTTTCTCCCCAGCCGGGATGGGCCACGATGGCATCGGGGACAAAGCCCTGTTGTCTGAGTGCAAGGCAGGCCTGAAAGCAGGCCTCTGCTCGGATTGTCTTGGTCTCAAAGTCGACCAGCCAGGGATGAATATTGGGGGTGGAGCTGCGGGCAGGCATGTATGGAATGACCCGAATGCCTTGCCAGACCATGGGCTCACCTTGGCGCAGAATTAGGGCCACCACCTGGTGGCCCTCTTGCGCGAGCGCTGGCGCCAGGTGCTTGAACTGTCCGGGAAAGTTCTGGTGAATGAAGAGCAGTTTCATAAATCGATTGCCAGTGCTGCTACCGCTACTACGGCTACTACCGCTACTACCGCTACTGAAACCAGGCTGCGAGCGAAGCAAAGCCTTGGGCACTGGTTTCGCCCACCAGGCCCTCTAGCCGCACCTGATTGGCCACGAGCTGCAGGCGGGCCTGGGCAAGGTCGAGCCGGGTCTGGGCGGCGCGCTGCTCGGCCGCGAGAATATCGAGCATCGACCGCAGCCCCGCGGCAAAGCTTTTCTGATTGGCTAACACTACCTGCTCTGCAGAGGCCACGGCGTTTTCCAGGGCGCGTACCCGGGCAACGCCTTCTTTGAGGGCATAAAAGGCCTTGCTCACCTCGATGCGGGCGGACATCAGCGCGCGCTGGGCCTGTTCTTCGGCAGAGACCGATTCGGCGGCTGTCTGTCGGTCGCGCGACTGCAGAAACCCGCCCTGATAGAGCGGCAGGTTGACCTGCAGGCCCACGGCCTGGGTCTCGGTCCTGGAGTTCACAAAAAAGCTGTTCTCACTGGAGTTTTTAGATACCTGCACCACCAGGTCGAGGGTGGGGAGATGGTCGGCCCGCGATACCTGGCTTGCGGCCAGTGCCGCCCGGGCCTGGGCCTGGCGGGCAAGCAGCTCTGGGTTTTGGCGCGTGGCCTTATCGAGCCAGGGCTGCAGCATGCCAGGGTCGAGGGTCTCGGGGTTCACGCTGGGCTTTAGCCGAATAGGCTGCGAGATGGTCTTGCCGGTCATCTGCTCTAACTCGGCCTGGCTGGCCTGGATTGACTGGCGGGCCTGCAGCATCTGGGCCTGCAGCAGGTCGAGCTGGGCGCGAATCTCGTCGATATCGGTACGAATTCCGGTACCTGCCTGCAGTGCCCGGTTGGCTGCCTGCAGCCGTGTGCTGGCCGATTCCTGCTGCACCTGGATGAGCGCCTGCTGCTCATAAGCCAGCGCCAGATTGGCATAGGTGGAGATGACGCGGCTGGCCAGGGCCTGTTGCTCAAAGTCGAGAACTGCCTGGGCAGACTCTGTGGCAGCCTGGGCCTGGTCGCGTGCCCGCCACAGCCGCGGGCTGTAGAGGGGCTGACGGGCAGACAGGCTGATGTTATAGCTGGGGTAGTTCTGGGAGGGGAATTTGTTCTCGCCGTCGGTACGGTCTTGATGGATGCGGAAGTTCTGCGTGGCAAGGTTTACCGAGGGCCGCAGCCGGGCGACAGCCTGGGGCAGCGCCTCGGCCCCTGCGAGGGCCTGCGCCTGTGCGGCCCGAAACTGCGGGTCGTTACTGAGCGCTGCCTCATAGGCCTGGGCCAGCCCCAGGGCAGAGGCCTTGGGTGCTGCAAGTGCGGCCAGTACCAAGGCAGCTATGGAGAGCCAGCGGTGGGTGCCAACGGCTAACAGGGCCGAAAGACATGACGAGTTAGTCAGGGCAGGAAAAAGCCGGGGAGGGCAGGCTTGGCTGCGGGTAGGTCGGTGAGACAGGGACATTGCAGACTCCTTCAGTGTGGGCTCTTACTCTTCTTTGAGAGAGGCGGCCACGCGTTTGGTTAAGGGGTGCACCAGGTAGTTCAACATGGTGCGGCTGCCGGTCTTGATGATTACCTCTGCCGGCATGCCCGGCTGCATGGTGCGATTACCAAGCTTCTTCAGGCCTTCTTCGGTGAGGTGCACGCGGGCCAGGTAGTAGGGCTGCATGGTGGCGGGGTCGGTGAGCACATCTGAGCTAATCGAGTTCAGCTGGCCCTCAACCACCAGTTGTGGGTCGCCCACAAAGCTGGAGAACCGCACGTCCACCATGTCGCCTTTGGCGATGCGGTCAATAAAATGCGGCGCCACCTGGGCCTCGATGGTCAGGTTCTCGCCCTGGGGCACGATGTCCATGATTCGCTGTGCCGGCTGAATGACTGCACCGACTGCGGGAATGGTGAGCCCCACGACCTGGCCATTGGCACTCGACCGAATCTCTACGCGCTGCAGTTCCTGCTCCGTGGCGCTGAGGCGCTGCTGGGCCGCACGAATCTGATGCTGCAGTTCGAGCAGGGCCTGCTCGGTACGCTGCTGGTTGGTACGCAGGTCGCTAATGCTGGTGAGAATTTCCGCCTGCTGGCGGTCGAGCTGCAGCTGCTGTACCACTGGCGCAAAGCCGTCCTTCACCAGGCCACGTACGCCTGCAAGTTCTTGCTCAATAAGCCGCAGCTGGTCTGACCGGTTCTTCTCGGCATTCTTCAGGCCCTGCAGCACTGCCTGCTGGGCAATGACGTTTTCGCGCAGGGCGGCCAGGTTTTGTCGTGCGGCCTCAAAGTTGGCCCGCACCGTGGAGTCGTTGAGCCGGACAAGCAGCTGGCCTTCTTTGACCATCTGCCCCTCTTGCACGAGTACCTCTTGCACCATGCCACCCTGCAGGTGCTGCACGGTATGGCGTTTGGTCTCGATAGAGACCATACCCTGGGTGGGAACACCCTCGTCTAGCGGCGCGAGTGCGGCCCAGAGTAGAAAGCCGCCCAGGCCAATGCCCAGCACCCAGAGGCCCACCCGCGCGGCCTTGTCGCTGTCGGTAATTCCACGCTCTTCTTCGGAGAGTTCGCTGGCCGGTGGGGCGGCAAAGCCGGGTGCGCCTGCGTTTTTGGAACGCACGGCCACGGTCTGGGCCTGCGATTTAGAGAGGTGTAGCGGAGAGGGCGTATTCATGGTGTGGTCGCTTTTTGAAGGGCTGCCAGGACACCGTCTTTGGGGCCGCTCGCCTGCACCTGGCCATTGGCCAGAATGAGCAGTCGATCAGCCACCGCCATGACCTGGGGCCGGTGGGAAATAAGGAAGATGGTTTTGCCTTGTTGCTTGAGTAAGGAAACCGCCTGCATGAGCGCGCGTTCGCCCACGTCATCGAGATTGGCATTGGGCTCATCGAGCACAATGAGCCGCGGGTCACCGTAGACGGCCCGGGCCAGCGCAATGCGTTGCCGCTGACCGCCCGACAGAATGCGGCCCGCCTCGCCAATGGGCGTGTCGTAGCCGCGCGGCATGCGCAGAATCATTTCGTGCAGCCCCGTGGCCTGGGCCGCGGCCACCACCTTTTGCGAGTCAACCTCACCAAACCGGGCAATATTCTCGGCAATGGTGCCGTCAAAGAGTTCGATGTCTTGGGGCAGATAGCCCACATGGGGCCCGAGTTCGTCGCGGTCCCAAAGCGCAATGGGCCGCTCATCAAGCAGCACTTCGCCAGCCACATTAGGCCAGATACCCACCACCACACGGGCCAGGGTGGACTTGCCTGAGCCTGAGGGCCCCAGCACCACGGTAACGGTTCCGGCCGGGGCCAGATAGTCGATGCCCTTGAGAATCGGTTCTTCGCGGCCTTCGGCGGTGGCGAATACCGCAGCAAGCCGCACCGCGCCCTCGGGGGCCATACGGGATAAGGCCCGGTCGCGGCTGGGAAACCGCACCATGAGTTTTTCTAGCCGACGGAAGGCCTCGCGCGCACTTAGGAACTGCTTCCAGCTGGTAACCAAAAGATCGATTGGTGCCAGCGCCCGGGTGGTGAGAATGTTGGCGGCAATCATGGCCCCTGGGGTGAGCTCTCCCAGAATTACCAGATAGGCCCCTGCGCCCAGGGACAACGACTGCTGGGTGTAGCGAATGAACTTGCTGTAGCCGGTCATGCGGTGGGCCAGCGACTGACTGGCGCCATGGGCGCGCAGGCTGTCTTTGCGTTTCTGGTTCCACTTTTGCTGCAGGTTCTGGGTCATCCCCAGGGCCTCTAAGACCTCGGCGCTGCGCACCTTCGACTGTAAAAACTTCATTTCGTCGGCCTGTGCGGCCATGGCCTTCTCGTTGGGCGCGAGGGTCTGGGAATGGCCGAGCCGGGCCAGTAGGCTCTGGATGATGACAAAGACAATCGCCATCCATCCTAGAAACGGGTGCAACAAAAAGAGCACCGCAATATAAATAGGCGTCCACGGGGTGTCGAAGAAGGCAATGATGCCGTTGCCGGTGAGGAACTGCCGCAGCTCGGTAAGGTCGCTAAAAGACCGGCTGGGATTCTCTTTAGACTGCCTTAGGTACGACTCAAACACACCATTAAACACACGGGTACTCAGCTGGTCATCGAGCCGCACGCCGGCCCGTACCAGCACCCTGCTACGCGACCATTCGGCAAAGGCCATCATGCCGAACATAAAGGCAGTAATCACCGAGACCACGATGAGGGTCATTTCGCTCTGGCTGATCATGACCCGGTCGAAGACCTGCAGCATGTAGATGGTGGGCATGAGCATGAGCAGGTTGGCCACCATGCTGAAGATGCCCACCACCAAAAATTCTTTGCGAAAGGCATAGAGCACCTGGCGCAGGGGGCTGGCAAGCCGGGGGTCGGTCTGGCCTACGGGGGGCAAGCCCATAGCGCTGGTGGCGGCCTGGGCAAGGGGGGGTGCGGAGCTTGTCGTCATAGCGTAGGCCTCAAATGGCAGGCGCAGGGGGGCTGGTTGGGGGGCCGCCTGGTGCTGCTGCTACGGCGGGCGCCTGGGGAGAAGACTGGGCCACGGCGGCAGTCTGCCCCGCTGCTGCCTGGTTGGCCTGGGCAAGAGCCTGCAACACCTCATCGCGCGGGCCGAAGGCCTGTTGCTGCCCATCGCGCAGCACCAGGATTTTATCGACCACACCAAGAATGCTGGTGCGGTGGGTGATGACCACAAAGGTGGTGCCCAGTGCTTTACGTTCGGCGATCATCTGGGCCAGGGCCGCATCTCCTGCCTCATCAAGGCTGCTGTTGGGCTCATCGAGTACGACCAGTTTGGGGTCGCCATAGATGGCGCGGGCAATTGCCACCCGCTGGCGCTGGCCGCCGGAGAGGGTTTCGCCGTCTCGGCCCACTGAGCTGTCATAGCCCTCGGGCAGGCTCATGATCAGTTCGTGCACGCCCATAGACTTTGCGGCACGGGTCACCTGTTCGGGGTCGATATCACCAAACCGGGCGATGTTCTCGGCAATGCTGCCCTCAAAGAGCTCTACGCCTTGCGGTAGGTAGCCCATGTGCGGCCCGAGCTCGGCTTTATTCCACAAAAAGACATCGGCCCCGTCGAGCCGCACCTTACCCGACATCGCGGGCCAGAGCCCGACCATCATCCGTGCAAGGCTGGTCTTGCCGCTGGCAGAAGGCCCGATTACCGCCAGTACCTCGCCGGGCTGCAGGCCAAACTGAATGCCCCGCAGAATGGGCTGGTTGCTGCCAGGGGCCCCGGCCACCAGGCCTTCCACGGTAAGGTAGCCCTTGGGCGGGGGCAGGGGCATGCTGGGCTCCCGGGCGGGCACATTGGTGAGCAGCTGATCAAGACGGCCATAGGAGTCTTTTACGTTTACCACCGAGCGCCACTGGGCTACAAGCTGGGCCATAGGCGCGAGAATCCGGCCGCCCAGGGTAGAGGCGACGATCATCATGGCAGGCCCGCCTGCGAGCTCGTTTTTTAGAAGCAGCCAGGCCGACAGGCCTAGAAGCCCAGAACTTAGGCCGAGCTGCAGCACCTTGGTGGTGGCCTGAAAGGCGCCTGCGCGCTCTGAGGCAATTGCCTGCAGGCGCAGGAATTCTCGCTGCTTGGTAAACCAACGCCGGTGGATATTGCCCAGCATGCCCATGGATTCAATAACCTGGGCATTGCGCAGCGAGCCATCGGCATACTGCTGGGCTTCGATGGCTACGCGGTTGGCCTTTAGTATGGGCGGCTGTGTGCGCTTGTCGTTCAGAATGCCCAGGCCCACCTGCACGATGGCCGCTACCAGCGATACCGCTCCGAGCAGCGGGCTGAGCATGAAAATAATGAACAAGAAGATGAGCGCTGTGGGGGCCTCGAGCATGGCCATGAGGGCCGGGGAGAAAAAGAATTCGCGTACCGTTTTCAGGTCGTTGATCGGCTGCACCTGGCCCACGGTGCCGCGCGCCCGGTTCAGGTCGAACATGGCATGAAACACCCGGGGGGCAAGCTTTTGGTCAAACTGCACCGAGGCGCCGCGCATGAGTTCGGCCCGGGCCCATTCCACGGTCTCCATTACGATGTAGACCCAGATAACGAGTACGGTGAGCCAGAACAGGGTCATGAGGCTCTGGCTGTCGACGACCCGGCCATAGACCTCAAACATGTAGACAATGGGCGCGAGCACCAGAAGGCTGGTGACCAGGCTAAACCAGAAGGCCTTTTTCAGTGCCGGGCGGTGCACCTCGAGCGCCTGTCGAAGCTCGGTGAGGGGGGGCTTGTTAGAACTCACATGGCGTCCTTTGTCTATTGGGGCAAGGGCAAGCCTGCCGGCTGTGCCTGCATCTGAAGGTAGGGGGGCTGGCTAATCAGTGGGCCGACCGCAAGGCTATTGGGCTCCAGGTCGAGCGCAGTGGGTGGCCTGGCTGCGGCCGAGGCGCCCGGCTGCTCGGAGTCAAACCAAAAGACCAGTTCAAAGCTCTGCGGCGCCTGGGTAAGGGCCACCTCTTTGAGTTTTTCGTTGACAAACCGTTGCTGGTGCTCAGGGGAAATGGCTAGTTTGAAATGAATGCGGCCATCGAGCGTGTACATACTGAGTTCGCCCTGGGCAATGTTCAAGGTGTGCCGGTCGAAGTAGACCGGGGCCGTGGGCAGAAAAATAATCAAGGCTAAAGGTGCGGTGGGTTCTGCCGGAATCTTTAAGGGGCTATCGGGGTGTTGGTAGGCCCAACGGCAGGCACGACAGACCGAATAAATGGCATTGCAGGCCATCTGCGAGCCCAGGTTGGGAAATGTCTGGCGCACCAGGCGGTAGCTCAGATGGTGGAGGGCTACCCGGTTCCAGCACCGGTTGTTACGGGCAAGCTGGCTTACAACATTGCAGGCGCGCGAGAACTCGGCCTGCAGGCTAAGCAGGCGCTCATGCTGCTCGGCTGAGCAGTGCAGCGGAATGCGAACGACGGCAGTCATGCGCGGGGGTTCTTGAAGTTCATATAGGAAAGCATGGGACGGCAGTCTAATAGCTTCCTATATGAAATGCAAGCAAGGCTATTTTTAAGGGGCGTTTTATCCGGTTCCTGACCCCGCTGGGGGCACTGCGCCATATAGTGCAATGGCCCCGAATCCACGGATGGCCTCATTTCCAAGAAACTGGGTCGCGACTAAGCCTGCGCCTTTGGCTGCCTGGGCCACCGCCTGATCCATGAGAATTGCGGTGCCTTTCTCTTTGGCCAGTGCCTCAAGCCGCGCGGCCAGGTTGATGCAGTTTCCCACTGCCGTGTAGGCGGCCCGATAGGGCGTGCCAAAGTCGCCCACCAGGGCTGGGCCCTGGGCCAGGCCGATACGCACCGACACTGCGGGCAGGCCTTGCGCCGTTAGTTCGGCCTGAAGTGCCGCAACGGCCTTTAGCATTTGCTGGGCCGCCTTTAGCGCGTGCAGACTATGCTCGGGGTCCGGAACGGGCGCCCCCCAAAAGGCCACGAGCCCGTCGCCAGTGTAACGGTCGAGTGTGCCGCGGTTCTGCCAGACTGGACGGGTGATTGCTGAGAGAAACGAGCGGGTAAGGGTAGCGGCCTGATCAAGGCGCAAAAGTTTGGTGGCCTCAGAATATCCGGCCATATCGGCCACGAGAACCGTAATGATGGTGGACTGCGGGGCCAGAAGACTGGCCTGGTCTGTCCGCCGGCTTCTGAGAATTTCCTTGAGCACGTCGGGGGCAACATAGCGAGACAAAAGCCGTCGGGTAGACCGCGCCTGCCGTCGGTCTTCGATCCATTCCCAGGGAATCAGCCCTAAGGCCAGCACCGCAAAGCCCCATAAGGCAGGCGTAATCGGGGCGACGGCGCCAGTGCTGGTCTGCCAGGCCGCAAGCAGCCCCCAGGAAAGCACCACGGCGACCGCGCTGCCCGCAAGCCAGGCAAGCCCGCGGCTGCGCAGAAGGCCGATGGCTAGCGCAAGCACCAGACCAAGATGGGCCAGCAGGCTATAGGGCATCGCGATGGGCGGGCGCAGCCTTTGGGTCTGCCCTTTCAATAACTCAGAGAGCAGCTGGGCATGGACAAACATGCCACTAATACTGGAGGACAAGGGGGTGGCCACGCGGTCGGAGAGCCCCAGGGCAGAGGCCCCGACGATAACGATGCGATCGCGCAGCAAGGGCAGTAGCGCAGGGTCGGCGTCTAGGGTCTGGTCAAGCAACATGTCTGCGGGAATCACTATCCAGCTGGTATCGTGATGGGCGAACCGCAGGCGATACTGGCTTTGCTGCAGGGCCTCGCGAGGCAGGCCTTTAAGAGGGTTCAAGCCGAGGCATTCCAGCGCCGCTGCTGCAAGGCTAAAGTGCAGCTGGCCCTGCCAATCGGTGAGAAGCGGCAGTTGGCGAAGCTTTCCATCTCGGTCGGGCAGAAAACTAATATTGCCCACGCAGGGCGCGCGGGCGAGGCCTGCATGGTTGGCAAGATAGCCCTTGGCTGAGAGGGGCGCAGCAGCTAACGATTCTGGGCTAAGCGGCATGCCTGAAGACGGCATGCCAGAGGCAAGCGGGGGCTCGCGGTCGAGATAGTCAAAGACCTCTGAGAGCACGAGTTTTTTTTCTTCTGCCAGGTGGGCAAGGGCCTGGTCGCCCCGAGGATCGCGTGCAGTGGGCAGAACGATATCCAGCACCACGATGCGTGCCTGGTATTGGTTGATCAAATTATCAACAAGCTCTGCCAGCGTCTGGCGCGACCAGGGCCAGGGGCCAACCGCTTGAAGGCTCTGCTCGTGAATATCCACCAGCACCACGTCGTCCTGGTCTTTGTCTGATGCCAGGGCATGCTGCATGGTGTCACGTAGCCCAAGTTCAATGGGGCTGGTAAGGGCAGGCCAGAGGCCCGTCTGGTGATGCACAGCCGTCACTACGAGGGCGACTGCTATAAGCCCATACCGAAGCACTTGGCGCATACGCCAGTCGGTGCGACTTGCGGCAAGGGGCTTCAGTTAGCTTCCCCTGAGATCGAGTTCCAGCCAGAGCAGCCGGCCCTGGTCTGGTGGAACGAGGTCTCGGATCTCAATCTGCCAGGCGCCTACCGCTGCCTCGCCCATGAACCGGACGATGCCGAAACGAAATCCATCTTCTATGCTTTCGCACTCGTCGTTCGTGCAGTTGCGCGGCCGGCTCAGCCATGCTTCATTGCCGCTGGGCGATATCAGTCGGATATCAAGGTCTGCCGAATAGGCATGCTGCACTGCTAAGGTAAGGCTTACGGTCTCAAGCCTTTCGATAGTGCACCGGCCCGGATTGATCTGTGCCGTCCACCGCACTCCCTGTTGGTTATTGTCCGGGATGACCTGGTCTGCCTCAGGAACCTGAAACCGGCCTGTGGTGCAGCGTTTTTCCGGGCCGAGGCCGGTAAACCTTGTTGCTTCCGAAACGGCACGACCGGCGTCAATGATTCCAAATCCCACCTTCGGGTCAAACCCGTGTGCGTTCATCACCGAGGACGTCAATGGCCCCGGGCTGGGAGGTGTTGCCGAGGGCCTGGCTGTGCGGGCCATAAGCCAGCGTAGGTCTCGCCAAGTAAGGGCCGGGTTTGCCTGCAGCATGAGTGCCGCCACGCCGCTTACCATGGGGGCCGCAGCCGAGGTGCCTTCAAAGAACTGGGTGAAGTCCTGATCGGGGTCTTCGGATGTGTCGTAGCCTCGGGCACCTTGCAAGTCTGTTGTGAAAATTCCCGCAGAGATTCTTACCTGCTCTGCCGGCCTTCGAGGCCCTCTGGGAACGAGAATGCTATCGCCAGAGAACCCTGCTACTAGCACGTTGGCGCCCGCTTCGGAGAATCCCGTGGGCCGGCCCCGGTCGTCGACAGATGCAACGGCGATGACATGCGGGTCGTTGGTAAATTCGTCGTAGTTAGAGGAGTCGGAAAAGAGCCCGCTATTGCCCGCGGCAAAGACCACAAGGCTGCCAAGCCCGTTGCGGCCCTGCTCGGTGGCCAGTTGAACCGCCTGCTTCCAGGCATTTGGGGCTCGCGTAAACGAACCACTGCCGCCAGATTCCGGACCGACAGGTCCCCAGCTGTTATTGATGACCGCAGCCTCAGACTGGATGGCCCGCGCTATGGCATCGATAAGGTTGCTTGTTGTCGGCCTGGTTATCGGGTCGAAGCCCAGAAGATCGGCGCCGGGGGCAACCCCTCTGCCGCCAAAGCCATTGTTGGCAGTCGCCCCAATAATGCCTGCCACGGCAGTGCCATGGGCATCGTCTAGTCCCCCAGGTTCTGGTGAGAATGGGGCGCTTATCGATCCGGTGGGAGGGGAGGGGTCGTTTTGCCCAGTGCGATAACTAAAGCTCGCGTCCGGTACGAAACGCGCGACAAGGTCTGGGTGTCGGATCTGTATAGCGCTATCAACTACTGCAACTCGGACGCCCTGACCGTCTTGGGAAAGACCGCCAAGACGCAGGTCTTGCCCGGCAAGCCCTCCTAATTGACCGGTGTTGCCAAGGTGCCATTGCAGCGAGAGGTAGGGGTCTGGGGCTAGCGGCGCGCTAACAGGCGTAACCGCAGGGTCCGAGGACGTCTGTGGCAAGGATGCGTTGTCGGCAGTGCCATCGCCACCGCCCCCGCAGCCTGCGAGGAAGACAGAAATCGCGATGCCGCACAGCCCGATGCGCCGACAGCTGAGGAAATTAGCGGGGCGCAAGCGGCAAACGCCAGTTTGGTTCAATGTCAAGGATGCCACTGATTCCTTGCAGCTTCAGACTAACTTGCAGCCCTGCGGCACCGGGCGGGGTCTCCACAAGTAGAGTGTCGGGCAGTGCCATCTTTTGAGACTGCAATCCTTTTTGCGTGATAGCGGCAATCACCTCGGCAGTCTGGCCTGGCTGAATACGCACGATGAGCCCCCCGGAGGCCGCCTGCTGCTGCCTCTCAGAGGCATTGACCAGTTTCTGCCCGTTAAACCAGATAACCGGAGCAGCCGCGGAGAGTGGGGCAGTAAAGAGGGCAAGACTAACTACCGCGACGGCAAGTGCCGGCGCTGGTTTACCGAGTTTTTGGCGTCTTCGTGATGTCATTGGGTCATGCTAGCATCAGATGATGACTGCTTTGCGGAGAAAACCGAAACTTCCTTTTGTGGGCTCTGTTTATCCTAGGCAGGCCCCGAGCGGAGTCTCACTGATCGAAATCCTCGTGGTTATTGCGATCATTGGTATTCTCGCCGCGGTGGTGGTGCCTGCGGTTATGAGCCGACCCGATGAGGCCCGGGTCGTTGCCGCCAGGCAGGACATAGCGAATATTGGCCAGGCCCTTGAGCTTTATCGTCTGGATAATTACAGCTACCCTACTGAGTCCCAGGGGCTTGCGGCTCTTCTGGCCCCCCCCACGATTGCTCCGCTTGCGCCCAACTGGAAGCCCGGAGGCTATCTGCGCCGAAGCCCCACCGACCCCTGGGGTCGCCCCTATGTCTACCGAATTGCGCCAGATGGTGGGTCCTATGAAATTCTGTCCTATGGGGTTGATGGTCAACCAGGGGGCACTGGTTTTGCGGCCGATATCTCCTCCAAGGGGCTTTAGTCTTATAGAAACTCTGGTGGTGCTGGCTCTGGTCGGCATCCTTATGGCGACTGTCAGCCTTGGGTTTTTTCATTCTCATAAAAAAAGTCTGCAGGCGCATGCCGATAGGCTTCAGCTGCTTGCCTCGGTGGTCTCAGACCGTGCGGTGCTTTTGAATCGCCCCCATCGCTTGGTCATCGATCATAAGGGCGTATGGGTAGAGGAGTGGTCAAGAGGGCAGTGGCTAGGCCAGATTCCCCCCCCCTTTCATTTTAGACCGTGGGTGGAAGGTATAGAGCTGCTGTCAGAGCCACAGGTGATCGGCTTCTCCCGTATGGGGCAGTCTGCTGGGGCGGAGTTGGAACTGGGTCGTGGGGCCGATAGGGTGCGAATACAGCTTGATGATGGTTTTCCTGCGCCGGTGGCAGGTCTCTAGCCTCGATTGCCCAAGTCTTGTTGTCGTTCGCAATAGAGATAGCATTCTTTGATCATGAGAATAACCGGGTGCAGGCTTGTTCGCCGAAGCCAGATGCCAGAGGATGCTCCTGCGGGGCTTACTCTGGTGGAGGTTCTGGTGGCCATGGCGATTACCGCGGTGGCTGTCCTGGCGGCGCTGCAACTGCTGCAGACAACAGCCGCCAGTCTTCGCGCATCGCAGCTGCGGTTTCTTGCCCTAGCCTGCCTCGACTCAGAGATTGCGCGTCTGCAGATAGACCCCACCCAAATCACAGCCTTGCCTCGGTCGCTCGCCTGTCGTCAAGGTGGGGCCGTTTTTCGGATAGACCTTACCCTACTGCCCACCCCTCATCCCAACTTTCGTCGTCTTGAGGCCGATGCCTATTGGCTTCCTGTCTCTAGGGGCGATGCCGCGGGTGCAGGGCAGGTGTCACCGGCAGCGCCTGAATGGATGGGTCAGCGTGTCTATTTTCGATCGGTAGGGTTCTAGTGTGAGAAAGCCCCCCCATGGGCTTACGCTCATTGAGCTGCTGGTGACGCTAGCCGTTCTGGCGGTCTTGTCGGTAATGAGTTTCCGGGCCTTGGAGTCTATGGTCTTGAGTCGCGACCGGTTGCTGGGTCAGGCATTTTTACAGCGCCAGCTTGCAATGGCCTTTGCCCAGATCGAGTCTGATCTGCGGGTGTTTCGAAGTCTCGATGCGGCCCAGGCGCGGCAGGCCTTGCGGTTTAGCGCCACCGCGCAAGGATGGCTCCTGGTGATGCCGGGGGTCAGCTGGGAGTTTGAGGCCGATCGTCTTGTGCGCAGGTCTTCGCGCGGGCCAACCGTGCCAAGGCTGATGGTCTCGGGCTTAGGCAATGCAACTGTCTCCCTGGTGCTACCCGCCCGTCAGGATCAACTGCTCGGCGCGGGGACTCCCTGGGACTGGCCCGAATCCGCCAGCCTTGCAGGGCTCAAGTTATCTTTGTTCCCCAGGGGTGCAGCGGCCGATCCCACTGCGCAGGAGATTTATCGGGTCTTTCTGCTTGGGCTACCCGCCGGAGGGAGACGCTAAGTGTTAGAACCTCCGAAGGGTGTGGCGGTGGTGTCCGCCTTGGCGCTTGTTGCCTTGGTAGCCATTTTGTCGGTTGGGATTGCCTGGTTGGGGCACTTGTCGATTGCGCGAACGCAGATTCAGCGCGACGCGGGGCAGGCACATTATCTTTCGGAGGCAGTAGAGGAGTATGCGCGTTGGATTCTTACTGCAGACCTGCGTGGGCAGTCCGGGGGTTCTGCTCTTATGGACCATCTCTCAGAACCCTGGGCTCAGCCGATCCCGCATTCCCGCTTAGACCTGCTCTTTGGGGCGCAGATGTCGGCCGATGATCGAAGACGATTTTCCGCGAGTGCTGTAGCAGGAGGCCTCACCGATGAGCAGGGTCGAATGAACCTGGCGGCTGTAGCCGAGGAATTACGCCAGGCCTCTGGCACACCGGGGGGTGCTCGCAACACTTCGGGAGATGGCTTAGATGCTCCTCGCGCATTTTCTGATCTGGCAAGGCAGATCTCGACCACTGACAATGGCAAGGCCAGTGCACGACTGATTCGACTGATGGCGTTATTGCAGGTCTCAAGGGCAGGACAAGACGCCCTTCTTGACTGGCTGGGTCAGGCGATGCAGACACCGTTGGGCCTAGGCGAGACCCGTTGGCGTTCGTTGCATCAGGCCTTAGAGCGCATGCCCGACCTTAGCGAGGATAATCGTAAAGGGCTGTCAGCGCGTATCGTTTGGCTTCCGGAACCAACCCGAATCAATGTGAACACTGCAGACCGTCTGGTAATAATGTCGACGCTTCTGCAGTCCGATGGAAAGCTAATAGATGAGATTCTTGCGCGCCGCGAACGCATTCCCTTTAGGAGCATCTCCGAGCTTTCGGCCATGGTGCCGGCACAAGTTATCGCTGAGGTGGGAGGCTTTGATGTTCAGTCGCGTTACTTTCGATTGCAGGGGTACGCGCAGTTTGGTCAGGCCGAGGCGGCATTCTTCACCCTATTGTTTCGCCAGGGCATGCAGGTTTTTCGGATGGACGAATGGCTAACCGAATAGTTCCTTCTGCGTCTCTTGGGGCCCAAGTTGTCCGCTCTGGCAGTTCAGCGGTAGGGCTAGGGGGGGCGGTAACCTGGGTCATCGAGAGGCCGAGCCTCGGGCCAGATGGCAGGCCGGAATCGCAGATGCTTCTGCGGGGCTGGAAGCGGGGCCAGCCAGTTGCCTCGATGAACTGGAAAGAATTCGCGGCTTTGGGAAATGCCAGGCGCCCTCGCGGCACCATTTTGCTGGCTGCCGGTGATGGCGCAAGCCCCTTGCCTGCTGAACTCGTGCGGGCATTTGCGGGGTTTCGTATTAAGCCTTTGGGTCAGGCCATCGCCCCCCGGCGCGCGGGTCGGTGGCGGGTCTATCTTGCCCAAGATACCCTGACCTTGGCCTATGGGCCTAGTGAATACTTCTCTTTGGCTTTGCCCCAGGCCATTGATCAGGCCCTCATTCAGGCCCAGGATTTAATCCATCTTGCGGCCCGGCAGAACCCGCCTAAGCCCGGAGGAATCCAGGCCTTTTTCAGTGGCCCTGCCGAGCTGACTGGGCCAGTCCAGCGGCTGCTCTCGTCGATTGCGGCGCCTGTGCATCCGCTGCCACTGGCGGGTGGATTTGCGGCCACCTGGCAGTCGATCCCGCTGCTGTTGCGCGCCGGCCTGGTGGCATTGGCCGGTGTGTCCGTCTTGCTCTGGCTGTTTCCGCAGCAGTCCGTGAACACGGGCAGCGAGTCAGTGACTCAGGTCCCTGTGTCTTCTTCAAGAGATGGGCAGACTTCGAAAGCCCAAGAGCCCCAAGGTTCGCCAGGGTTGGCGGACTGGCTGGGCAGTCTTTCGCTAGCTCTTGACCGCCTGCCTTCGGGCGTTACAGCCTTGTCTTTTCTAGAGATCATGCCTAGCGCCGTTGGTACACGTGCGGCGACATCGGCAACCCCCGAGTACCGGGTGCGGCTTCAGACGGAGTTGGCTAAGGCATCACCGACCTTAGGTGTTCCAAGCCTGGGTAGCCCCGCTGGGCCAGGGGACGCAGCGTTCTATGCCGCGCTTTCAGCACTGCCTGGGCTGCTGGGAACCCCAGAACGTCAAAGCCCGGGTCTCTATGAGATGCGACTATCTAGTAATCTTTTTCCGCCCTTTGTGGGCTTAGACCCCCCACTGTCTCTGGTGGCACAGGCCCAGGGGCTAGGGCTAAGGCTTGAGGTCTCAGTGCAGACCGCCCAGGAAATACGATTTCTCATAGCCGATCAGCCGGTCACCCAGGTGCTGACCTGGCTCTGGGCGCAGCCCGCATTTCCTGCTGGCTGGATCTGGACTAGCCTTCGCATCAGGCGAGGCAGTCAGCAGGGCCTGGTAACCCTGGAAGGCAGAGTGACGCCATGAGCTATCAGGGTTTCTGGGTGACCGCTGTAGGTCTGGTGGTGTTTGTTGCGGGTCTTGTGGCCCAGGCTCCCGCGGCCTGGCTGGACCTCGCTATTGCACGCTTTTCCCAGGGAGCGGTACGCCTTGCAGCGCCATCAGGCACTGTCTGGTCGGGTCATGGGCAGTTACTGCTTGTGCCTGGCAGAGTGTTGGCATCTGATTCCATGGACGGAGGCGCACGCCTGGCAGCGGGCGCGGCTCAGTCACAGGCAACCGCAGTCAGCGCTGGTCAATCCGACCGGTTGCCTGATACCGCTGCTCTGGTTTTGGTGGAGCGGATTGACTGGCAACTAGGGCTTGATTTCTGGCCTCTCCGCGTCTCGCTGCGTCTGGGGTCTCAGCAACTGGCGGGGCCTATTGCTCAGAGGCCGATTGTCTTTTCCGCCCAAGAGATTCTGGTACCCGATGGTCGTTTAACTCTGCCCTGGCTGGATCTGTCTCATGCCCAGGGCGCTCTGGCTATTGCGCGGGCGCAGTTTTTTTCCGACATTGGCTGGCAGAATCTGGGCTGGTCAGGTCAGGGGCTTTCACCGCAGGCGCAGATTACGATGCATGTTAAAGACCTTGGGGTGGGGCTCTCCGCGATTCGTCCCCTCGGTAGCTACCAGGTTCTTGTCTCCAGTGGTCCGCTGAAGCCGGCACGTGACGGGCAGTATCAGGCGCTGGCTTGGCAGCTCTCAAGCCTCGGCGATCCCGTGCTGCATTTATCGGGTAGTGGTCAGTTCAGTCAGTCACTGCGTGGCCGCATTGAGATGGCGTGTCGGCGAAACTGCGACTTTGTGGTTGGTTTGCTCTCGGTTATGGGGAAGAAAAATGGAGAGATTTATGAGCTCGTACTCGGGGGTTAGACGCGTGAGCGCCCAGTCGCATGACCCCATGACGAGGGTCATGGCGGTTCTAATCGGTTCATTGGCCCTGGTATGGGGCAGTGAGAATGCCTATGGTCAGCAG
>JBMSYB010000033.1:0-22425 GCA_049426285.1 Burkholderiaceae bacterium
GGAGATGATCGGCTGGCTGGACCGCAGGGCTGGCTGGGCGTTTTCGCCGTCGGAATCGGCGATAGTAAGGACATGATTAGCGCCTTCTCTGCGCACGTAGGCAAGCCGAGTGGAGAAAAAACCGGGTTCTCCGGTAAGCCGTTCGTAGATGTAGTCTGCAATTCGGTGGGCCGAGCGACGCGCATCAAGCATGGTGAGAGGGCTTGAAAGCGCGAGCCCGCCCAGGTCTTCTGACCGCAGCGTATCGAGAAGCCGAAACCGCACTTCCATTTGGTTATCTGCGCTGCGGGTAATGCTTCCCATTACCAGGGCGTCAGCCGCCTGGGCACGCCACTGGGCAAACAGCGTTGCGTCTATGGCAGTGGCGTCGGATAACGGAGGAGTCTGCGGCCCAACGGGGAGAAGGCTGAAGGCTCCCGTGCGACGCAGGTCTGCCGTAACGACATCGAGCAGGGTTTCGGCAAGGAGCCGGTCGGCAGGGTCTTTGGCAACAAAGGGTGAAACCGCGATGGGGATTTGTTTTTCTCCCACTCCGGTGATGTCGATGCGAAGGCCTTGGGCCTGTACTGTTGCAGTCAAAAAGAAGACAAGAAATAAAACGAAAAACGGTCGCATTAGAAATGCTTGAGACCCATAGAAGCAACGCGCCCTATGCGAGATAGACGCGATTGGTGGGGCCGATAACATCAGGGGGCGTGCAATTTGGCGGGCCATGGTTCTTGATTATAAGAGGGTTAGCGGGGGTCTTGTGGCCTGAAGGAGAGGGTTAAGACCGGTTCCACAGAACCGTCGGGTGCCCGCGGCAGGGGGCTGCTTGCCTCAATAGCCCGTTTCACGGTGGTATCCCAGGCGGTGTTTCCGCTGGACTGCTTCATTACGATGTTTGAGATCTGACCGTTGGCAAGCTGGGACACTTCAAAAATCACCTCTGGATTGTTGGGGGCCCGTGCGGGATCGAACCCCCGAATGTTGACCCGAATGTGGGCGCGAATGAGTGCGGCATAGCTGGCAAGCACACCGGAGCGGTCGCCGATCTTCGCGCCCCCTGAGACCCCCGCCTTGGTAACCTGGTCTTTGCCCTCGTCGGCTGCACGCGCCTTGGCATCTTTGCCCAGTTGTTTCAGCACCAACTGCTCTTGTTCTTTGCGTTGACGGTCAACCTCTTTTTTAATCGCAGCCTGTCTTCGCCGCTCTTCCTCGGCCGCTTTTCGCTTTGCCAGCTTCTCTTGTTCGGCTCGCTGCTTAAGTTCTTCAGCCGCCTTCTGTCTGGCAAGCGCTGACTGTCGGGAGGCCTCCTCAAGGGCGGCCTTCTCTGCCTTGTCCTTCTCTGCCTTCTCTTTGGCGGCTTTTTCGCGGGCCAGCTTTTCCTGTGCTGCCTTTTGCTGGGCAATCCGTTCTTTCTCCGCACGTTCCTGGGCCTCTCGCTGTGCCCGAAGCGCTCGTTCCTCTTCTGCGCGCTTTTTCTCCAGGGCAATATCAGCCTCCGTGGGCGCGGGCTCGGCGGCCTGCGGGGGCGGGGGTACTGGCTCTGGGGCCGCAGCAGGCGGGGGCTCGGGGGCGGGTGGTGGTGCCGGTGTAGCCGGTGTGGCAGGCTGCATGGGGGGAAGGCTGGACCAGAGTTCTGCCTGCACCACGGGTTCTTCGGGGGGTGGGCGATTTACGGCAAGAACCATGACCGCACCTAGCACAATATGCAAGGCCACAGAGCCCAGAAACGCCAGGCCGGCGCCAGATTCAGGTGGGCTGCTGGCCCGCATTTGGGCATGGACCACGGGGCTGATTATTCCTGCCGAACCGCGAGCCCTACCCGAGCAAACCCAGCGCCCTGAAGCTGGTTGAGTGCCTGAACCACCATGTCATAGGCAACCTCGCGTTCGGCCACGATAATCACGGGGGTGTTGGCATCGGGACTGAGCGTACGCACCGTCTGGGCGAGTTCAGCACGGCTTACTTTCTTGGCATCGGCACCCACTTGACGCAGACGCACTGCGTACAGGCTATCGCGCTGCACGGTAACCTCGACTGCCGCAGTTGGGTTTTGCGCTGACTGCCCCACGCGCGGCAGGTCGATGGTGCCAGTAACGATCATGGGCGCTGTCACCATGAAGATAATCAAGAGCACCAGGGTGACGTCGATGTAGGGAACGACATTGATTTCGCTAAGCGACCTGCGCGATCGGCGCCTGCGGGAGGCAATGGGGCTCGCCATGGCCTAGGCCTGTCGCTGCAGAATGTTGCTGAATTCCTCGCCAAAAGACTCTAAGCGACTGGCCATCTGGTCGACGTGGGTAGCAAACCGGTTGTAGGCGATCACCGCGGGAATGGCGGCAAACAGCCCAATGGCCGTAGCCACCAGAGCCTCGGCAATGCCAGGCGCTACGCTGGCAAGCGTGGCCTGCTGGATATTTGCCAGCCCGGTGAAGGCATGCATGATTCCCCATACGGTGCCGAACAAGCCAATGTAGGGTGATACCGAGCCGACCGATGCCAGAAAGGGCAGCCCCTGCTCCAAGCTGCCAAGCTCGCGCTGGCTTGACGCGCGCATTGCCCTCTGGGCCGATTCGATGAGGCTGCTGGCCTGCACCTTGGACTGCTGATGCAGCTTGAGAAATTCGCGCATTCCAGATTCAAAGACACGGGCCATCGCCCCCGGCACCTGCCCGAGCTCTGTAGTTTTGTAAAGCGCCATGAGGTCGCCGCCCGACCAGAACTGGCGCTCGAATGCGGCGGCTTCGGCCCGGGCCCGGCGCAGTTCCAGCATTTTCTGCAGCATGACCGTCCAGGAGGCAATCGATACCAGAATAAGAAGCACAACCACTGCCTGGACAGGAATGCTTGCCTGAAGCATCAGGGCGACAACATCGAGATCGTTGGGATTGGCAGAAGGAGTCATAGGGGGTCAGAGGGAAAGAGAGGGGAAGAGTTCATTGCGCTGGCGCTGGCAGGAGGAATCCTGCCAAAGTGACGCCATGCGTTTGGCGTTGCGATTCGGCCGCGCGGCGTGCGCTGCAGAAAGCCCTGCTGAATAAGGTAAGGCTCTAAGACGTCTTCGATGGTCTCGCGGTCTTCGCCAATGGCCGCAGCCACGTTATCGAGCCCAACCGGCCCGCCGTCGAACTTATTAATGATGGCCTCAAGCAGCTTCTGGTCCATGAGGTCGAATCCTTGTTGATCAACCTCTAACATTGCCAGAGCGGCATCGGCAAGCGGGGCGTTGACGGCACCCGAAGCCTTTACCTGGGCATAGTCACGCACCCGGCGCAGCAGTCGGTTGGCAATGCGTGGGGTGCCCCGCGATCTTCTGGCGATTTCGTAGGCGCCATCGGCGTCTATTTCCACTTTGAGCAGCGTAGCCGAACGGCGCACGATAATGGCGAGCTCCTCGGGGCTGTAGAACTCAAGCCGGGCGACAATGCCAAACCGGTCGCGCAAGGGATTGGTAAGCATGCCTGCCCGAGTGGTGGCGCCCACCAGGGTGAAGGGCTGCAGGTCGAGCTTGATAGACCGGGCAGCGGGGCCCTCGCCAATCATGATGTCTATCTGGTAGTCCTCTAATGCAGGGTAGAGGATCTCTTCGACTACCGGGCTGAGCCGATGGATTTCATCGATAAACAGCAGGTCGTTGCGTTCGAGGTTGGTAAGAATCGCTGCCAGGTCACCTGCCCGTTCGAGTACCGGGCCTGAGGTCTGCCGGAGGTTCACGCCGAGCTCGCGGGCGAGGATATGGGCGAGGGTGGTTTTGCCCAGTCCTGGGGGGCCAAAGAGCAGCACATGGTCAAGCGACTCCTTGCGCTGTCGGGCTGCGGTAATGAAGACCTCGAGCTGGTCTTTGACCTTGGGCTGCCCAATGTAGTCCGTCAGAGACTGGGGCCGCAGCGCGCGCTCCAGGCTCTCTTCTTGGGGGCTGCGCGGCTGGCCCGAGACAAGTCTGTTACCGGCATCTGCAGAAGGCTGCGCGGACAGGGCGTCGTGTTCAATCATGGCTGTCAGTTTAACCGAGGGGAACTGGCTTCTCCCTTGGCCCAGCTTAACAAAGATGGTCTTTCTGAAAGATGGACTAGCGCACCAGCTGCTTGAGGGCCTGGCGAATACCCTCTGAGACTTCGAGTTCTGGGGGAAGGCCGCGAACGGCCGCCTGGGCCTCTTTCTCGGAATAGCCCAAGGAGACCAGGGCATGGGCCACCTCAGAGGAGACGCCATCGCTATCCGAACCCCCTTGCCCGTGGCTTCCGGGCAGCGCAGGCGCAAACCGCCCTTTGAGCTCGAGCAGCATGCGCTCGGCGGTTTTCTTGCCGATTCCTGGCACCTTTACCAGGCTGGCTGCATCTTGAAGCGATACCGACTGGCTGAGTTGTGCGACGGACATTCCCGAGAGCACGGCCAGCGCGATTCGCGGCCCGACTCCTGAAATCTTGATCAGTTCGCGGAAGGCGGCACGCTCTGCCTCGGTGAGGAACCCGTAGAGCAGCTGGGCGTCTTCGCGCACTACCAGGTGGGTAAGTAGCGTTACCGGTTCGCCCACTGCCGGCAGGGGAAAGAAACTGCTCATCGGCAGGTCTATTTCGTAGCCAATGCCCGAGGCCTGCACGATCACCCTTGGCGGGGCCTTGGCATAGAGGGTTCCAGAAATCAGCGCAATCATGGGCGTTGAGCATGCCAGAAAGCCAGCGCACAGGCCAGGGCATCGGCGGCGTCTGCATTGGGAGACTGCGGAAGTTTGAGCAGATGACAGACCATGTGCTGCACCTGTTCTTTGCTGGCGCGTCCGGTGCCCACGATGGACTGCTTTACCTTCAAGGGCGTGATCTCATGCACCACGATCTCGCGGGCGGCGAGGGCGGCAATGGCAACTCCGCGGGCCTGGCCGAGTGAGAGCGTTGACTTTGGATTGACATTAACAAATACACGCTCTACCACAGCAAGGGTGGGCGCATACTGGTTCAGTACCTCTTGCATTCCCTGGTAGAGCTCTTTGAGGCGGTCTGGCTCGCTGGCTATTACCGAGGGCCGAATGACGCCACTGCCCAGGTAACGCGGGTTTTTTCCGGTGATCTCAAGCACCCCAAAGCCAGTGCGGCGCAGCCCGGGGTCGATGCCAATAAGCCGAGTCAATGGCGGAAGTGCCGCGAGCCGGTAAAGACCATTGCGATGCCCCGCTCGTTGGCCGCCGCAATCACCTCGTCGTCGCGTACGGATCCCCCGGGCTGCACCACTGCGACGGCGCCGGCATCGGCGACGACGTCTAGGCCGTCGCGAAACGGAAAGAAGGCGTCTGAGGCCACCACCGTGTCCTGCAGGCTGAGCCCGGCATGGCCTGCCTTAATCGCGGCAATGCGGGCGGAGTCGAGGCGGCTCATCTGGCCTGCGCCAACGCCCATGGTCATGGCGTCTTTAGAGAAGACAATGGCATTGCTCTTCACCCAGGTGGCAACCTTCCAGGCAAATAAGAGGTCCTTTTTTTGCGCCTCTGTGGGCTGCTTGCGGGTAACGCAGTGCATGTCATTGCCGGTAAGGCGGTTCCAGTCGGGCGTCTGCACCAGAAGGCCGCCGGTCAGGCGTTTGATATCAAGCCCACTGGCAAGGTTTTCTGCCGGCCCCGTGGGAATCCTCAGCAGCCGTAGGCTGGTTTTTTGCGCGAAGAAGGCCAGGGCCTCCTGGCTAAACCCAGGGGCGAGGACCACTTCGGCAAACTGTCTGCCAATAGCCTGGGCGCAGGCAAGATCAACCTCTCGGTTGAAAGCCAGAATTCCGCCGAAGGCCGAGGTGGGATCGGTCTGAAAGGCCCGCTGGTAGGCAGCGAGTACCGTGTCTCCGAGCGCCACGCCGCAGGGGTTGGCATGTTTCACAATCACGCAGGCGGTATCTGTAAAGCTCTGAGCACAGAGCCAGGCGGCATCGGCATCTGCCAGGTTATTAAACGATAACTCTTTTCCCTGTAGCTGTTCGTAACTGGCAATTCCGCCGAGGGGGGCGAAGGGGTCACGGTAGAAGGCGGCCTGTTGATGCGGGTTTTCGCCATATCGCAGCTCTTGGCGCTGTTGCACCTGCAGCGAGAAGACCCGGGGCAGTGGGCTGATCTGATCGGGCGATGGCGGCAGGATGGTATTGGCGGCTGCGTCTATACCGCTTTCAGCAGTCGCGGGCAGGCCATGAAAGAAATTGGCAATCGCACCGTCGTAGGCGGCAGTATGGGCGAAGGCCTTGGCGGCAAGCCGGTGGCGCGTTGGCCAGGTGAGGCTTGATTCATGCTGCTCGAGTTCCTGCAGTACGGCTGGGTAGTCGTCTGGATCGATTATGACGGCAACACCATCGTGGTTCTTGGCGGCCGCACGGATCATGGCGGGGCCGCCGATGTCGATGTTCTCGATTATTTCTTGATAAGCCGCACCGGGCTTTGCCAGGGTCTCGCGAAAGGGGTATAGGTTTACAACCAATAGGTCGATGGGGTCGATAGCCGCCTGCGTTAAGGCCTGCATATGTTCTGGCAAGTCTCGACGGGCAAGAAGCGCGCCATGAACTGCCGGGTGCAGGGTCTTTACCCGGCCATCGAGCATCTCGGGGTAGCCTGTGAGTGAGTCGACAGTGGTCACGGGGAGGCCTGCCTCTGCAAGCAGTCTGGCGGTTCCCCCGGTTGAGATGAGCACCACTGCCGCAGCATGCAGCGCCTGCGCAAAGGGAATCAGCCCGGACTTATTCGAAACAGATAGCAGGGCCCGACGTATTGGCAGTTGGTAGGGGCGGGGCCCGGAGATCTGGCGGTCTGAAAGGGCGGGCATTAGGTCTCCGGATGCGATGTCTGGATCTGGTGGCGGCTGATCTTTTTGCGCAGGGTGTTGCGGGTAAGCCCCAGCAAGGCGCTGGTCTTGGTGATGTTGCCTTCGCAGCGGTCTAAGGCAAAAAGAATCAGAGGGCGCTCTACGGCATGCACCACCATGTCGTAGAGGGCATGGGGCTTTTGGTTGCCAAGCTGCGCAAAATACAGGTCAAGGGCATCGAGCAGTGCCCCTTCCAGACCTTTGCGGGGTGCGGCAGGCGCCGCGCTCAGGCATTCAGTCCGCATCCCGGTTGCCGCCTCGGTTAGCAATGAAGAGGTTTCTGCGGTCGGGGACTGCTCGGGCTGCGGCGTTGGTGGGGCGGTCATGAGGAGGGTTGCGCAAAAAATTACTGCAAATAGGGTGTATCAGCCGCGCATCAGCGATTCAATCGCCTCGGGCGCTACCGGAACACCCCGGGTAAGCAGCCTGCAGCCCTCTTCGGTGATCAGGGCGTCGTCCTCGATACGAATGCCGGTGTTCCAGAAGCCCTCGGGTACCGCCTCTTGCGGGCGAATGTAAATACCAGGCTCAAGGGTCAGAACCATGCCGGGCTCCAGCCGCCGACGGTAGTCGCCGACATCGTGGACATCCATACCGAGCCAGTGGCCGGTGCGATGCATGTAAAACGGCTTATAGGCCTCAGTCTCGATTGCGGTCTCCAGGTTCTGCGAGGTGATGAGCTTAAGATCAATAAGCCCTTGGGTAATAACTCTTACTGCAGCCTGGTGGGGGTCGGTGAAGGCGGCGCCTGGGCGCGTAGCCGCTTGTGCAGCCTCTTGGGCAGCCAGCACGACATCGTAGACGGCGCGCTGCTCTGGGCTGAACCGACCGCTTACTGGAAAGCTGCGCGTGATATCGCTGGCATAGCCATTGAGCTCGCATCCGGCATCAATGAGCAGCATTTCACCGGCACGCATGCGACGAGACCCTGCCCGGTGATGCAGGATGCAGCTGTGCGGCCCGCCTGCCACGATAGAGCCATAGGCCACGGCCTGTGCCCCGGCAGCCCGAAATGCGCCGATTAGCACCGCCTCAATCTCATATTCTGCCTTGCCAGGGGCTGTGGCCCGCATCGCCTGGCAATGGGCCCCGGCCGAGATCGCCGCGGCCTGCGACATGGTGGCAATTTCCTGGGCATCCTTTATCAGGCGCTGCTCTGCCGTGGCGTCGCCCAGGCTGTAGAGCTGGCTAGGTGCGGTCTGTCCTCCACGGGCCTTGCTACGGGCCTGATTAATCCATTGGCTGAGCTTCTGATCAACAACTGGGCTCTCGGCCCAGGGCGCAAGCAGGGCAGTCTTGTTGAGAACGAGACTAGGCAGGTCGGCATCAAGCGCCTCCAGGGGGAAGGCCTGGTCAAAGTAATAACGGCCCGCCGCATGCTCGGGCCCCACCCTGACACCATCCCAGATCTCTTTTTCAGGGTCTCGGGCACGGCAATAGAGACGGTCGTGCATCTTTCCCTGGGCATCGACCTCAATAACAAACCAGGCATCGGGTTCCGGAAAGCCGGATAAGTAGAAGAAGTCGCTTGAAAATCGAAAGGCAAAGGTACTGTCGCGGTTTCGAGCGATCTCCTGGCCGCTGTAGCCAATAGCAACTGCCGGCTGTCCGCCCGACTTCTCATAGAGCCACTGAGACAGTAGTTGTCTGCGCTGCCGATGGGCTGTGCCGTGCACCGGCGCGGGGACCGGGGTGGGGAGCAGAGGGTCGTGCGCCTCTTCGCGCGAGGCAGGCTGGCTTAGGTCTGTCATGGTTTGGTGCTGAGCAGTTGTTGGTTGAGGGCAGCAAGTCGTTCCGGAGTACCGACATCGGTCCAGGGTCCAGTATAGGCCTCGCCCTGCATCCGCCCGGCTGCAATGGCTGATTTTAGGAGCGGCCCAAGGGCGGCCCGGGTTCCGGGGGTAATTCCTTGAAACAGGCTTGGCAGGAATACGCCGATACCGGAATAGGTAAGCGTGTCTTGTTCAGGGGACTCAGCAAGGCCGAGCCGCCCGCCTTCTAACAGGCAGAAGTCGCCCTTGGGGTGATGGGGCGGGTTGGGTACCATGACCAGGTGCCCCAGCAGGCTGGGCGTTGCCGCCCGATCTGCGGCGTCTGTGTTTTCGGATAGGGCCGCAGTCCGCCTAGTCTTCTCTAGGCCCTGGCCGATTTCGATCGCTTTTATGAACGGCCATTGGCAGAAGATGTCGCCATTGATAACGAGAAACGGTTCATCGTGGGGCCGCCAGGGCTGCGCCATTGCAATGCCTCCAGCGGTTTCGAGTGCGCCCTCGGGCTCTCGGCTGTACTGCAGTCGCAGGCCAAAGTGGTGTCCATCGCCCAGGGCCTCTTCAATTTTCTGTCCTAGGTAGGCGGTGTTGATAAACACGTCGCAAAATCCCGCCTTGGCAAGGCCCTGCAGATGCCAGGCAATAAGCGCCTGGCCTGCGACGCTGAGCAATGGCTTAGGAAGGTGGTCTGTCAGGGGCCGCATCCGCTCTCCGCGGCCTGCGGCCAGAACCATTGCGCGCATGCTGAGCCTTGCCGTGATGCTAGAAGGTGTAGTGGGTCTGCGGCACCGTACCCGCTGCCCGCTGCAGCAGGCGTGCCAGAGGCCCGAGTTCGTCGTACCGTTCCGCCACCTTCTTGGCATAGCCAAGCACCCTGGGGATATCCTGCAGATAGCCATGTTTGCCGTCGCGAATCGATAGCCGGGCAAAGATGCCAAGCACTTTCAGATGGCGTTGCAGTCCCATGAACTCAAAGTCGCGGTAGAACTGGCCGAAGTCGTCGGGCAGGCTAATTGCCTGAGCGCGCGCCTCTTGCCAGTAGCGCGCGGCCCAGTCTATCTGCACTGGTTCGGGCCATGCCACATAGGCGTCGCGCAGCAGCGACACCAGGTCGTAGGTCACTGGCCCAACAACGGCATCCTGAAAATCTAGAATGCCGAGGTCCTCGGCATCTTCAAGAACCATGAGGTTGCGGCTGTGAAAATCGCGATGCACGATTACCTGAAGTTGGGATATCGCCCGCTCTGCCAGTCTGTCAAACACCTGCTGGAGCTGGTCGTTGTCTGCCTCCGTGAGGGTGATTTCAAGATGACGCTGCAGATACCATTGCGGAAAAATCGCCATTTCTTGCATTAGCCGGTCGCGGTCGTAGGCGGGCAGCCCAGTAAGGCTCTGCGGCGTCTGCAGGCCATAGCACTGGGCCTGAATCAGCGCCTGCCAGGCCCGCGCATAGAGCGGTCTGGCCAAAAGGCCGTGCGGGTCTTGTGTCATTGCCTGTGAGAGGTGCTGCAGAAAGGTCTGCTGGCCGAAGTCTTCAAGCAGCAGAAAGCCCGAATCCGCGTCCTGCGCATAGACTCTCGGTGCCCGCAGCCCGGCATCACGAAGAATCTCCCTTACCCGTAAAAAGGGTTCAAGGGGCTCTTTCTCTGGGGGAGCATCCATGAGTATGGCGCAGCCGGAATCCGGTGCCTGTCGATCCAGGCGGAAGTATCTACGAAAAGAGGCATCTGCAGAGGCGGCTCGAAGACTCGTGATGTCATAGCCTGCCTGCTGTGCAAGCCATTGTCTTGCAGCGGAGAGCCGAATGTCTTCTTCTGCGGAGGGTGCGGCGGGAGATAAATGATCAGGCATGGTGAGAAGACCCGCATCGAAACGGGTTCAGGGGCCCTTAAAGGCCGGGGCACAAGAGAGAAACTGTCGTCTTTATAATACTTTATGCGCTTTGCACTTGCCCTGTGTCTCGGATGGGTCCCTTCGGTCTGGGCAGCCTCCTGTCCCGTTTCTGCGCCCACCTCTGAAGTGACCCTGCTGGCGCAGTCGCCGGCTCCGCGTGAGGGCCTGGGGCTGCGACTGCCCCTGCGCTTGGATCCCCGCCTAAGGCTTGAGCCCCCCCTGGCTGGCGACACACCCTCCTACCTTTCCAGCCGTACCCTAGACGGGGTATTTGATGATGTCATCTCTTTGATTGGTAATGCTGAGGTACGACAACTTGGCCTCTCGCTGAAGGCCGAACGCATAGACCTAGACCTGGTGCAGAATGCCCTCGCGGCCCAGGGTGATGTGCAGTTATTCCGGCAGGGAGAGTTCTATCGGGGTCCCAGGCTCTCGCTGCGACTCGGAACCCAGCAGGGGCAGTTTAGCCAGGTGAACTATGAGTTTGCGGCGATGAATGCCCGGGGCTTTGCCGAGCAGATCGACTTTGTGCAGCCCAAGGAGATCACCCTAAGCGACGTGAGCTTTACGACATGCCCTGTAGACCGGCCGGCCTGGCAGCTACGCTCACGGTTTATGCGGGTCGACCAGGTGCGCGAGATCGTCGATACCGAGTCCACAGTTTTGTATTGGTCGGATGTACCGCTTTTGTCCTTGGGGAGTTTTTCGTTTCCGTCAAGCAGTCGCCGCAAGACAGGCTTTCTCAGTCCCTCGTATGGGTATACCTCGCGACTGGGTCTGGAACTCTCCACCCCGTTTTATTGGAATATTGCGCCCAACCGAGACCTCACCCTCTATCCGCGGCTCGTGGGCAGAAGGGGGGTCATGCTTGGCGCCGAGGCACGATACCTTACCCGGTCGGACTCCGGCACTGTAGGCGTCGAGTTCCTTCCCAACGACAGAGTGGCAAATGCCGACCGGCATCTGCTGAGCCTTACCCATAGCCGCAGAGTCGGGGCCAGTGCGGCCTTATCAGTGTCTGGCAGTCGTGTGTCCGATGATGACTACTTTGCCGATTTCGGTGAGTCACTGCTTGCCGCATCCCAGCGCATTCTGCCTGCTACCGCCACACTGTCGGCGGGCCTTTGGGGCTGGTCCTCGGCTGTGTCGGTACAGACCTATCAGGTGCTCCAGGACATTGCTGCTCCGATCGTGGCCCCGTATTCCTGGATGCCGCGGTTTCAGATGAATCGATCAGCACGCGCGGTGCGTGTCGCGAAGGCGGTTCCTGCGATGGACTGGCAGGGCCTGGTGGACGCTACCCGGTTTTCTCACCCAACCCTTGCCGAGGGCACGCGGGTGGTTGCAGCAACCAGTGTCTCAATGCCGCTAGATTTGGGCTATTTTGGTGTTACGCCCAAGCTGGGCATTCATGCCACCCACTACAGCCATGAACGATCGGGAAGCCTTGCTGAGACACGTGCCAGGTTTTTCAATAACACGGCCGTTTCTGCGGCAAGCCTTGGCTCTCTAGCCAACAACGTGCAGCCTGGTATGCGTTCATACTCACGTGTGTTGCCCACCTTTAGCCTGGACGTCAACACCATTTTGGAACGTGACACTTTTTGGGGAAACCTTCCCGCCACTCAGACCATTGAGCCTCGAGTTCTGTACACCTACACGCCATATAAAGACCAGTCCCGGTTTCCGGTATTCGATTCCGCACGGCCCAGTATCAGCCTGGCGCAGATTCTTTCGGATCAGACTTTTACCGGTCAAGATCGGGTGGCCGACCAGAATCACCTCACCACGGCAGTCACCAGCCGGATGCTCGACGCCCAGACGGGACAGGAACTCGCCCGCGCCTCGGTTGCGCAACGGTTCTATATTGACAATCAACTCGTGACGCTTCCTGGGGAGCCAGAGCGAACCCAGCAAGAGTCGGATGTCTTTGCCGAAGGAGGCGTGTCTTTGTATGAGCACTGGCGGGTTGATGCCGTGGGTCAGTATGCAATTACCTTATCACGCTGGCAGGCAGCATCGGCAAGCCTGCGGTTTGATCCGAGGCCGGGCTACTCGGCAGCGCTCTCCTATCGGTTTAACCGTGACACGCTGGATATTGTTGACCTTGCCTTTCAGGTGCCTATTGCAAAGAACTGGTATGCGGTGGGGCGTTATAACTATTCGTTTCAACGGGAGTCCACCGCCACTGGTGGGCAGCGCGGCCTGGTAGAGGCATTAGCTGGCTTGGAATACGATGGGGGATGCTGGGTTGCCCGCACCGTAGTCCAACGGTTTGCCACCGGTGCGAATCGGTTTAACAATGCCCTTTTCTTGCAGATCGAACTCAATGGAATTGCCCGTGTTGGTACCGATCCGCTTGATGCGCTTCGTCGGAGCATTCCCAATTATCGAATGATTAATCGCCTTTCGCCCATGCCCGCAAAGTTTGATAATTTCCAGTAGGCTTTTTTTAGAAGGTAACCTTATGCCGCGTTTGCCTCAGATTGCGTTTGGCTGTCTTGTCTCCTGTCTTTCTGCGTTGGCCTGGGCAAAGGCAGAGCCCGTCTTGCTTGATCGCATCGTGGCCATTGTGAATGACCAGGTTGTTGTCGAAAGTGACCTGCAGAGACGCATAGCCCAGGTGCAGTCGAATCTGCAGCGGGCCTCGCAGCCGATTCCCCCAGCCGCCGAACTGCGCCGACAGGTCTTAGACCGCATGGCCACCGATCTTGCCTTGTCGCAGCGCGCCAGCCGCCTGGGTATCGTGGTGGACAACCCAACCCTAGACCGTGCGATTGCCCGGCTCGCAGAAAATAATGGGCTTTCGGTCACCGGGCTGCGAAACCAGATTGAGTCAGAAGGCATTGCCTTTGCGCAGTTTCGCGAGGACATTCGCGAAGAGATTGTTATTGCACGGCTGCGTGAACGTGAGGTGGAAGACCGGTTGCAGGTGTCAGAGTCTGAGATCGATGCCTATCTGGCAGCCCAGGGCAAAAGCCTGGCGGCGTCTGAAGAGCTCAGCCTCTCGCAGATACTGATTCCTGTGGCCGAGGGTGCTACTGCCCAGGCCCGGGGGGAGGCCCAGCGGATCGCTGAAGGCCTTGTGGCGCAGCTTAAGGCCGGTGCGTCTTTTGTCGATCTCGCGCGCGCGCATTCCAAGGGGCCCGCAGCAGCCGAAGGGGGCAGTCTGGGTTGGCGAGCGGTCGATCGCCTGCCAACGCTGTTTGTGCAGGCCGTTATCACGGCAAGCCCTGGGGCGGTGGTCGGGCCTTTGCAGAGCCCCAATGGGTTTCATATTCTCCGGCTCGATGACCGTCGTGCGTTGGCCCAAGGCCCGGTGGTCAATGCGCACCGGGCAAGGCATATCCTAATCCGGGTCGATGCCCAGGTGAGCGAAGATAGGGCCTTGCGGCGTGCGCAGGACCTGCGACAGCGCATCGGCCTTGGAGAGTCTTTTGAGACTCTGGCGCGGGAGTTCTCGCAAGACCCTGGGTCTGCCACACAGGGGGGGATGCTTGCCTGGGCCTACCCCGGTGACTTCGTTCCTGAGTTTGAGCGCGCTTTAGATAACTTGTCTGTAGGGCAGGTCAGTAGCCCCGTGCGCAGTGTCTTTGGCTTTCATATTATCGAGCTACTGGAACGACGCAGAGAGCCGCTATCGCAAGACCGGCTGCGGGTCGCCGCCCGACTGGCGATTCGAGAGCGAAAAATTACCGAGGCGGTATCTGACTGGATGCGCGAGGTGCGCGCCAATAGCTATGTGGAGATCCGCACAGATTGAGGCCTTCTTTGCTGGCCGGCCATCATGCCAAGAAGCGGTTCGGCCAGAACTTTCTGCATGATCCAGTCGTCATTCGCCGAATCATCAGCCTGATTCGGCCGCTTCCTGACCAGGCGATCATTGAAATCGGGCCCGGTCAGGGTGCCCTTACCGAGGCACTCGTGGCGGCCGCCGGAAGAATTACAGCCATTGAACTTGATCAGGATCTGCTACCTGCCCTGCGCAGTCGCTTCTCGTCGTCTCAGCTGCATCTCATCGCGGCTGATGTGCTCACCGTTGATTTTGCTGCCCTGGCAGACGCGTTCTCTAGCCCCCTGCGTATTGTGGGCAACCTTCCGTACAACATCTCTACCCCCTTACTTTTTCATTTGCTGCCAGTCGCAGACCGGGTAGCAGACCAGACCTTTATGCTGCAGAAAGAGGTGGTGGACCGTATGGTGGCAGCGCCCGGGTCTAAGGTGTATGGGCGGCTTTCGGTTATGTTGCAGGCCCACTACCGTATGGAAAAGCTGTTGCAGGTCCCGGCGGGTGCATTTGTACCCGTACCCAAGGTTGATTCGGCAATTGTGGGCATGTGGCCGTTGCCAAAGGCCTTACGGCCTTCGGGAGACCCCCAGATTTTTTCGCGTCTTGTTACCCAGGCGTTTTCGGCACGGCGAAAAATGCTGCGCAATACTCTTGCACCCTACGAGGGGCAGATTGATCTTCATGCGGCAGGGCTACTTCCCACCCAGCGGCCCGAGGAAGTTTCTGTGGCCCAGTACCTGGCGCTTGCCAACCAGATTGCCCGACACTCTTACCCTTAAATGTCCAGGGTCACACCCTTTAACTGAGACTGCGCCTTTTTATATCCCGGCAGAATTATTTCGACCTCCTGCCAGAAGTCTGGGCTGTGGTCCATGGCGCGAAGGTGCGCAAGCTCATGGGCAACCACATAGTCGATCACGGGAAGGCTAAACTGCACCAGCCGCCAGTTGAGCCGAATATGTCCGTCTTGGGTGCAGCTTCCCCAACGGGTGCGCGCATGGGTCAGAGAAAATCGCGCGTAGTGCCGCCCAGACCGTGCGGACAAGATATCTAGTCTTTCTTTGAGAATCTCTTTGGCCTGCATCTGCAGCCATGCGTGCACGCGGTCGCGCACCTGATCAGGCCCTGCCTGGGCAGAGAGCGGAAGCACCAAGTGCGCAGCCTGCGCATGCCAAACCACCTCTTGGAATTCGGGGCAGAGGGCAAGCTGGCAGGGCTGCCCCAGGAATAAAATCTCAGCTCCGTGGGCCCACTGCTGCTCGGGGTCGAGCCGGTTTGCCTGACGGTGTTGCCAGTCGCGATAACGGGCCGAGAGCCAGCGCGACTTGTGCTGCAGAATATTGCCAATTTCATCGAGGGGAACCCAGGCAGGGGCCACAACCTTCACATAGCCATCTTGCACAGACATACCCACGGTTCTGCGACGTGATCGTGACAGTGCGATCGCAACCTGATGGCCTTCAAGCTCCATAAACTTTTCTCTTGCGCGAAGCTCCATGCGGCAGCCGCCAGAGACAGACGCTCTAGGCAAGGATGTCGGTGAAGGCTGGCGGGCAGGCGGACTTAATGCCGAGGCTGGCGGCAGTAGCGACAGCTGCTCAGGACATGCGTTGGGTCTCTTCTTCAATCCAAGTCTCTACCCGGGCCATGACTGCCTCGGGTGTCTCGCTGGGCTGGGGAAAGATCAAGGGCCCGATCGATACCGTGATGCAGCCCGCGTTTTTTAAAAAAGCATTCTTTGACCATAACAGCCCCGAGTTTAAGGCAATTGGCAGTATTGGGGTATCTAGCCCTATGGCAAGGCGGGCTGCCCCAGACTTGTATTTCACGCGATGCCCCGGTGGCGTTCGCGTGCCTTCCGGAAAGAAGACCATCCATCGGCCTTCAGCGAACTTGGTCTGTGCCTGAGAGGCAATCTGCTGATAGGCCTCTTTGCCCTGACTGCGATTGATGTGCACCATGTCTAGAAGACGAATGCTCCAGCCAAAAAATGGAATGGCGAGTAGCTCTTTTTTAAAGACAAAACACAGTTGGCGGGGCATAAAGCTTGGCAGAAAAAATGTCTCCCAGGATGACTGGTGTTTGGCGCAGACAATTACGGGCTGGTTGGCGCAGGCATCGAGCAGTTCCTGGCCCTTTATCTTCCAGTGAATCCCGAGCAGGGTGCGCGCTGCGTAGATCACCATGCGTGGCCATTGCATTGCCAGCCGATAGCGACGTGGCTGATTTAAGAAAGGGGCGCTGGCCATAAAGAGAATGGCCCAGAAGATCAGGCTAACTGTTTGGAAAACCCCGAAGACCAGTGCCCGCAGCACCTGCATGCGATAGTCTGCCTAAGCCTTGGCGAGCCGTGATAGGTCTGCTACCAGGTTCATGGTGTCAAAAAGAGTCCGCAACAGGGCAAGCCGATTGCTGCGCAGTGCCGGGTCTTCTGCATTGACCATTACCTGCTCGAAAAAGGCGTCAACCGGCTCTTTGAGTGCCGCGAGGCCTTGCATGGCCTCGGTATAGGAGCCCTTACTGACTAGGTCCCTTGCCAAAGGTGCGCGCTCGGAAAGGGCCTGGGCGAGAGACTTTTCTGCGGGCTCTCGCAGAAGCTCGGCCGATAATTCTGAGTTCGCGCCTTGTTCGGATTTTTTGAGAATGTTTCCGATACGTTTGTGGGCGGCACATAAGGCGGGCGCCTGGGCAGAGCCGAGAAATGTCTCAATAGCCTGTAATCGATCGATCAGCTGGTCGTAACGGTCTGGGCACTGCGCGAGTACGCCCTCAATGGCCTCTGGGTTAAAGCCCTTGTCTTTCAGATAGCCCCGCACCCGATCGGCGATAAAGCCCTGAATCTCGTCAAGCCTGGGGGCAACCGCAGGAACCTCAGCAAAGCTATGGGCCGTGTCGCGCAGCAGATCGCCAAGCGGTGCGGGCACGCGACACTCTATGAGAATGCGGCTAATTCCTAGGGCAGCGCGCCTCAAGGCAAAGGGATCCTTATCGCCTGAGGGCACCAGCCCAATGCCCCAGATGCCCACCAGGCTTTCGAGCTTATCGGCAAGGGCGACTGCCAAGCCTACGGCATTATTCGGCAGGCTATCGCCGGCAAAGCGCGGGTGGTAGTGGCCTTCAATGGCCTGGCATACCTCGGGGTCTTCGCCATCGTGTCGTGCATAGTACTGGCCTGCAATGCCCTGAAGCTCCGGAAACTCTCCCACCATATCGGTGGCGAGATCTGCCTTGGCGAGTTCTGCGGCCCGCTGGGCTTTTGCCGGGTCAGCGCCCACCCATTTGGCCCAGGTTTGTGCAAGCCGCGTGATTCGCGCGATACGCTGCGCCTGGCTGCCGATCTTGTTGTGATAGACCACCTGGGCGAGGCTGTCGACCCGCTGGGCCAGTGGGCGTTTCTGGTCCTGGGTAAAAAAGAACTGAGCATCAGAGAGTCGGGCCCGAAGTACGCGTTCATTACCTTGAATCACCACTGCGGGATCTTTTGATGCCAGATTGGAGACCAGCAGAAACCGATTGACCAGCGTGTTGTTCTTGTCCGTAAGGGCAAAGTATTTCTGGTTTTGCTGCATGGTCAGAATCAGGCATTCCTGTGGCACCTTTAAGAAGCTGGCATCAAAGCCCGCGGAGAGCACTACAGGCCATTCCACCAGGCTTGCCACCTCATCGAGCAGGGCATCGGGCATGACAACGGTGGCGCCCTGGGCGGCTGCCTCTAGCCCCCCGATCATGGCCTGTTTACGCTTCTCGAAATGGGCGATGACAAAGCCCTCGTGCAGCAACTGATCGGCATAGTTGCCTGCGCGCGCAATGGTGATGGGGCCCTTGGCCATGAACCGATGGCCCTCGGTAATGCGGTCTGCCTTCAGGCCAAGAGCGGTTAACGGCAATATTGTATTGCCATGCAGGGCCACAAGCCGGTGCGCGGGTCGCACAAACCTTACCTCCTGCAGGCTGTTGGCCTTGGCTTTGTCTGGCCACTGGTAGCGCATTACTTTGGGGATAGGCAGGGCGGCAATTGCCTGGTTGAGCGCATCCTGGGCAGCCGATACGATATCGGCCCCGGCAACGGTGATGTCGACAAATAAGGCCTCGGCCTTGCCGTCGGTCTGCTTGCCATCGGTCTGGCGAATCAGGCTGGAGGCAGATAGGTTTTCGCCCAAGGTAAGCCCGAGACTCGCCAGTTTTTTGATGAGAGGGGGCTGCGGCTCACCTTGGGCATTGAACCCCACAGAAACTGGTAAGAGCTTCTCGCGCTGCCGCCGGTCGGCTGCCCGGGCTGCCACTGTATCAATGACTACTGCCAGACGTCTTGGACTGGCATAGGGTGTCACTGCTGCATCTGCCGATACCAGGCCAGCTGTCTGAAGCGCTTGGTGAATGGTCTGCGCAAAGACCTGTCCAAGGGTCTTGAGGGCTTTGGGCGGGAGCTCTTCAGTGAAGAGTTCGATCAGCAGTGATGCTGACGGTGCTGTCGCAAAAGCAGCACCCGTCGCGGCACTCGTAGCAGTCGTCTCAAGCGTCTCACTGGCAGCAGACGCCGCAGTTACCTCAGTCGCCGCCCGAGCGGGCGTGTTGGTGGCATTCATATCTTAGGCCGCCTTGTTAATGGCAGCGGACTCGGCCTGGGCCATAGGAAACCCCAGTCGTTCCCGCGAATCATAGTAGGCCTGGGCAACCTGACGCGACAGATTGCGGATGCGGGCAATGTACTGGGCACGCTCGGTTACCGAGATGGCGCCACGGGCATCGAGTAGGTTAAAGCTGTGGGCAGCCTTCAGCACTTGTTCGTACGCGGGTAAGGGCAGCCCCTCGGTAAGAAGCCTACCCGCGTCGGACTCATGCTCTGAGAACCGTTGGAAGAGCACCTGTACGTTGCTGGCCTCGAAGTTGTAGCGGGACTGCTCCACTTCGTTTTGATGGTAGACATCACCATAGCTGATGCGTCGGGTCTGACCAATTCCTTGAGTGTTGTCTTGCCACTCAGTCCAGGTAAGGTCGTAGACGTTCTCGACACCCTGTAGGTACATAGCGAGTCGTTCAATACCGTAAGTGATCTCACCGGTAATGGGGCTGCAGTCGAGCCCCCCCACCTGCTGAAAATAGGTGAACTGGGTGACTTCCATGCCATTGAGCCATACCTCCCAGCCCAGGCCCCAGGCGCCAAGCGTTGGGTTTTCCCAGTCGTCTTCGACAAACCGAATGTCATGGGTCTCGGGGTCGATGCCGAGAGCCTTAAGCGAACCCAGATAGAGGTCGAGAATATTAGGTGGCGAAGGCTTGAGCACTACCTGATACTGGTAGTAGTGTTGCAGCCGGTTGGGGTTCTCCCCATAGCGGCCGTCCTTCGGCCGTCGCGAAGGCTGCACGTAGGCGGCCCGCCAGGGTTCGGGCCCGAGTGCCCGCAAAAAGGTAGCCGTATGTGAGGTGCCCGCACCGACCTCTAGGTCGATGGGCTGCAGAAGGGCGCAGCCTTTTTCGGCCCAATACTGCTGCAGGGTAAGAATGACATCTTGAAAGGTTTTCATAGAGCGCCATTCTACCGGCCCCACTACTGCCGCATAGGGCTGCCAGTCTGCGGGGAACTGAGACTCTAGGCCAGGGAAGGCGAGAGGTTTTCCTGGTGGGCGCCGATCATGCCCTTGTAGGCATGCCAGGTGGCATGGCCCACCCAGGGCGCAGTAACGATCAGCAGGGGCAGAAAGATGAGCAGGCTTGCCCCTATGATGGCGACAATGAGCCCCCCCCAGACCAGACAGGTTATTGGGTTGGCCCAGAGGGCACGGGCACTGGCAAAGACGGCTTCGAGCGTGTCGGTGTCGCGATCCAGAAGAAGCGGCATCGAGACGACCGATATCGAAAATACAAGGCTTGCGATCACAAATCCCACGCCACCCCAGACCAGAAGAAACTCAATATTTTCCGCCGAGACGATCTGGCCAAGCATGGCCTGCAGGGTGGGGTAGTCGTGGCTGGCAAAGAGGGCAAAGATCACTACCGACACACGGGCCCAGACCACCATAAAGAAGGTAAGCATGGCCGCAAAGAATGCGATCGATTTCCAGTTGCGCATAAAGCTTGTAAGGCTTGCAGGCAGGCTAAAGGGTTCACCCCGGGCCCGCTGCCGCGAGAGTTCATAGATGCCACAGCACAAAAATGGACCCACTAAGAAAAATCCAGCGGTCAGTCCCATAGTGGCCTGCCAGAAAGTGCCATAAATAAAGGCAATGGCATAGCCCATGAGGGCAAATACGGCACCATAAAAACAGCCTCGCATACCAGTACATAAGAGGTCGTTCCAGCCCTGCTTGAGCCAGAGTAGAGAAGCGGTGGCCGAGAGGTTTTCGTGGACAGCGATCATATGGTCTCCTAATGAAGGAACGGCTCTGTAGCCTAATAAAGCGCCTTGCAATGGGGCTGAGCGTATTGTTCTCTTTTATCCGTCTATATGCATGTGGAAGGTGTATTTGTTGACTTCGCGAGTAGGAAATAGGCCTGCTGCTGCTTGCGGATGCCAAGGTTTTGGCTGAGAGTGGGAGCTATGTTACTGAAGGAAATTATCAATAGGCATGGTTTTCGGCATTGGTATGAGGGAGAACTGATACGGGCCTTTGGCTATGTGGCCTTGGGCATAGTGCTCTTTATCTTCGGGGCGTCTGCCTTAGAGATCTTTTGGGAAGGTCGTGAAGAGCATTGGATCTGGTCAGCGTTGAAGCTTATTGGTGCTTTTGGCGGGGTAGTTCTGGGCGGGCTGAGCTGGATTCGGTTCTCGCGTTTGATTGCGATGGCCGAGATTCTGGCGAATCAGGCGGTATGTCCTTCCTGCAAGGCCTATGGCCGGCTTACAGTGGCTGATGAGCGTTCTGATCCGGAAACCCTGGACCGGATTCTGCAGTGTCGTTGCAACAAGTGCCACAATGAATGGCAGATTTTTTACTAGACGATGACGCAGCCCCTTTCTCCTTCAGATCCCTCAGGCCGCTCAGGCCCCGCGGGCGCCTCGGAATCTACTGGCCCCTCAGTGGGCCTAGATCCCGCAGCCAGTGCGGACGGCGCAGTCGAGTCCCCGCGCCTGGCACAGCCCTCTGCGGTGAGTTCTACCCGAGATATTGTCTTTGTGTCGCTGTTCGCGGCGCTCATTGCCATTCTGGGTCTGATTCCCAAGATTGACCTGCCTTTTTTGGCAGGGGTACCAATTACCGTGCAGACCCTGGGCGTGATGCTCGCGGGGCTTTTTCTTGGGCCACGTCGTGGGGCGCTGGCGGTGGCGCTTCTGGTTTTTGTAGTGCTGCTCGGTGCGCCCTTTCTGTCGGGTGGCAGGGGCGGGCTAGGGGTTTTGTTTGGGCCCACCGCAGGATTTCTTATTGGCTGGATTCCCGGTGCCTTATTCGTGGGCCTTGTTTTTTTTCTTTTGCAGAGGCTTGCCCCTACAAAGGTTCTGATCAACGCCTTTATGGCAAGTGTCGTGGGGGGCATTGTGGTGATTTATTCGGTGGGTATTCCGGTGCTCGCATGGCGGGCGGCAATGCCTATTGATCAGGCGGTGGCGGTTTCGCTGGCTTTTATTCCCGGGGATCTTCTCAAGGCGGCGATCGCCTCTGCGCTGATCGCGCGTTTCCCCAGTCGTGAACGGCTCTTTGGCTAGCACACAGTACGTGCTGCCCCGTGTTATGGGCTTGTCTTAATGACGGTCGCAGTCTAGTCGAGCGTCTGGCCCAGTGAAGATTCAGGTTCTGGCCGTTGGCAGTCGGCAGCCCGCCTGGGTGGGCGAGGCCTTCGCGGAATACGCGAGTCGTCTGCCCTCAGACTGGTCTCTAGCCCTTCAAGAGATTAAGCCGGAGTCGCGTACCCTGGGCCGTTCGGTGCCGCAGATGCTCGCGGCCGAGGCCCAGCGAATCCGGCAGGCGTTGCCAGCGCGGGCCCGTATGGTGGCCTTAGATGAGCGGGGCGCGCGTAAGACCAGCGCGGCCTTGTCGCAGTATCTGGTGGGCTGTCAAGAAGAAGTGCAAGACCTGGTCTTTGTGATCGGTGGGCCCGATGGGCTGTGCGAGACGCTTCGCGCCCAGGCGCATCTGCAGCTGCGGTTGTCTGACATGACGCTGCCCCATGGCATGGTGCGAGTGATTCTTGCAGAGCAGATTTATCGTGCCTGGTCGATTGC
>JBMSYB010000034.1:0-21392 GCA_049426285.1 Burkholderiaceae bacterium
AGACATCGGCCAAGCCCTGGGCCCGGCTGATCGACCGTGCCATGACAAAGAGCAGGTCAGAGAGTCGGTTCAGGTACTGCCGCAGCACCTCGCGCGGCCTGGCGAGGCCCGCGCGATCCTGGGCATGGTCGAGTGCCACAAGGCTGCGCTCGGCCCGGCGGGCAACTGTTCGGGCCACATGGGCCACCGCAGTGGCCTCACTGCCCGCAGGCAGAATGAACTCCTGCAGCGGGGGAAGGTCGGCATTAAGCCGGGCAATCCAGTCATCGAGCCTGACAAGCCGGTCACTTGCCAGAACGGCATGGTTCGGTAGCGCAAGTTCGCCGCCAAGATCGAAGAGGTCGTGCTGAATCTCAAAGACCATGGCATCAAGCTCTTGCAGGGCCGTTAGGTTCTGGGCCAGGGGCGCCAGCCGGGCCCGCAACAGACCCAGCTGGCTATTGAGCTCATCGACATCGCCCATGCAGACAAAACGCGCATGGTCTTTGGGAAGTCGAGAGCCGTCGGCCATGCCTGAGGTGCCGTCGTCACCGGTGCGGGTGGTAATGCGTGAGAGTCGATTGCCCATGGGCGCCAGTCTATAGCCTCTGGGCATGAAGGCAACTGATATTTTTCTGGGGCTTTGCACCTAGAATAGGGTCATGAACGCGCCCGTGACCCCATCCAGGCTGGCAACCGCGTCTCCCGCGCCTCCCTCTTGGCGCCTGGGTGAGCTGCGGTTTGACGATACCAGCCAGCCCCTCGCTGCGGAAAAGCGCCAGCGGCTTATCGCTGCGCTGTCGGCCCGCCTGCCCTCTGACTGCCTGGTCTTTGACGAAGAGCCTCTTAAGCCGTATGAATGCGACGGGCTTAGCGGCTATCGCCGACTGCCCGCCGCCGTTGCCCTGCCGCGCACGGAAGACCAGGCCGCGGAGGTTCTGAGAATATGCGCCAAGCTCGAGGTGCCCGTGGTGCCCAGGGGAGCGGGAACCGGCCTCTCGGGAGGGGCCACCCCCCACCGCGGCGGCGTGGTCTTGTCCACCGCCCGGCTGCGAAAAATTCTGGCAATTGAGCCCGATGCCCGACGCGCCAGGGTTCAGCCCGGGGTGCGAAACCTGGCCATTAGCGAGGCGGCGGCCCCCTTTGGCCTGTACTACGCGCCCGACCCTTCCTCACAGATCGCCTGCACCATTGGCGGCAATATCGCCGAGAACTCCGGTGGCGTGCACTGCCTGAAATACGGCCTGACCGTGCACAACGTGCTACAGGTGAAAGGGCTCACCATCGAGGGCGAGCAGGTTACCTTTGGCAGCGAGGCCTTCGATTGCCCAGGGCTCGACCTGCTGTCGCTCATGATCGGCTCGGAGGGCATGCTCGCGGTAGTAACCGAAGTCACGGTAAAGCTGGTGCCCAAACCCGCCTTAGCCCGGGTCATCATGGCCTCATTCGATGATGTCGAGAAGGCCGGGCTTGCGGTGGCCGACCTGATTGGGGCGGGCATTATTCCTGCGGGTCTTGAGATGATGGATAAGCCCATGACCGCTGCGGTTGAAGAGTTTGTGCATGCGGGCTACGACCTTAATGCCGCCGCCATTTTGCTCTGTGAGTCCGATGGCACACCCGAAGAGGTTGCCGAAGAGATCGGGCGGATGAAGGCAGTGCTTTCGGCAAGCGGGGCAACCGAGCTAAAGGTATCGGAGTCTGAGGCCGAGCGCCTGCGGTTCTGGTCGGGGCGCAAGAACGCCTTTCCGGCCTCGGGCCGAATCTCTGCTGACTACTACTGCATGGACGGCACCATTCCCCGTCGCAGGCTTGGCGAGATGCTCAGAAAGATAGCAGCGCTTGAAAAGAAGTACGGCCTGCGTTGTCTGAATGTATTTCATGCCGGAGATGGAAACCTGCACCCGCTGATTCTGTTTGATGCCGCAAAGCCGGGCGAGTTTGAGACCACCGAGCGGTTTGGTGCAGAAATTCTTGAGGCCTGTGTGGAATTCGGCGGAACCATTACCGGTGAGCATGGCGTAGGAATCGAGAAGATCAATTCCATGTGCGTGCAGTTTTCCCCTGAAGAGCGGCTCGCGTTTTTCGCCGTGAAGCGGGCCTTCGATCCGCAGGGCCTTCTGAACCCAGGGAAGAACATTCCCACCCTATCGCGCTGCGCGGAGTATGGCCGTATGCATGTGCATAACGGTGCCCTTCGTTTTCCTGAGCTCGAGCGGTTTTAGCGAATGTCGGCCTCTGTCACCGACGACCAGGCCCAGCAGTGGCGGGCGCAGACCCAGGTCTTGGTTGCGCAGGCCCGTGACAGCGGGCGTGCAATACAAATCGCGGGCCATGGCAGCAAGGCCTTCTATGGCCAGCCGGTGAACGCCAGCAGCGGCCATGGGCTTACGACAATTGCTACCACCGACTACCACGGCATCGTGGCCTATGACCCGAGCGAGCTGGTGGTCGTGGCGCGAGCAGGAACACCGATTCGCGAACTGGAATCGGTGTTGGCCGAGCGGGGGCAGCGACTGGCCTTCGAGCCTCCCCGTTTTGGCGGGAAGGGCACAGTGGGCGGTATGGTGGCAACCGGGCTCTCTGGGCCGGGAAGACTGTCTGCCGGGCCTTGTAAGGACTTTATTCTGGGGCTGAGCGTTATGGGCAGCGACGGGGCCCTGATGCGTTTTGGCGGTACCGTGATGAAGAACGTAGCAGGCTACGATGTCTCGCGTCTGCACACGGGCGCCTTGGGAATTCTGGGGCTGATTCTTGATGTCTCAATCAAGGTACTGCCCGAACCGGCGGCCCGGGCCACCGTAACCCTTAACTGCGATAAGGCCACTGCGGTCTCGCTGTGCGACCGCTGGCTCGCCGAGCCCCTGCCCATTTCTGCCACGGCCTGGGGCCCGCCTCAGGCCTGGCAGTCCGACAGCGCGGGGGATGCCGCGGCCTGTTTCTCACCGAACCATGATGATGCCCTTGGTGCGGGGGAGCTACGAATCCGGTTTTCGGGTGCCGAGGCGGCAGTGCAGTCGGCCATTGCCCGATTCGAACAACAGCAGGCTGCCAGGCTGTTGGCCCCCGACATCGCAGACCAGTTTTGGGATTCGCTGCGCGACCAGCGTCTGGGGTTTTTTTCGGCCGCAGGTCCCGACACCGACCGCCTGCTCTGGCGCATTGCGGTGCCCGCCCAGACACCGGTGTTACCGATAGCAGGGCCAGCCATTCTGGAATGGGGCGGCGCCCTGCGCTGGGTATGGTCAGGCCAGCCTGCAGCCGAGGTGCGCGCAGCGGCGCAAAAGGTGGGAGGGCATGCCACGCTCTACCTGGCCCCTGATGCAACGCGCGCAAAAGAGGGGGCGTTTTCGCCGCTACCCAGGGCCCTGCAGGCACTGCATCAAAGGCTTAAGGCAGAGCTCGACCCCCATCATCTCTTTAACCCGGGCCGTATGTATGCCAGCCTCTAGCCCTCCTCTATGAGCCCTCAGGCATGGAAGTAACCCTATCGGATCTGGCCAGGCAAGACCCTAAGGCACACGAGGCGGCAGAGATCATTCGTCGCTGCGTGCACTGCGGGTTCTGTACCGCCACCTGCCCCACCTATCAGATTCTGGGTGATGAACGCGACGGCCCACGCGGTCGCATTTACATGATCAAGAAGATGCTCGAGGGCGAGCCGGTCTCCTCAGAGACTCAGCTGCACCTCGACCGATGCCTTACCTGCCGCAACTGCGAAACGACATGCCCTTCGGGGGTGGAATATGGGCGACTGGTCGACCTGGGACGCGAGATGGTAGACCATGCCGTGCCACGGCCCCTGGCCCAGAGGGTCGTGCGCGGTCTTTTGCGCGAAGGCCTCACCTCGCGATGGTTTGCGCCGGCGGCGCGCCTGGGGCGCGCCCTGCGGCCCGTGCTGCCCGAACTGCTCTCACAGAAGCTTACCCCGGTGGCCGATACCGCGCTTTCCTGGCCGACACGGCAGCATGCCCGGAAAGTGATTCTGCCGCGCGGCTGTGTGCAGCCCACCCTGCTGCCCAATATCGACCGTGCCACGGCGGTTGTGCTTGATCGGCTCGGTATTGAAGCCCTGATCACCAAGGAGTCCCGCTGCTGCGGGGCGGTGCGTCATCACCTTGCCGATGGGCAGGGTGCGCTTGCCGAAGTACGCCGAAACATTGATGCCTGGTGGCCGCAGATCGCCTCGGGGAATGTGGAGGCGATTGTCATGAATGCCTCGGGCTGCGCCGTGATGGTCCGAGACTATGCAAGGCTTCTGGCAGACGATAAGGCCTACGCCGAGAAGGCTGCCCGAATCTCTGCCCTGGCCAGAGATCCTATTGAACTGCTTGCGCCCCTGCTCGGTGAAATACAAAGGCAGTTTCCGCATCTTTCGGAGGGCAGAAAAGAAATGCGTATTGCCTATCACCCGCCCTGCACCCAGCAGCATGGCCTAAAGATTCGGGGTGCGGTGGAGAGTTTTCTCTCGCGTCTTGGGGTGTCGATACAGCCCGTTGCCGACAGCCATCTCTGCTGCGGATCGGCAGGCACGTATTCGGTACTGCAGCCAGCGCTTGCCAAGACCCTTAAGGAGCAGAAGCTCGAGGCCCTCACGGCAGGCAGCCCGGAGTGTATTTTGTCTGCCAATGTAGGCTGTATTGGCCATCTTCAGTCGGGCACACCGGTGAAGGTGGCCCACTGGATTGAATGGCTGGAAGAGCAGACGCGGTAAATCAGGCCCTATTTCTCGTCAGCCACAGGATTAGATAACAGGCCGATCTCGGGCACTTCTACCATGACGGTATCACCGTGCTTCATAAAGAGCGGCGGCTTACGGGCAAAGCCCACGCCAGCGGGCGTTCCAGAAATAATCACGTCACCGGGCTGCAGCGCAAAGATCTCAGAACAGATGCTTACCAGGGTTGCGACATCGAAGATCATGTCGCGCGTGTTGGCATCCTGCACCACCTGGCCGTTGAGGCGGGTTTTGAGCTGTAGCCCGACTGCGCCCATGGGAAGCTCGTCTGCGGTAACCATCCAGGGCCCGAAGCTGGCAGAGGCGTCAAAGTTTTTGCCGATCATCCACTGGGTGGACTTGAACTGGTAGTCGCGAATCGAGCCATCGTTGAAAAGCGAATAACCCGCAACATGCGATAAGGCGTCGGCCTTTGCGATATGGCGACCCTCTTTGCCGATGATCACGGCAATCTCACCCTCGTAGTCAAACTCTGTAGAGACCTTCGGCCGAATAATGGGCTGACCATGGCCCACCCACGAGGACGGAAACCGATGGAACAAGACGGGATACTTCGGGGGGTCTTTGTAGGGGCTCTCTGCCGCATGGTCCACATAGTTGAGGCCCACCGCAATTGCCTTAGACGGGTTAAGAATGGGCGGCAGCCAGCGCAGACCCTCGAGTTCGGCGTTAGGCGCCAGGTTAGGCCAGTCGGCCTTCAGTACGTCCATAAGGGTAGGCCCCGTCTTAAGCAGGGCATCAAGGCTCGTGGGAAAACCCTTTACGCTCAGATCAATCAGGCCACCATCTTTTAAAACGCCTAATCGGGTCGTGCCATCGGGGTGTAAGAAATTCAAAAAACGCATAGCAGGTTTCTCCAGTTGGGGGGTGGTTCTCGCAAAGCTGCGGCTTAGCTGCGGCTCAGTTGGGGCTCAGGTGCGGCTTAGGGTCGAGCCGCAGGGCGGTTATGCGGGCTCTGCCTCGACTTCCCGATTGACAATGAAGTCATCGGGGACCGAGGGGCCCCAGAGGTAGAGTGAATTCTCGGGGGGGTAGTCTTGGGCAGGCCAGTTGGTATCTGCGCCGACAAAGTCGATGTCAAAGGAATATTCGGTAAAGCTGCCCCACGGGTCTTGCACATAATAAAAATAGTTGGACCCGATGACATGGCGCCCCACGCCCCAGCCGCGTGTATATCCCGCAGCCATCATCTGGTCCATGCCGAGCCCCACATGGTCGAGACGGTCTACGGCCCAGCTGGTGTGATGCAGCCCAGGGCCATTTGATTTCGCAAAGGCAAGCAGATGATGGTCGCTGGAATGGGCGCCGTGCATAAAGGCAATGATGTCGGCGGACTTGTCTGAAAGCCGCAGCCCAAGGGCCTTCTCGTAAAAATCAATCGACCGTGGCACGTCGGTGGTGAACATAAGCAGATGCGACATGCGCAGGGGGCGCACCTGAGGCAGTTCGCCGCGCATTGGGCCAATCGGCACTGCGATGGGATTAGCCTTATACACCGGCCCGAGCGCTGGGGTCTTTTCGTTTGGGGTGACCTTTTCGGTTACCGTGACCTGCAACAGATTGCCATCGGGGTCGCGCAGCCAAAAGCCTGAGGTGTCATCTGCCATAGGGTGGGGAGAGGCTAAGGTATGCCCTTGCGCCAACACCTGGGCACGCAATGCCTCGAGGTCTTCGGCGTAGGCACCCAGGGTTAAATAGGCGAGTTTTTTTCGAGACCCCGCCTGATAAATCTGCCCCCAGCAATGCGGCGAAGAATGCGAATAAAGACGCAACCGATCCGCAGCAACCTCCACCCGAAGCCCGAAGGCAGAAAAGTATTTTTCGGCCACCGCGAGATCGGGAACACTAAACACAAAACGGCTTGCCGAATGAATGGCAGTGGCCTGAGGGCGACGGGGTTGGCTCATCAGATTCTCCTTAGTGCAGACAAGGATCTAGGTCGGACCGGGGGCCGAGGCCCCCTCTGCAGCCACGCCCAGATAAAAACTCTTCACCAGCGCATTTTCCTTCAGGGTCTCGACATCGCCCTGAAATACGATTTCGCCATGAACGATGATGTAGCCGTAGTCGGCGATACGCATAGCCTGGTTAAAGTTTTGTTCGGCCATGAGGACCGTGAGGTTGTACTGGTCTTTTAGTTCTTTGAGCTTGGTAATGGTCTGCGAGACCAGCAAGGGCGACAGGCCCACCGAGGGCTCGTCGACCAGTAGAAGTCGGGGCGAAGACATAATGGCCCGGGCAATGGCAAGCATCTGTTGCTGCCCCCCCGACATGGAACCGGCCAGCTGGTTTTTTCGCTCGGCCAATACCGGGAATGCAGTCAGGCAGAAATCGAGATTCTCACGAATCGATGCGCGGGCCTTGTCGCGAAAAGCGCCCAGTAAAAGATTTTCTTCAACGGTGAGCTTAGGGAAAAGCCGTCGGCCTTCGGGCACCAGCGCTACGCCCAGGTTCACGATCTCTTGCGTGGACAGACTTGCCAGGTCGTGGCTCTGATCGTCGATGGTAAGGCGAATGCTTCCCTGGCTGGGCTTGACCATGCCCATGACGCACTTCATGAGGGTGCTTTTGCCGTTGCCATTGGTACCCAGCAAGGCCACGGTACGGCCTTCATGCAGAGACAGGCTGACCCCCTGCAGGGCCTTCACCGCACCATAGCTGGCATGGATTCCTTCAATTTCAAGCTTAATCGCCAAGGTAGGCCCTCTGCACGTGTGGGTTGGCGACCACCTCTTTGGGTGTGCCCTGACAGATGATCTGCCCGGCATCCAGACAGACCACCCGCTGCGAAAACGACATGACTGCCTGCATGATGTGCTCAATCATGATGATCGTGATGCCCTGGCTGTTCATGTCGAACAGTATCTGCAGCACCTCATCGATTTCAGTGCCTGCCAGACCCGCCATAGCCTCATCGGAAATTAACAGGCTGGGGTGGGCGGCCATGGCCCTGGCAAGCTCCATCTTGCGAAGTTCCACCTGAGATAACTGGCTCGTGGGCACAAGGGCCTTGGCCTTAAGCCCCATGCTCGCGAGGATCTCGTAGGCCTCTTCTTCGGCCCGGGCCCCCGTAATGCCGCAGACATAGGAGAGCGGCACCAGGAGGTTTTCGAGCATCGACATGCTGGAGAAAGGACGCGGAATCTGGAAGCTGCGGGCAATGCCCAGCTTTGTGCGGCGATGGGCAGGCAGGCGGGAGATGGGTGCGCCATTGAACTGAATGGTGCCCTCATCGTTGAGCAAGGCCCCCGAGATGCAATTGATCAAGGTGGTCTTGCCAGAGCCATTCGGGCCAATAAGGCCCAGTCGTTCGCCCTTTTGTACCTGAAGGTCGACGCCCGAGAGCGCCGTAAAGCCTCCAAAGAACTTGGAGACTTTGTTTACTTCGAGGATGCTTTCCATTTTCGGTAGAGCCCCACAATGCCATCTGGCGCAGCGATTACAAAGAAGACAAGCAAGACTCCCACGACCAGTACGTTGAGCTCGCTAGAAATAGTGACCGTTACCAGTTGTTGAATAGATGCCAGAAGCAAGGCCCCGATGAGCGGCCCTACCCAGTGGGACATGCCTCCGATAATAGGCATGGCAAGCGCCGAGACCGCATAGACCAGGTTAAAGCTGGAATAGGGCTCAATGTAACTGAGATACATTGGCATAGGTGCTCCGGCAGCGCCCAGCAAGGCACCCGAAATCGTACAGGCGATGAGTTTCAGGCGCAGCGTGGGCACCCCAGTGCACTCGGCTGCCTCTTCTGAGTCGCGCAGGGCGCGCAGGCCCCGGCCAATGTGCGAGTCTTGAATATAACGGGCAATGGCAATGGCGGCGACCGCCATGATGACCATTACCCAGAACAGCATGCGGGTGTAGCTATCGAAGGGCCAGCCTTCCCCTGGACGGGTAAGCTGCAGGCCTGTAGCCCCCCCAACATAGCGCCAGTTGATCACCACAGTTTCAAGAATAAAGACTAAGGCCACAGTGGCAATCGAGAAAAAGATACCGCGCAGTCGCACAGAGATAACCCCGACCAGAAACCCCAAAGTGCCCGAGATCAGCGCTGCCGCGAGAATCTGCACAATAAGCGGGGCCTGAAGCGAGAGATGGACCACCAGCGCAGAATAGGCGCCAGCACCGACGAAGGCAGGAACCCCAAAGTTCACATACCCCGCGTAGCCGCCCAGGATATTCCAGGCGGTTGCCAGAACCACCGCCTGTAAGACAACGAACCCCGCAAAGAACAGGTATTCGTTGGCACCCGACATCACCAGCCCTGTGGCAGCCAGAACCACCGCCAGACACGCTATCCAGAATCGCATGGTCTTTTACCGTCCGAAAAGGCCCTTGGGCCTTACTGCAAGTACCACCAGCAATAAACCGAAGGCTACTGCGGGTGCCCAAGACGCGCCTAAGAACATCAGCACGATCGACTCGGTGACTCCAAGAATAAGCGCTGCGACGAGAGTGCCGCTCATGCTACCGAGGCCGGCCAAGACCACCACACAAAAGGTACGGCCAATATAGATGCGGTCCATGGTGGGCTCTACTGGCGCCACGATAATGAGCATGGCGCCAGCCAGAGCGTTTACCGCTGTGGCAAGGCCAAAGGCAAACTGCTTGATACGGACCGGGTCTGCCCCCATGAGGCGAAGCGCCGCCTCGTCTTGCCCTACCGCCTTGATAGCCCGGCCAGTGAAGGTCTTTGACAGGTATGCGGTAAGCGTAATGGTTAAAAAGAGGGCAACCCCAAAGGCTACCAGTAGCCGATAGGGAATGCGCAGGTCGTCGATCTTGAGGCTGCCACCAATGTATGCGGCCTCGGCAGACCGTTGATCGACCCCGAAGGCAACCACGAGCAGCACCTCGATAATGAATGCAATTCCAAAGAAAAAAGCCAGCCCGCTGACAGCGGCCGAATTGCCACGCTTTTCAAAGGTTTCGTAGTACATGCGGTAGAGCGCAGCCCCAAAAAGAAAGAAAAACGGGGTGAGCATGAGGCCGGCAAGAATGGGGTCTACCCCGTACTGGCCAAGAAGATAAACGCCGTAAGAACCGAGAATTAGTACCGCTGGATGGGCTACGTGCGGAACATCAAGCAGTCCAAAGGCAATCGACAGCCCAATGCTGACTGCGGCATAGAAGCAGCCCAGCAGCAGACCAAAAATAATCGCTTCGAAGAGGAGGTCGAAAGAAAAAGCCATAGAGGAATGCGCTTGGGGTGTGCTGCTGCTCGGTTAATGCAAACGGGCAAACGACCTACAGGCAGCGCAGCAACACACCCCGATACAGCACCCGATTAGGATTTCTGTGCCTTCTCGTATGGGAAGATCAGGTCTCCGGCCTTGTCACCTGGTGGGAAGATCACAATCTGCCTACTGGGTGACCGGAACTGCTCCTGGTCTTTGTCCTTTACACCCCGGAACTGGGCGGTAACGATGCGCTGATTAGCCCTTTCGCCTCCGGCATCGAAACGCACAGGGCCAACAATCGTCTGCATTTCGTTCTTACGCAGGTAGTCGGCAAGGCGACGGTCTTCAATGCTATTGGTTGCCTTAATGGCCTGTTCAAGCATCTGACCAATCGCGTAGTTAAACGGCGGCAGATAGAAACCAAGTTCGTCGACCTTTTGCGCCTTAGCCCGTTCGGAATAGCGGCGAAAGAAGTCCTCAACACCCGGCGCCTTCAGACCTGGGACATAGGTATTAAAGTTCAAAACCCCATTGAGCTTACTGCCCAGGTTAATCATGATTGGGGTGAAGCCAAGGCCCACCATACCCCCACCAAAAACCCTTACCTGGTCGCCCACCCCAATTTCATGGACCGCGTTAACAATCGCAACCGAGTCGGGTGGGTAGGAGGCCACGAAGACCATCTCCGCCTTCGAGGCACGAACTGCGCGAATGATGGTAGAAAAATCTTTCGTTGTGGGAGGGTAGTTTTGATCGTAGACTTTGTTGAGCTTCAGCTTGGAAATATAGGCTCGAACCCCGTCAGCAAGATTCTGGGCAAAGTCCTGGTCGGAGGCCACAACAGCAATACTCTTGGCACCCGCGCCAACCCCGGCTTCGACAAACCCTTTTGACCATCCCTCGGAGTCGTTCCACGGGGCGTTGTTAAACCACATATCGTGCTTAACGTCGGCATTGACCTGGAAAGAGAAGTTGCCCATAAGCAGCTTGCCCCGCTGCTTTACCAAGGGCATGATCGGCGCCGTAGGCACCGTGGCGTAGGGAGCGATAAGCAGGTCTACTTTGTCGACATCGAGAAGCTTGGAATAAATTCCTGGGGTGTTGGCGGGGTTGGACTGGTCGTCGTAGGCCGTGAACTCTACCTTGCGGCCAAGCAGGCCACCGCGGCCGTTGACATCGTCTACCCACATACGCAGGGCAACCAGAGCCGCCTGGCCGCCACCACCCAGCCCACCGGTCTGGGGCATGCTCATACCAATTTTAATGGGATTAGCCTGGGCGAACACCGGGGCGGGCATGGCAGCCGCAACCACCGAGGCGCCAGCAGCGCCCACTACCTTTCTACGCATCTTGTCCATATTGTCTCCAGAGGCGCGACGGACCGCGCCTTTAAAAAATTTGTGAAGGAAAGGGCCGAACCAAACGAAAGCAATCATTATCGCTTGATCACTATGGATGCGATTTCTCTGCCCGTCTATAAGGGCAACTACTAGCGGCCGTGGCCGGCCACAGGCAGCTAACTGATAGGAGCTGGCGGGGCTGGGGCTAGAGAATTATGACCCGGAGCCTGCCAGCAGCCGGGGGTAGATCTCCTTGGCACCGGCCAGAAAGAGATCGACCGCATCGCCTGTGCGCAGCTCGAAGGGGGCTGGGGCTTTGATGCCAAAGATATTGCGCCGAACCGCCCAATAGAACATGCTGCCGTGCAGATTCCAGACCATTTCGATCTCTCGGGCCGAAATCTTTGGCGCCTTCGTACGGGCATGCCGGGTTAAGAGCGCATGGCGAAGCTCTTCGGCCACCACCACAAGTAACTGCTTACGCACAAAGTCGAGATAGTTTCGGTTCAGGCCCATTCCGGCAAGACCCGCAAACATATAAATACGAATCCACTCCGGCCGATAAGTACTGTGTGCATACTGGGAGTAGAAACGGGTGAGCCGGTCACGCAGGGGAACCGACCGATCTTTGAGGTCATGAATCCATAACGGATCCCATTTCTTCATAAAGACAGCGTCGAAGACCTCATTGATAAGGTCGTTTTTAGAAGGGAAATAGCGATACAGCAAAGGCTGTGAGACCCCAATGCGCCGCGAAAGCTCGCGGGTCTGCCCTGCGAAGCCTACTTCGGCAAAATAAGAAATGGCAGCCTCAAGGATCTGCTGTTTTCGAATATCGGGGCTAAGTCGGGCGCCCTGCGGCAGAGATTTGGACGCACGGGCTTTGGTATTGTTTTTCAGAACGGGCCTCTCGCAACGAGTATCAATATAATAAGTGTACAAGTTTCGTTCGAATGCCCCAAACCAGACTCCAGTCTCTGGGCGCTGCTGGCCGCAGACCGTGGGCTAGGCGCTTATGTTGACACCGGCTTTGCCTTTGAGCTTGAGAATGCTTCTTGCCTCGTCCGGGCTTGCCATGCGCAGTCCCAGGCCCTCGACAATCTGCCGCGCAGCAGAAACCTGTTCCGCGTTTTTCTTGGCCAGCTGACCGGGACGGATCCATAGTGAGTCTTCTAAACCCACCCGAATATTGCCGCCCATAGCCACGGACTGTGCGGCAATAGACAGCTGGTTCTTCCCCGCCCCCAGAACGCTCCAGATGTAGTCATTTCCAAAAAGCCTGTCGGCCGCCTGCCGCATATACGACACGTCTTCGGGATGGCCGCCGATACCGCCGAGAATTCCAAAAACCGACTGAATAAAAAACGGGGGCTTGATCAGGCCACGATCGGCGAAATGGGACAGGGTATAGAGATGGCCAATGTCGTAGCACTCGATCTCAAAGCGGGTCTGATTGTCTGCGCAGGTGCGCAGGATATTTTCAATATCGCGAAAGGTATTTTTGAATATGCGCTCGTCTGAGCCCTCCAGGTAGGGGCGCTCCCAGTCATATTTGAAGTCTTTGTAGCGATTGAGCATCGGAAAGAGGCCAAAGTTCATGGAGCCCATGTTGAGGGAGGCCACCTCGGGCTTGAAATGGGCGCAGGGCTTTAATCGCTCTTCAACAAGCATAGTGGGAGCCCCCCCAGTGGTGATATTGATCACCACATTAGACTGTTGGTGAATCTCTCGTAGAAAGGGCGCAAAGGCCTCGGGAGACTGATCCGGTCGGCCATCTTGGGGATTGCGGGCATGCAGGTGGACAATCGCTGCGCCTGCCTCCGCTGCCTCGATTGCCGCCTGGGCAATTTCCTCGGCAGTGATCGGAAGATAGGGCGACATGGAGGGCGTGTGGATCGCGCCGGTGACCGCACAGGTGATAACCACGGCACGCGCCTGGCGAGAAGACTGCGGGTTTACAGGACTGGGGGCTTTGGCAAGTGACATGAGGAGGACTCCTGAGCGTTTGTCATAAGATACCCTAGTGCTGATCAGTTATTCAACAACCTTCATCTGTGCCGCCTTCGCCGGTCTTCTGGTTTCAAACTTCTATTACTTTCAGCCGTTGGCGCCCTATATGGCCAAGGAAATGGGCTGGAGCCTATGGCAGGCAACGAGCTTCATTCCGGTATCGCAGGCAGGCTATTGTCTGGGGCTTTTGTTTCTGGTGCCACTGGCAGACCGGGTCGAGAGCCGGCAACTGATTCTGAGGACCATGGCGGCGGTGGTGGCCTGTCTTTTGGCATTGGTGTTTTTGCGGCGTTGGGAACTGCTTCTGCTGGTAACGCTCTGCCTCGGTTTCTGTCTGAGTGCGATTCAGATGCTTCTTCCCGCCATTACGGGACTCAGGCCTGCGGAAAAACGCGGTCAGACACTCGGCATCATGATTGCTGGTATTGGGGTGGCCGTAACGCTTGCCAGACCCTTAGCGAGCCTGGCGGGATGGGCGGGACACTGGCAGACGATTTTTCTGATCTCCGCCGGGCTCATGGCCCTGGGCATACTCACCTTCGCTCAGCTACTGCCCCGCATGCCTCGGGTGGCACAGGGCAGCCTCTGGCACTACATGCGCGGTCAGGTGTCGCTCTGGAGAAACACCCCCCTTCTTCGCCATCGCGCATTCGGGCAGGCGATCTCTTTTGGCGTTTTTAGCGCCTTCTGGACGGGTGTACCGGCGGAACTTGTTAATGGCTCGTTGGGCCTGAGCCAGCTTGAGCTCGGTGCCTTCTCGCTTGTGGCAATCACGGCGACAGTCGCCGCGCCGATCGCGGGCCGGTGGTCAGATCAGGGGCGGTCACAGGCAGGCATAGGCTGGGCAACCGTTATTCTCGCGGTAGCCTGCCTAATTGCAGCCCTGGGCCTCGTAGAACATCGGGAAATCGCACTGCTGGGTCTTACGCTGGCAGCAGGCCTCTTGGACTTCGGGCTGGCCCTGCAGCTTGTCTTGAGCCAACGGCAGGTGTTCGATATCTCGCCGCAGGCCAGTAGCCGCGCCAACAGCCTTTTTATGGCCACCTTCTTTACGGGCGGGGCGGCTGGATCCTGGGCAGGCGGCTGGGTCTACAGCACTGCGGGCTGGGGCATGCTGGTCATGCTGATGCTTGCCTTAAGCATACTGGGGCTGGCAGTTCAGCGATCGTGGAACACCTCGGCCCTGAGTACTGGGTCGTCGGCATGAATATCCAGTGCCAATAAAAAACGCGAGACCATGTTGTAGGTGGCAACCACGCCCACCAGTTCTACGGTCTGTTGTATTCCCAGTTCTTGCACCAAGGCTTGCTTTACTGCGGGCGCTACGACTAGGCTTCGCGTCATTTGCTCTGCCAGAAGAATCACGTTCTGCTCTCGTGTGGAGAAGGGCGCCATCGAAAACCCAGGCGTACCCACACGGCCGAGCATCTCGGCCTGCGCAGGCGTTCCACCAGAGGCAATAAAGATCGGCGCATGGTGCTCATACTCAAAGCTCGCACCATTTAAAACGGCCACCACGCACATAACAAGCTCCCGTAGCGCTATTGGCACGGAGAGCTCTGAGCGCACTTTTCCCAGGAAGACATTCCAACCTTCTGCCAGTGGTGGGCTGTGCAGCAGCATTCGGTCGAGCTTTAAAAGATCACCACCGCGGCGGGCGCGAATCGCGGCCACAAGGTCTGCTGGCTCAGAGAGATTCTCGGGCAGCATGGGAATGACTGGGGCTGATGACATCGTCAGATCCTCTTTAACCGAAGAGCTAGAGCATAATCTAGATCCTCGCTCATTACGCCCCACCCCCTTCTTTCCTCATGCCTGCCTCCTATTCTGCTAATCCATCGATCAGCCGTATTGATCTTTTGCTCATTCTCTTTGTGACCCTTGCCTGGGGTTTTAATTATTCGGTAATGAAGCTGGTGGTGTCGACCTTCCCGCCAGCCACCTTTCGGGCCCTTACCTTTTTCTTTGGCCTTATCTGTATCGGCCTTTATGTCATCTACCGCAAGGAGTCTTTTCGGATTCCCCAAGGGGAACGCGCTGCGGTGGTAAAGATAAGCATTTTTAATATGCTGCTCTGGCACACCGGGCTGATCTTTAGCCTCACCCTTCTGAGTTCGGGTCGGGCGGCAATCGTTGGCTACACCATGCCCGTCTGGGCACTCCTGGCCAGTGTGATCGTGTATAAGGCAAGGCTCACCGCCCGGGCAGTGGCTGGGGTGGTACTTGCTCTGGCAGCGACATACCTTCTTGCTATCGATGAAATCCAACAGTTCACGGGTCAGCCGCTGGGCCTTGTCTTTATTCTGTCGGCAGCCATCTTCTGGGGCATTGGAAATGCAATGATCAAGCATACCCCGCTGACGATCTCGACTGCGGTGCTTAACTTCTGGTCTCTAACGATTTCTTGTGTTCTGGGGTTTGTTATTGCGGCGGCCACCGAGGCTGCCGACTGGCGCTGGCCTTCGGCCATAGAATGGGCCGGCGTGTTCTACAACAGCGTGGTTGCGTTTGCCCTGGGGTATGTGGCCTGGTTTACGGTGGCACGCAAGCTTTCTGCGGTTACCAGCGGACTGTCGATTATGCTGGTGCCAGTGGTGGCGGTCTTCGGCGGGGCCTTCTGGCTGTCAGAGGCCATTACCTGGCAAGACCTCTTGGCGCTTGCCCTGATTCTGGCGGCCATGGCCGCGGTACTGCTTCCCGCAAGGCGTAGCGCCGCAACCACCTGAGACCCCAGGCCGACGGGCCTGAAAAAGGGCGCAGCAAATTCCAGACAGGGCAGATCGCGGCCTTTGGCTTGTAGCCCCGAGGACCGCTGTTATACCCGCCCAAGGGCTTTAAGAACCCGCTCCGGAGTAAAGGGCTGCGTGGTGACAGAGGCGTTCAAAGGGGCGAGCGCGTCATTGAGGGCATTCATAATCGCGCCCGGTGCGCCGGCGGTTCCGGCCTCCCCGGCCCCCTTCGCGCCGAGTTCGGAAGACCGCGTAGGCGTTGCCACGTGCGCCACCTCGATATCGGGCATCTCGGCGGCCATCGGCACGAGGTATTCGGCCATGGTGCCATTACGCATCTGACCGTCTTCGCTATACATGCATTCTTCGAAAAGGGCGCCGCCGATACCTTGCACGATGCCGCCACGGATCTGCTCGTCCACCAGCATGGGGTTAATGACCGTGCCACAGTCTTCGACACACCAGTGTTTCAGCAGGGTCACAAACCCGGTCTCGGGGTCTAGCTCGAGGTAGGAAGCCTGAAACCCATTGGTGAAGGTGAAACCGTATTCGCGCGGCGTGTAGTGCCGGGTCACTGTGAGTTCGGACTGAAACTTCATGGGCAGCGTGTCGGGCCGAAAATAAGCGACACGCCCGACCTCCGCCAGTGACATCTTGACGCCACCGGTAATTTTGTCGACTACCTGGTCTTGGCGGACATCCAGGGTTGCCTTCTCCGTCTGGAGAATCGCCGCAGCAATATCGAGAATATTGGAACGCAGCGCCTTACCAGACTGCAGTACCGCCTCGCCCCCAATACCGGCGCCTCGAGAGGCCCAGGTGCCACCCCCATAGGGCATGACGGCGGTGTCACCTGTCATAACCCGCACCTTATCGATGGACACGCCTACGGCATCGGCCGCAATCTGGGCAAATACAGCCTCAGTGCCTTGACCCTGTTCGGTAACGCTACAGGTCACCGTGATCATTCCCTGAGGGTCCATACGGAGCGTGGCGCCGTCTTGGGCGGAAATGCGGGCACCCCCCACACCATAAAAGGCGGGGGACGGATTGGTGACTTCGATCATCGCGGCTAGGCCGATACCACGGTAGATACCCTTCGCCCGAAGCGCCTTCTGCTCTTCCCGCAAGGCGGGGTAGTTCATGAGGTCTAGGAGCTTGTGCAGGGACTTCTGGTGCGAAAGGCTCTCAAACTTGATGCCTGATGGAAAGCTGAGATAAGGGTAGGCGTCATCAGGGATGATGTTCTTGGCGCGAAACTCGGCCGGATCCATGCCGATGGCGCGGGCGGCTTCATCGACAATGCCCTCAGTGACAGCCACCGCAATGGGGTGACCCACGGCCCGGTACTGACAGGTGACATTTTTGTTGGTGAAGACAACATTGAGCTTTGCGCGGTAGTGCTTGTGACGATAGGGCCCGCCCGTGAGGTTGACCACCTGATTGCCCTCAATACCACTGGTGCGAGGGTAGACCGAGTAGGGGCCAATACCTGTAAGGTCTTCAAGGTCGAAACCGATAATCTCGCCATCACGCATACAGGCCAGGCGAACCGTGACGGTATGTTCCCGCGCGTGGATGTCGGTAATAAAAGACTCCATACGGTCGGCCACGAACTTCACCGGGCGGCGCAGCGCCACCGAGATTGCCGCCGTGGCCATTTCATCGGCATAGACATGCACCTTGATGCCAAAGGAGCCACCCACATCTTTACAGACTACGCGTACCTGAGACTCTGGAATATTGAGATGCTTGGAAAAAATATCCTGCATCATGTGCGGCGCTTGTGTGGCGTGATAGACAGTGAGGCTGTGGTCTGCCGGGTTGTAGTCGGCAAGTATTGACCGCGGCTCCATACAGACACCGGTATGCCGCGAAAAATCGTAGGTCTTCTCTACGACATGATCGGCCTTGGCCCAGGCCTCATCAAAGCCCTCGGTTTTTAGTTCGCGGCTAAAGCAGATGTTGTCGCCAAGGTCGGGGTGAATCACGACATCACCACGCAGAGAGGCGCGCATATCGGTTACCGCCGGCAGAGGGTCAAACTCGGCCTCGATATGGTCGAGGGCGTCTTCTGCCTGACGACGGGTTTTGGCAACAACCGCGGCCACCGCCTCGCCCTGCCAGCAGACACGGTCAATGGCAATCGGATGCTGCGGCGCTGACTTAATTCCCTTTAGGTGGCCCAGAACGCCCACCCAGGGCGTGCAGAATGCGGCTAAGTCGGGGCCAGAGAAGACCGCAATGACACCGTGGGCAGAGCGGGCCTTGGCAAGGTCGAGGCTTCGGATGCGCGCATGGGCATACGGACTGCGGAAAAAAACCACATGGGCAAGACGCGGCAGGCGCATGTCATCGATATAACTGCCACGCCCCTGTACTAGGCGCTTGGCGCCCGCCCGTGGCACAGGCTTGCCGATATAGCCCTCGGTCTTTTCTACGGTCTGCAGGTCTTGGGGGAGTTCAGCACGAGAATTCATAATGGCCCTTGATGAAAGTCTTTACGCTGCGGATGTGGCCGATGCCTTCTTGCGCACGGCAAGCACAGACTCGATGGCATTTACGATTGCCTGGTAGCCCGTACAACGGCAGTAGTTTCCAGAGATATAGTCGCGGATCTCATCGCGGCTGGCATCGGGCCGGCTGCGCACGAGGTCATGCGCGGTCAGCAGCATGCCCGGGGTACAGAACCCACACTGCAGCGCGTTATGCTCGAGAAACGCCTGCTGCAACTCTTTGAGAACCCCAGCATCGGAAAGATCCTCGATGGTACGAACAGCCTTTCCCTGAGCCTGAACAGCCAGCATGAGGCAGCCGCGGACCAGGGTGTCATCGACCAAGACGGAGCAGGCGCCACAGACCCCATGCTCGCAGCCCAGGTGCGAGCCCGTAAGATCGAGGCGTTCGCGCAGGAAATCCACCAGGTGCATGCTGGGAGAGACCTCTGCCTCTACCGGTTCACCGTTGACCTGCAGGCGTATAGCGATGGTCTGGGAATTCACGAGGTGGCTCCTAACTGTTGAATGACGCGCTTGAGGACAACGCCCGCAAGATACGACTTGGTCTGTGAGGCCGCCTGCAGGTCGGGCAAGGGATCTAGGTCTGCGGCAAGGGCCTGGGTAGCCGCCGCAAGCGCCGATGGATCACCCAAGGGCTGCCCCACAAGCTTTGCTCCAGCGGTCTTTGCCAATATGGGGCGATCGGCCACCGCGAAATAAGCAAGATGCGCTGCCGACACCCGGCCCTGCGTTACCGCCACGTAGGCGGCCAGGCCAACCATGGCATAGTCACCACGCCGGCGAGCGAGCTCGTAAAAGCCTGTGCGGTCATCAGGACCGGCTATCGGAAACTCCACCGCTGTAAGAATCTCGCCAGGCTGCAGGTCCGTGGTGTACAGGCCCTTGAAAAAATCGGCCGCGGCAATACGACGGTCTTTAGCCTGCCCCTGGACAATGATCGTGGCCCCGGTGGCAAGTGCAACCGCCGGATACTCGGCCGCAGGATCGGCTAGGGAAAGGCTGCCACCAATCGTTCCCCGGTTTCGAATGGCAACATGGGCAACGTAGGGTACCGCCTGGGCGAGCAGCGGAACATGGCGAGCCACTTCGGGGGAGGACTGGATCTGGGCATGCGTGGTGAGTGCGCCAATACGCAGCGAATTGCCGGACATTGCAATACCCCGAAGCTCCGCACAGTCTTGCAGGTCTACAAGAACCTCGGGCGCTGCAAGCCGCAGGTTGAGGGCAGGCACCAGACTCTGGCCACCGGCCAACACCTGCGCTGCCGCACCATGGCTAGCCAATGCCTGCAGAGCCTGCTGCAGACTGGCCGGGCGCGTGTAGGAAAACTCCCTTGATTTCATGCCTACTCCTGAGTGACAGACTGGGGGGAGTGTGCCCGAATACGGGGTAGAGGCCCATTGGGAGAATCACGGGGATCGGCCCGCTAGTGAACACCTGCTCAATAAGGCCGAGGCTAGCGAATCAGGCCATGGCAATGCTTGTATTGCTTTTTACCTCCGAATACCTTTGGAAGGGGCATGAAAAACTAGCGCCAGCCGCGTGCGGTAATCGACTCCATGATGATATCTGCCGCTGCCTGATAACCACGAGGCGTTGGGTGAAAGTTATCGGAGAACAGAAAAGTAGACCAGTCACCGGCAAGCGGCTGCCCGGTAATGAAGCTTGGCGTTGCCGATGCAATAAACCCAGTAGCCACAACTTCCGAGCATGCGGACAGGGTGTACGTGGGGCCCGCAGGGCCTTGGCCGGTGGGGGGGCAGCTTGCATCAGTGATGTTGGTGAGACCGAAGGTTGCCGGACTGGAGAGGATCCGGTTAAAGAGCTGGAAGCCGTTCACGAACAACACCCTCGGGTTACCCACGAAACCGGACTCGAGCTGCAGATTAAAGGCATTGACCCAGTCGGAAAACAGAGGAGTTAACTGGGCTCTTGCCGCCGCAGGCAGAGATGCTAGGACAATCGCAAGCCTCGGGGTTACGGCGACATTGACCGAACCAATAACAACAACACGTTCAGCGCCACGGTTCAATACAGTGGTTTCGATGGTGCTTCTCAGCACAGTAGCCAGAGCCGCCATGTAGGCAAAGCCCAATTGGGCAGGGGCTGTGGTGGGGGCAGCAGCGAGCTGCGCGCTAACTGTCTGGGCACCGAGGATGCTGCCGGTAAGCGTAACGAAGGCGGTGGGATCCCCCTGCTGCAGGGCAAGAAAGGCGCCGATGAGGTTGGCGACATCGTTACCCGCTGCGTCAATTAACACTAAGTCTGAAGGCGCATAGCTACTTACTGCAGCCACAGAAGCGTTGAGCTGAACGGGAATACGCACCGGAGAGGTTGGCGTCGCGGGAAGGTTCACCGCCCCTCCACCAATCGCGAAGTTGGTACAGCCAGCGGTATTGGTGAAGGTGGCCCCGGCATCGACTGACCGAAAGAACGGACAGGGCTCTGAAACGTTAAGCCGGGAGGCTAAGGCTGTAGTGAGTACGGGGTTAGATCCCGCACCGAGAGACGCACTGCCCTGCGTCACATTTTTAAAGCCAAAGGTGCCAGTGTCCATAAGGCTATCGCCAAATACGATTAGCCGGGTGGTGGTCGCTGAACTACTGCCGCTGTCGGACCCACCGCCGCACGCTACCAGCGCAAGGCAGACCAGTGCCACTGAGGCAGTTCGCCATGAAAAAGAATGCCTTGGATTTGGAAGATCAGCAGGATCTTTAGGTCCCAGGGCAAATTCAGCGGAATACGGCATGGCGAGGTCTCCTGATTATTTTTTGAATTCTGGCGATTATCAGGTCACCAACATCGCCAACACCAGTTCGGGTTAGTACCCGGTATTGGGCTTAGTCGATTGTCTTGCCATGGTGGTCGATTCGGGGTCAGAATGGCGCAGACGA
>JBMSYB010000035.1:0-21205 GCA_049426285.1 Burkholderiaceae bacterium
GACTGCGCTGCCGCCGCAGTTGACTGCGCTGCCGCTTCGAGGGCGATAAGCGAGCCCATGCTGTGGCCCACCAGTGCGGCTGTTTTTACGCCCGCCGCGGCGAGCAGCCCAAGCAGCCACGCCCCGGCCTCTTCAATCGATGCCAGAGGCAGACCTCTACTCTTCCCGTGTCCAGGTAAGTCAACGGCCAACACACTGTAGCCATGATGGGCAAAGGCACGTGCCTGTAAGCCCCAGACGCTATGGTCGTTTACCGCCCCGTGCACGAACACTACGCAGGGAAGGCTTGGGTCGAAAGGCCTGCCCCCGGAGTAGGCATAGGTGTCGCGAACAATCACGCCTTCTCCGCCCGTTTGAGCGCCTGGCGCAGGTCTTCGATCAGGTCGTGAGGGTCTTCTAAGCCGATTGAGAGACGCACGGTGCCCTGGCCCAAGCCTGCCTGCCGCAGGGCCTCTTCCGACATGCGAAAGTGGGTGGTCGAGGCCGGATGAATCACCAGCGACCGACAGTCGCCGACGTTGGCCAGGTGCGAGAAAAGCCCCAGTGCATCGATAAACGCCTTGCCCTGTTCGCGGCTGCCTTTGATGTCAAAGCTTAAGACCGCACCGGCCCCTTTCGGCAGCAGGGTCTTGGCCAGGGCATGGCTAGGATGTGTCTCCACCATGGGGTGGCGCACCGATGCAACAAATGGCTGGCTTAAGAGAAATTCCACCACCTTCTCGGTGTTTGCAATATGCCGGGCCATGCGCAGTGGTAGCGTTTCGAGCCCCTGCAGAATATGCCAGGCGGTCTGCGGGCTCATACAGGCACCAAAGTCGCGTAAACCCTCTCGGCGGGCGCGCAGCGAGAAGGCCCCCACGGTACTTTCTTCAGAGAAGACCATGTTGTGAAAGCCTGCATAGGGTTCGGTGAGCGTGGGATACTTGCCTGAGGCCTCGTAGTCAAACCGTCCGCCATCGACCACCAGGCCGCCAATTACCGTGCCGTGGCCACTAAGAAATTTCGTGGCCGAGTGAAACACCAGGTCTGCGCCATGAACTAGAGGTTGCAGCAGCCAGGGCGTCGTCAGCGTGCTGTCAACGAGAAAGACCAGCCGGTGGGCGGCTGCAATTTCGGCGATGCCGGCGAGGTTGAGCACATCAATACCAGGGTTACCCAGGGTCTCGCCAAAGAGCAGGCGGGTGTTGGGCCGAATGGCGTTACGCCAGGCATCAAGGTCTGCAGGCGGAACAAAGCTGGTGGTGATACCAAAGCGGGGCAGGGTATAGCTCAGCAGGTTGTGCGAGCCGCCGTAGAGGGCAGCGCTTGCCACAATGTGGTCTCCTGCGCTGAGCAGAGTGGCAATCGCCAGGTGCAGGGCGGCCTGCCCACTGGCAGTGGCAATCCCGCCTACGCCGCCATCGAGCGCAGCAATGCGCTCTTCGAGCACCGCGTTGGTGGGGTTTGAAATACGGGAATAGACATGCCCCGACTGCTCCATATTAAAGAGCGCAGCCGCCTGGTCTGCCGAAGGGAATACAAACGACGTGGTCAGGTGGATGGGTACGGCCCGTGCCCCGGTGGCAGGGTCGGGTGCTGCCCCAGCATGCAGGGCAAGGGTGTCAAAGCCGGGTCGAAAGGGCGTGGTCATGACTGCCTGTCAGTGTATCGTCTTCGGGAGCAACCGTAACGCCCACCTCGAGACGGTGATGTGCTCCCCCATGAATCACACCGCGCAACGGAGAGACATCGGCAAAGTCACGTCCGACCGCGAGCCGAATGTAGTCTGGCCCAGGCGAGGCAAGCCCTGTCCGGTTGTTGGTAGGATCGCAGTCAAGCCACTGGCCATCGCCCAGATAGACCGCCACCCAGGCATGAGAGGCATCGGCCCCAATGAGCCGAGGCTGGCCTTCGGCCGGCTCGGTAATCAGATAGCCGCTGACATAACGGGCAGCCAGCCCGCGGCTGCGCAGGCAGGCCAGCATGATGTGGGCAAAGTCTTGGCAGACTCCGCTGCGCTGGGCAAGGGCGGTTCGGGCAGCCGTTTGAACCGTGGTGGTCTGTGGGTTGTATTGCAGCTCCTGATGGAGCAGTGCGGTCAGTGCCTTACAGACTTCTATCAGGGGCCTGCCCGCCGTAAATACCTCGGCTGAAAATGCGATAAATTCCGGGCCCCGAGGCACATAGGTTGATGGATAAGCGTAAAGGCTTTCTCTAGGGGCAGGCTTTTGGGGTGCATAGGCAATTGCCTGGGCCATAGACTCCCAGGGTGACGCCCCCAGCGACGCCCCCAGCGACTCCCCAAGCGACGCCCCTGCCGCGCCCCCGACCGACTCCGGCCGAGGCACCGCTGGTTTCTCCGCCAACAACAGACCGCCAGTCGCATCGCCCGCGATGCTCCAGGTCTCGAGTATCGAGGTGACGCAGACGGTGAGCTCCGCATGGGCCGTTTCCTGATTGAAGAACCACTGCTGGTTACCAAATGCGTCTGTTGTCTGCAGGGCAAAGGTGGGCCTTGGATAGACCTGACGGTGAACCGAGACCACCCGCTGGCATGGTGTGTTTCCTGGCTCAAGATGGGCCTGGTGCCAGGAGGTCGTTACCGCAGGCTGATAGAGATAGCGGGTTTCGTGGTTCACCCGAATGCGCCGCGTCTGCGTCGGCAGAGGCTGAGGCCTATCCACCAAGGCTGGTGTCCCGCGCGTAGATATGGACAAAATACTGCTGGGTAATGCGATCGGATAACTGCCAGGCAGCCTGCTGTATCTCCTGTAGCCAGAAAGACAGCCTCTCGTCGTTTTCCGAAATATGCTGCAAAACGCTCGATGGCGGAATGTCGATAGTCTGAGCCAGTGCGTCTGGTTCTCCCATCGGGGTCTGGGCAAGCTTTGACAGGCGCTTGCGCAGGCTAAGGGCAACCCAGGTGAGTGACCGGGGGCTCTGGTCGTGGGACAAGAATAGGTCCATGAGCCTGCGACGCGGCGTGTGTGAGGGCAGGGGTGCCAGATCGCTGGGGTTGGTCTCAAAGAGCCGAGTCAGCACCAGGCCTACGGCCGATCCTCGGTAGACCGTCTCTTCGGGCTGCGGCAGCACGCGCGCCTGGGTGGCCGTTGCGAGCACATCTGCCAGAAAACTTAGTCTTTCCAGTAATCGACCGATCATTAAAAGCTGCCAGCCGTCGTCTCGCAGCATGCGGTCTGACTGCGCTCCGGTCATGCTCGCTAGGGCGCGGCTGGTGCGTTCCAAGGCTTTTAAGGCTGTGACGGCAGAGGTCTGCTCGCTGGGCTTAAAGGCAGAGCCCAGAGATACCAGGCAGTCTTCCACGGCATGCCAGTGCTCCTGCGATAACCGGTCACGGACCGCCGAGGCCGACCGGCGCAATTGGGCAAGGTGATAGGCAAGGCTCTGCGGTGCTGCGGCATCACCAAGACTGGTAATCAGGTCTTCCAGCGGAGATACAGGCTGGAAGGCTCTGGGGCCGAGTCGCAGCCAGAGCTGGGATAGCCAGCTTTCCAGCGCCGAAGGGCTAGGCGTCTCGGTAAGAAGGGTATCGAGACGCACCTGCACCAGACGAAGGCTGTTTTCGCTGCGTTCGGTATAACGCCCCATCCAGAAGAGGTTTTCTGCCGCCCGACTGGTGACCCCTCGGTGCACGATCGGGGGAGGGCTGACCAGAGTGAGAGAGGCCTGTGGGCTCACGGATTGGGGTTCGTTGTCGATCAGCCAGACATCGGCACTGCTGCCGCCGCGTTGCATCGAGGCTATCTGTTGCTCTCCTACCACCCGGGCCATGCCGCCCGGAATCACCTGCCATTGATCGGGCCCTGGCCCGACCCGAAGGGCAAATACGCGCAGCAGGTAGGGCTGGTTGATCAGCCCTTCCCGCCAAACCGGCATCTGATCGAGCGCGACAATTGACTGCACGGCATAGGCCTCCGGATCCTCAGCGATACGCCCGCGCCATGCTGCTTGCTCGGCCTGTGAAAGCGATGGCAGCAGCACAGTCTCGAAGCTTTCGCGCCCTGGTGCATCGGGATAGCTGGGCTTGATAACGCATCGGTCGAACTCGTCGGCAACGGCCTTGCGTGCTGCCGCCTCGCCACACCACCAGGTGTCGGCAGAGGCAAGGGCCAGGGGCCCACCGAGCACCGCCTCAGAGAGCCCGGGCAGAAAACCCAATAAGGCGGGCGACTCCAGAAAGGCAAGCCCCGGCGCATTGACGATCGCCACCTGGCCGGCCAGGTAGGCATTGAGCAGCCCCGGTGTGCCCAGGGTTGAATCCGCTCGAAGCGTTAGCGGATCAAGAAAGGCGTCATCCATGCGCTTTAAGATGATATGCACACGCTCAAGCCCCTTTAGGGCCTTAAGAAAGACCTGGCCGTTACGCACCACCAGGTCGTGGCCCTCCACCAGGGTCAGACCGAACTGTCGGGCCAGATAGACCTGTTCAAAATAGGTCTCATTAAACGGACCTGGCGATAGCAGAGCGATGTGGCTTGGGCCCGACTCTGGGTTGAGTCTGCCAAGGCCCTCAACAAACTGCCGCAAGACATGGGCCCAGGGCCGCACCTTCAGAGCCTGAAAGGCATCGGCATGCTGGCGCGAAACCAATAGCCGGTTTGTCAGCGCGTATCCAAGGCCTGAGGGGGCCTGGGTGCGCTGGGACAGGACAACCCATGTTTCGTCTGGCTGACGGGCGAGGTCAAAGGCAATGACCTGCAGGTACTCCCGGGGGCCGCGCCCTGCATTGGCGGAGGACTGCAGGGCGGGAATAAACCCGGGATGTCCATACACGAGGGCAGCAGGAAGTAGCCCCTCGTTGAGCAATCGACCATCACCATAGATATCTGCAGCGATATGTTCGAGAAGCGCGGCGCGCTGGCAGATTCCTTGCGAAATGTCTTGCCAGTCTTTGCCATGGAGCAGTAAAGGGAATAGTTCCAGCGACCAGGGTCGCTGCGACTGGGAATCCTGCGAATAGATGTTGTAGCTCAGGCCATGGTCTTGGATCTGTCGGTTTAGCTCCTCATGGCGCTGCCGCCGGCTCTGCTCGGTCTGCGGGCCGAGGGCAAAGAATCGCGAATAGGCAGTGGCAGTTGCAGCGTTCAAAAGGTACCAAGCGAAGACGAAGACGTTTAAGGCATAGGGCGGCGAAGGTCCATGGTAAACGGAAACTCGGGGCTTGCGGCAACATGATGGGGCCTTGCGATCGCATGGGGTAAGTCGCCCGGCGTGTGGTTGGCCCGAAAGAAACGCGACAGCCTTCGGCTCTCGGCCTCGTAGGCATTGACCGGAAAGGTATCGTAGTTTCTTCCGCCCGGATGCACTACGTGATACTGACAGCCCCCAAGCGATCGGCGATTCCAGGTGTCTATTAGGTCGAAGGTAAGCGGCGAATGCACGCCAATACTTGGGTGCAGGCTTGAGGCCGGGTTCCAGGCCTTGTACCGCACGCCGGCCACATAGTCGCCGGTAACACCGGTGGGCTGCAGCGGTAGCGCTTGGCCATTACAGGTGACCAGGTATCGGCTCGGGTTCAGTCCATTGATGCGCAGCTCAATGCGTTCTAGTGAAGAATCAACATAGCGCACTGTACCGCCTCCGCTATTTTCTTCTCCCATGACATGCCAGGGCTCTAAGGCCATGCGCAGGGTTATCTGCATGCCCTGCAGATGAAGGTCGCCAAGACGGGGAAAGCGAAACTCCACATGCGGGGAAAACCAGTCGGGGTCAAAGTGAAAGCCCGTGTCCTTCAGATCGAATAAGACATCGTGCAGGTCTTGCACGATAAAGCTCGGGAGCATAAAGCGGTCGTGCAATGCGGTGGTCCATCGGGTTACGGGTGCCTCGTAGGGGCGAGCCCAGAACTTGGCCACCAGAGCGCGCAGCAGCAGCTGCTGCACCAGGCTCATCCGCGCATGCGGCGGCATCTCGAAGGCCCGCAGTTCTAAAAGACCCAGTCGCCCCGTGGGGCCATCGGGAGAGAACATCTTGTCAATGCAAAACTCGCTGCGGTGCGTGTTGCCCGTGACATCGATCAGAATATTGCGCAGGCTGCGATCGACCAGCCAGGGCGGCATCACCTCGCCAAAGCGGCTGCGATGTCGGCCAATTTCCGCGAGGGCTATTTCCAGTTCGTACAACTGATCGTTGCGGGCCTCGTCAAGCCGAGGCGCCTGGCTGGTTGGGCCGATGAAGAGCCCGCTAAACAGGTAGCTCAGGCTGGGGTGGTTATGCCAGTAGACCAGTAGGCTTGCTAGCAATTCCGGGCGGCGCAGAAATGGGCTGTCAGCCGGTGTGGCACCGCCAAGCACCATGTGGTTGCCACCTCCCGTGCCGGTGTGCCTGCCATCGGTCATGAACTTCTCGGCAGACAGCCTTGCGGCGAAGGCGGCTTCATAGAGAAATTCCGTGTGGGCCACCACTTCATTCCAGTTGCGGGCCGGGTGGATATTGACCTCGATCACGCCAGGATCGGGGGTAACCTGCAGAGCCTGCAGCCGGGGGTCGCGCGGGGGCGGGTAGCCTTCGAGAATCACCGGCATGTTCAGGGCCTCAGCGGTCTCTTCTACCCTGTGTACCAGCGCAAGATAGTCTTCAAGCCGCGCCAACGGGGGCATGAATACATAGAGCTGTGATGACTGCCCACCGTGGCTTGCCTCTGCCTTGGGTCCGTTGGCCCGCATTGGGTCACGGGCCTCGACCACCAGAGCTGTGCGGGTAAGTCGCTGGGTGGTTTCGGCATCCGGAGCCTCATCGAGCCCAGCCATCCCACCCTGGGCAACCTGGTGTGCGGGCCTTTGCATGCGCAGGCTCTGGGCGGGGGGAAGTGCTGCCCGCGGCGCACTCGGATCGATGGGATGCTGATGCAGCGTGTCGGTCTTTGATGCCCAGGGCAGCGAGTCGAGCGGCAGTCGATAGCCCATGGGCGAGTCGCCAGGCACAAGGTACATCCGTTCATCACGCAGAAACCAGGGGCCGGTGGTGAATACGGTTCCGGAGAGCTCGGGGTCATTCTGTGTCGTGGTCAGGGGAAGGGCATAGCCCACCACCGCCGATAGCCCTTGCGAGAAGACCCGCCGCAGCCGCGCCCGCTCCATGGGGTCTTCGAGACGCGAGTCGAAGGGGTCAACATTGATTGGCAGTCGCCGCTCGCGCCAGAGGTAGTAAAAGGTGTCTTCATAGCCGGGGGTGATGGTCTGCGTGGTGAGGCCGAGGTTTTTCGCAAGGGTTTCGATAAACCGCTTCGCGTCTTTGGCGGTCTGCTGTCCTGGCTGTGACTCATCGGCCAGCAGCGCAGGGTTGTGCCAGCAGGGCTCGCCATCGGTGCGCCAGTAAAGGCTCAGCGCCCAGCGCGGCAGTTGTTCTCCTGGATACCACTTGCCCTGGCCAAAATGCAGAAAACCGCCTTGACCGTACTCTTCGCGCAGCCGCTCAATGAGGTCGATTCCGTAGATGCGCTTGGTGGGCCCCAGGGCATCGGTATTCCATTCGGCCGCATCGCGATCGGTACTCGACACAAAGGTAGGTTCGCCGCCCATGGTAAGGCGGACATCCTGATTGCTGAGCGTCTGATCAACTGCATGGCCCAGCTCCAGAATCTTCTGCCATTGGCTGTCAGAGTAGGGAAGGGTGACGCGGGGCGATTCATAGATACGCGAGACGGACATCTCGTGGCCAAACTGCACTTCTGCCTTTTCAAGTCGGCCCTCAATGGGCGCGGCCCCGGAAGGCTGCGGCGTGCAGGCCAGCGGAATATGGCCCTCGCCGGCCAAAAGCCCCGACGTGGGGTCAAGGCCGATCCAGCCTGCACCCGGCAGATAGACCTCGCACCAGGCGTGCAGGTCGGTGAAATCCTGGTCTGCGCCCGAGGGGCCATCTAGAGACCGGACATCGGGCTTGAGCTGAATCAGATAGCCAGAGACAAACCGCGCTGCAAGCCCCAGGTGCCGCAGCATTTGCACCAAGAGCCAGCCTGAGTCGCGGCAGGAACCGCTGCCGAGCGCAAGCGTTTGTTCGGGGGACTGCACACCGGGCTCAAGCCGAATGAGGTAGGCAACGTCTTTGTGCAGTCGTTGGTTCAGACCCACCAGAAAATCGATGGTGCGGGTCTTGGTCTGCGAGGTTCGGCGCAGGTAGTCGGCAAGCCTCGGCCCTGGGGGTGGGCAGGCCAAGTACGGTGCGAGCTCTTCACGCAGGGCTGGGTCGTAGGCAAAGGGGTAGTGCTCAGCCTGCGGCTCTAGAAAAAAGTCAAAGGGGTTGTAGACCGCCATCTCGGCAACTAGGTCTACGGTTACCTTCAGTTCTTCGGTCTTGTCGGGAAAGACAAGCCTTGCCTGGTAATTGGCAAAGGGGTCTTGCTGCCAGTTTAGAAAATGGCCTTGAGGCTCTATTCCTAGGGAATATGCTAATACGCGCGTTCTGCTGTGCGGTGCGGGCCGCAGCCGCACGATCTGCGGGCCAAGGCTGATTGCCCGGTCGTAGCGGTAATGGCTGACATGGTGGAGGGCAACGTGTATCGACATGGGTGGCAAGCGCACTAAAAAAGTGCAAAAAAGTGTTTGAAAATGAAAGACTTAGGTGAAAAGAAGGATTTCATTATTCCCCTTTTATGCGCTGCAACACAAGCTTTTTCTTCTGAAAGATAGGCCTTGTCCGTCGGGCTGGGCGGTCTCAGACTGCCATCGGTTTCAGGCATCGCCCGTGCCCAGGCCGCCTTACGCCCGATTCGCCTTCCCTTTATGACAGGTGACCGCAGCCCTAGTTTTCTATAAGGTTTCGGTTATTCAACCTGCTGCGCAAAAGCCAATGAAGAAAACCATCGTGCTTCTCGACGACGACATGGGTGTTCGCCTTGCGATTGCGCGCGCCCTTGCATTCGCCGGATTTCAGGTGGTGCCCTTTTCCTCTGGCCATTGCCGTGTCGCCTAAAAAGTCGTGGGCAGGATGATTCCCCCAACCGATGTGGGATTCGACTGGGAGCAACGGGCCGCCCGCCTTAGGCAGGCGCGGGTCGATCAGGGGTTCTCGCTTTCGGCTGTGGCAGCGCGTCTCGCCGTGAGCGTGACCGAACTGGCTGCCATTGAAGCCGCCAACTTTCAGTATTTCGATTCGGCCCAGCGGGTGCAGTTGTTTCTCACCAGGCTCGAGGCAATTCTGCAGCCCCCCATCGCTGACTGCGGGCAGTTTATTCCGAAGTTTCTGCGTGACGACCTGTCCCCCTAGCGCCGCGACTTGACTTTTTGCCGGCCAGTGAAGAACACTAGCCTTCGCACGCGTCTGGAGGCTGCCTTGGAATTTCCTGATCATCTGCGCTACACCCTGTCTCACGAGTGGGCCTCGCAAGAGCCCGATGGTGACGTTCTCGTTGGTATTTCTGCGCTTGCCCAAGATTCTCTGGGTGAACTCGTCTATGTGGAACTACCGTCGGTTGGAAAATCGGTTGCAGCGGGTGAAGCCTGCGCGGTCGTAGAGTCCACCAAGGCCGCCTCCGATGTCTATGCGCCTATTGCAGGCGAGGTAACGGCGGTAAACGAGTCGCTGCGCAACGAGCCACAGACCGTAAACGCGGCGCCCTACACCGAGGGCTGGCTTTTCCGCATTCGGCCAGCAGCGGGCGCCGATCTGTCCGCATTACTCAGCGCCCAAGACTATCAGGCCCAGGCCCACTAAATTTTTTTCAGGAGTTTTTCCGCATGAAGACTGTCGAACCGATCGATCGACTCGATGCCCTATTGGCCGAAGATGCCTTTCACGCGCGCCACATTGGCCCGTCTACCGAAGCCCAGCAGTCGATGCTTGCCGCACTTGGCCTTGATTCGGTTAGTGCGCTTATTCGTGAGACCGTTCCGGCCAGCATTCTGCGCGGCGACCTATTGGCCCTGCCAGAGCCTATGGACGAATCTGCCGCGCTTCATTACCTGCGGGGGCTGGCATCAGACAATGCGGTCTACCGCAGCTATATCGGGGCGGGCTACTACGGCACCCATACGCCGCAGCCCATCGTTCGCAATGTTCTTGAAAACCCGGGTTGGTATACCGCCTACACCCCGTATCAGGCAGAGGTGGCCCAGGGGCGGCTTGAGGCCTTAATGAATTTTCAGCAGGTGGTCGTTGACCTCACGGGGCTGCCCACGGCCAATGCCTCATTGCTCGATGAGGCAACGGCTGCGGCCGAGGCCATGGGCATGTTCCTGCGTGTCCGCAAAGATGCCAAGGCGTCGCGCTACCTGGTAGACCAGCAGGTCCATCCTCAGGTGCTTGCGGTGCTGCGCAGCCGCGCGCGTTGGATGGGCATTGCTATTGCATCGTGCGACCTGTCAGCGCCTCTGACCGCCGATACCCTCGCCGGAGTCTTCGGGGCCCATGTACAGACCCCGTCAACCGAAGGCCGGCTCTTTAATATCTCGCAGCTGGCAGAGCAGTTGCATGGCGTGGGGGCACGGCTTGCGGTAGGTACTGACCTCTTGGCCCTAATGGTGACCCAGTCGCCTGGCCAGATGGGGGCTGATGCGGCCCTGGGCAGCGCCCAGCGTTTTGGGGTTCCTATGGGTTTTGGTGGCCCTCATGCAGCATTTCTAGCAGTACGCGCAGACCTGGTGCGTTCCATGCCTGGCCGCATTATTGGCGTCTCGGTCGATGCCCATGGTCAGCCCGCGTATCGCATGGCCTTACAGACTCGCGAGCAGCACATTCGGCGTGATAAGGCCACCAGCAATATCTGTACGGCACAGGCCTTACTTGCCAACATGGCCGGCTTCTATGCCGTGTACCACGGGCCCGAGGGCCTGACCCGCATTGCCCTGCGGGTGAACGTGTTTGCCCGGGTGCTTGCCCAGAAGGCTGGCGCGGCAGGGCTTGCACCGGTCCATGAGGCCTTCTTTGACACCCTTGTTTTCGATGCCGCAAGCCAAAAGCCCGCTATTCTGCAGCGGGCTGCCGAGCGCCGAATCAACCTGCGCGATTACACCAACACCTCTCGCCTAGGGGTGTCGCTTGATGAAACCGTTACCCTGCGTGACCTCTGTGACCTGGTCTGGGTGTTTACTGGCAGCACCTGTGCCGCCGATTCGCTGCGGGGTCTTGCTATGACATCGCTGCCAGAGTCTTTCGGCGAGGCACTGGCCCGCTCAGAGCCGGTACTCACCCACCCAGTGTTCCATCAGCATCGCAGCGAAACGGAGTTTGTTCGGTATCTCAAGCGGCTAGAGAACAAGGACATCTCGCTGGTGCATTCTATGATTCCTCTGGGCTCGTGCACCATGAAGCTCAATGCCGCCTCCGAAATGGCCCCCGTAAGCTGGCCAGAGTTTGCAGCGCTCCATCCCTTTGTGCCGCCGCAGCAGAGCCGTGGCTATGCCCGTATGCTGAAAGAACTGCGCGACTGGCTGGTAGAGATTACGGGCTTTGCCGAGGTAAGCTTTCAGCCCAATTCGGGTGCCCAGGGTGAGTACGCGGGCATGATGGCCATTCGTCTGTACCAGGCCGCGCAGGGCCAGGGCCATCGGGATGTCTGCCTTATTCCCTCTTCGGCCCATGGCACCAATCCCGCCACCGCGCAGATGATGGGTTTAAAAATTGTCGTGGTGGCCTGTGACGCCAACGGCAATATCGATCTTGCCGATCTCGCTGCCAAGATCGCAGAGCATGGGCAGCGGCTGTCTGCCCTCATGGTTACCTATCCGTCTACGCATGGCGTCTTTGAGTCTGCGATTCAACAGGTCTGTGCCCAGGTGCATGCGGCCGGCGGTCAGGTCTACATGGATGGCGCTAATCTGAATGCCCAGGCAGGCCTCACGCAGCCTGGTCAGATCGGTGCCGATGTCTGCCACATGAACCTGCACAAGACCTTTTGTATTCCCCATGGTGGTGGCGGCCCGGGCATGGGGCCGATTGCGGTAGCGGCCCATCTGGCGCCGTATCTTAATGCCCATCCTTTTTACGAGGCCGATGCGGCTAACAGCGTTTCTGCGGCCCCCGTGGGAAGCGCCCTGATTACCACGATTTCTTACATGTACATACGCATGATGGGGGCCAGCGGCATTCGCAAGGCCACCGAGGTTGCCATTCTTAACGCCAACTACCTTGCCCACCGGCTTAAAGACCACTTCCCCATTTTGTATACCGGAGAACACGGGCGGGTGGCGCATGAGTGCATTCTCGATCTTCGCGGCCTGAAGGCTGAACTTGGTATCACTGCCGAAGACGTTGCCAAGCGCCTCATGGACTATGGCTTTCATGCGCCCACCCTGTCATTTCCGGTTGCCGATACCCTCATGGTGGAGCCCACAGAGTCGGAATCCAAGGCCGAGCTCGATCGGTTCGCCGAGGCCATGATTGCCATTGCGGGCGAGATTGCCAAGATTCGTTCGGGTGCCTTCGACCGGGCCGATAACCCACTGAAAAATGCGCCGCATACCAGCCGCGAGCTGGTGGGCGATTGGACACATGCCTATAGCCGTGAAGAGGCGGTCTTTCCGCTGCCCTGGGTCCGTGCCGCCAAGTTCTGGCCCTCGGTGAAGCGCATCGACAATGCCGCAGGCGACCGCACGCTTGTCTGCACCTGCCCGCCCATTGCAAGCTACCAGGAGTCGGCATGACCCAGAGCCTTGTTCTCGAGTCGCTTCACCGGGCTGCGGGTGCCCGTATGGGCCCTTTTGCCGGGTTCAGTATGCCGATTCAGTATGCCGAGGGTCTTAAGGCAGAGCATCTGCATACTCGCAACCAGGCGGGTCTGTTCGATGTCTCTCACATGGGCCAGTTGCGTATTACTGCGGCTAGCGGGGGTGGTCCGGTGCTGCGTAGCAGCCTTGAAGCCGCTCTGCCCATTGACTTTGAGGGCTGGCCTTCTGGTCAGCAGCGGTACACCGTCTTGCTCAACGAGGCCGGGGGTATTGAAGACGACCTGATGCTTGTCTGGCGCCCGGGGCCAGAGCCCGAGGTGCGAATGGTTGTCAATGCCGGCAACCGGGACAGTGATCTCAAGCGCTTGCAAGGTCTGGCGCCAGGCCTTCGGTTTGAATGGGTGGATGCGGCACTCCTAGCCTTGCAGGGCCCCCAGGCCGAGGCCGTACTCGCGGGCTTGGACCCCAGAGCCGCCGCAATGCGGTTTATGGAGTCTGCCGAACTGAGCCTCTTGGGCGAGATCTGCTTTACCACCCGCAGCGGCTATACCGGCGAGGACGGCTACGAAATCTCGGTACCTACCGCCAGTGCGGAAAGAATCGCGGCTGCTTTAGCCTCAGACCCGCGGGTACGCTGGGTGGGGCTGGGCGCCCGTGACACCCTGCGGCTCGAGGCGGGTCTGCCGCTGCATGGTCAGGACATTCTGCCAACGGTGTCGCCGCTTGAGGCCGGGCTGCGGTTTGCTATTGCACCCTCCCGCCGCCCCGGGGGCGCTAGGGCGGGAGACTTTCCAGGTGCCGATACGCTTGACCCTCAGTGGCAGTCAGGCCCGCGCAGACGGCTGCTGGCGTTTTCTTCTCAGCAGCCCGTGCCGATTCGTACCCATGCTGCCGTACTGGGGGCTGCAGGCGCGGTGGGAGAGGTAACTAGCGGAACCGTGTCGCCAAGCCTTGGGTACCCAATTCTCATGGCGCTGATCGATGCTTCAGCAGACAGCCATGGGCTATCGGCGCAGGTGCGTGGCCAGTTGCTTGCGCTTAGCCCCGTATCACTGCCCTTTGTGCCCAAGCGGTACAAGCGAAACTAACCGGAACGCGATTCTGGCGCTCGCGACTCTCACTGCGGCGGGTTGAGCGCGGACATGGCGATCGGCAAGGCTATTCGGCGATCGCTGGGGTGGCTACTGGCGATTGGCTTCACGTTATTTGTTGGGTATGAGGTCTACCTGCTGGGCTCGGTCTACTGGCTACGCTCGCATAATCCGCCAAGCACGGCCTTTATCAATGCGGAGCGGCAACGCCTGTCCGAGCTCAAGCCCGCGGTGCGTATCCGGCAGACCTGGGTGCCGTATGCGGCCATATCGGTACATGCCAAGAGGGCGGTGGTTGCAGCTGAAGACTCTGGCTTTGTCGACCACGAGGGATTTGACTGGGAGGCCCTGGAGAAGGCCGCCCGAGACAATCTTGAGAAGGGGAAGATTCGTAGGGGGGGTTCTACGATAAGCATGCAGCTGGCCAAAAACCTGTTTCTCTCCGCCGACCGCACCTTGCTGCGTAAGGGCCAGGAGTTTTTGATTACCGGGATGCTGGAGGCCGTGCTCGATAAGAGGCGAATTTTAGAGATTTATTTGAATGTGGCCGAATGGGGGGTGGGCGTCTTTGGCATTGAGGCCGCCGCGCAGCATTATTTTGGAATCTCGGCGTCGGCGCTTTCGCAGGAGCAGGCGGCCTGGCTTGCCTCAATTTTGCCGGCCCCAAGGCGATACGACCGAAATCGAGGCAGTACGTTTATTCAGTCAAAGGCCCAGACCATCATGGCGCGTATGCCCCTGGTGCGCGTGCCGTGACAGCCCCACTGGCTACACCATTGCTCCTTGGCTCGCCAGCGACTTCAGGGTTATCTGGCTTAAGAAGGCCTGCTTTACCAGTTTCATGCGGTCTGCCAGAGCATGCACGGGGGCGCTCTCGGGCGACGAGGGTGCATTAACCAGAGGCTCATCGGAATCGGCGTCAAACAAGAGGCAGACCCCTTGGGGTGTGATTTCCTCGGCAGGGGTGCTGAGCTTGTAGCCTCCACCCGGGCCACGGGAGGCCGCCACCAGGCCAGCCTCACGCAGGCTTCTGAATATGAGTTCGAGATAGCTCACAGAGACGTTGAGCTCCTGGGCGATGCTCACCAGGCTAATAGCCCCCTTGTTCTGCTTCTTTTGAAGAATAACCAGAGAATCCAGTGCCACGCGCGATTTGTTGGAGGTGTTCATTATCTAAGCCTTTATGGTTTCTCAAAAAAATTTCAACTCCGAAGTTTTTATAAGGCGTAGACTAGGAAGTTGTGAGATAAGTTCCTTAGCGCGTAATTTCTTGGCCCAGGGTTTCTATGTACAACAGCCAGACCCAGTTGCAACTGCTTGCGCAGGTCATGCACCATGATGCGGTAGCCGGTGCCATGCGCGCACTCACCGAGGGCCTTAGCGAGCAGGCGCCGGCTGGCACCCGAATTGTCTGGTCTCCCGGTTCGGTTCAAACCGCCATTGGCGACATGCAGGGCGCCCATCATGTTTTTCTGGTAGACCCCGTGCTTGACGGCGGGGGGCAGATTATTTTTTTCTTTCCAATGCCGCTGTCCGTGGCACAAAAAGAAGACCTTGATCAGTTCCTCGGCATGGCCGAGCGCTGGATGCATGCATTGTTTGAAATGGAACAACTCGAGGCCAGCCTTGGGAGTGCCGCCTCGCAGGATCCTCTTACTGGTGTGCTCAATGCCCGAGCCTATGCGGCACGCGTGGGTCAGTTGCTGCAGTCGAGCCCCCCTGGCTCAGGCGCGCCCGTTGTCCTGCACCTCGACCTGATTCAGTTCAAGTCGATTAATGATCAGCTCGGCGACGAGATGGGTGATGAACTTCTTTTCGCCTTTGCCGACCGCATCCGAAAACAGCTTGGCGCTAACGACTGCTTCGGCCGCCTCGGTCCTGACGAATTTGGGCTGGTTTTCATGAATCGTGCTGCGGGGGCTGAAACCACGGCATTCGTTGAAAAGTTTCTGCGGTGGGTGCAACGGCCCCCGATACAAACCAGCCATTGGCATGGCGTTCGCATCGGCATTGGCCCGGTTGCTGATCATCAGCTTTCTGCCAAAGAGCTTCTGCTGGCCGCCGCCAATGCCCTGCGCAGCACAAAGGTGCTGAACACGCCCGCCTATGCGATGGCGGGACAGTCGCCCCAGGGTATCGCAGCCGATCTTCAGTAGGGGCAGGCATGCTACAGCGACTCTTCGGGGGCAACAAAAAAGATCATCTGCTTCAGGCTAAGGAAGAATACGAGGCCGTCTGCCGACTGCAGGGCGATTCTCGCGAGGCACGTGCCGCCAGGCTTCGCATGGGTATACGCTGCCGCAATGTTATTGATCAGACCTTCCTCGAGGGAATCGAGAAGTGTTCGGAGCACCTGCAGCAGTGCATGGTGGCGGTAATTACGGGAGATCCACGACCGCCCGCGCCAAAGGCAGGCGCCTTTCAGAAGATCAAAACCATCAACGGCCCGATCATGGCCTATATTCCGTTAAAGGCCGCAGAAGAAGTCTTTGCCATCGGCGACCTGTATCAGCGTGAGCAGATCTCCGATGCCCAGGCCTTAGAACTTGTGCAGGCTGTTGCCGACAGAATCTCCGCAGAGCTTCATGTGGAGCGCCCAATAGAGCCCCTGGGGTTTCTGAGCGAAAAGCTTGAAGAAGACCGCGCCGCAGAGGATATGGCCGCCGTGCGCGCCGCACGCCAGAGGCAGGAGGGGCAGACCGACAGTTAGCCTTGCCCGGCTGACCTCAAGGGTGATACTAGGTCTCTGGGCCGCGCGGCAACGGCCGAAGGGCCCCTAGCGGCGTGTTTACTGCGTCCGATGGTCTTGCACCCAGGTTCATGCGAATCGTAAGAAACTCTGGAAGCCAGGGGTTTGCCACTGACAGCGAATACTCCAGCATCGGCCGGAACCAGGCCTTCTGCCATGCCCGGTCTGTGGGCAAGGGGGTAAGTGAAATTAAAACTGCCAGGGCCACTGAAATTGCAATTCCTCGGGCAATGCCAAAAAGGCCACCTAGAAATCGGTCGACTGCCGCACCCCCCGAAGCAGTTACCAGTTCTTTTAAGGCCATCCGAACCAGCTTGCCCAGAAGCAGTACCACCAGCACGACTAAAACAAACCCCAGAACCTGCGGCAGAGGTTCAGTAACCAGTCCGGTCATGGCCTGTGCAGGAAATTCGTAGAGCTGATAGGCCGCAATTAAGGATACCGACCAGATGACCAGCCCGGTGATTTCCTGAACAAAGCCGCGCAGAATGGCCAGCAGGGTAGAGCTCGCCAAGACGACGACCAGTACCCAGTCAATCCAGGTAAATTGGGAAGTTATTTCGATATCTGCCATAACCAGGTGGAGGCCTGATCGGCGCGATGCTGCCAAGAACGCGTCATTTCAGGCCGCCCTTTTCTTTGTCTCGAACTAGGATTCGGCCTGCTCGAAGAAAAGTTGAGGATACGGGCAGTTGTCCTGGATAGTGCTACCTGCTGTTGGACTTTAGGTCAGGAGCAGGCCAAGCCCGCCTGGCCTGTGGGACAGGGCTGGGCTGCTAGGGGTGCGCTAGCTTGCCTGGGCCCGCTGCTGGGGCACCACCTGCAGCTTTTTCTGGGCGTCTCGGGCATTGGCCTCGGCCTCTGCCGCTAATTGCTCACAAAACTGGCTGTGAAAGTTGGCGTAAAGCTCACCCGCCTCTACTGCATAGACCTTAAACAGGCCCAGGAGCTTCTCGTCTTCGATGGCAAAGGGGGGCATGTTGCTGTTGCGGGCAAACATACCGGCCACCCCGCCCACGGGCTCTTCTCTTTGGCTTAGCCTGAGCGTTGCCAGGCTATGGCAGATAAAGATTCCCGCAAATTCAGGGCTGGCGCCCAGCCTACGGCACAGGGCGCCTCCAATAACAATTGCCCTACCGAACCGGGTGAACAAGTCAAACACGTGGCTTTCTAGCTGGTTGCGAAAGCCCGGATTGCGAAACCAGGGTTCCCGAAACCGGGTGCACTCCCAGAGAGCATCGGTCACGTAACGGGCTACCCAACGGTTGTAGTCGTTGTCACTAAGCGACTGGTAGTCAATGCCATCGGTCGAGTCACGCTGCATGGTGGTTCCTCTCTAAAAAATGAGGGCTAGTGGCCTAGGGTAGAGCAAATGCCCCCTTGCTGCAATGGCAGAGCAATTGGGTTGTGGAATTATCCGGCCGGGAATAAGTCGAACCGGGCTTCGGGGGGGCTTGACAGGTTTGCTAGGCTGATTCCAAAGGAGAAATCTATGAAGAATAATTCGGCATCGATTAACCGCTATGTTCGTTGTGGCGCGTTTTGCGCCCTGGTTACAGCAGGCAGTCTGCCGTCGCTGAGCCTGGCAGGGCCCGGCCATGCCCATGGCAAGGCCGATATGGAGCTTACCCTGCAGGGTGCAAGCCTCACAGGCGTGTTCAAAACGCCTATGGATAGCCTCTTGGGCTTTGAACATGCGCCAAAGACCGATAACCAGAAGCAATCGGTTGAGCAGCTAAAAACCCGGCTCTCCGACCCCACCCGGTTCTTTCAGCCTACCGAGGCAGCCCAGTGCTCGCCGCAGTCCGTTGACTTTCAGTCTTCCTTGTTTACTGGGAAGGTTACTGGCGGGCATAGTGATCTGGAGTATCGGTTTGCCTTTACCTGCGCCAATCCGGCCGCGCTCACGGGCCTGGATGCCGTGGTCTTTGGTCAGTATCCCCGTCTGCACGAGCTGCGGGTAGAGCTCGTGACGGACAAGGGGCAGCGTTCGGTTACGCTGCGCAAACGAAGCCGGGTTCTGTCGCTTCCCTAAATGGGGCCGGGCGTTCTTACTGCCGCTAGCGCAGAGCCTGCCGTCAGGCTTGAGGGCCTGCGTTTTGCCTGGCCTGGGCAGAAGGCGCTGCTTGCGCTCGACAACTTTGAGGTGCCACAGGGCAGCACTGTGCTGCTTCAGGGGGCTTCGGGCAGTGGCAAGACCACGCTGCTCAGCCTGATTGTGGGGGTCTTGTCTGCCCAGCAGGGGATTATTCGGGTGCTTGGCCAGAACCTGTCTCAGATGCGCCCCGCCCAGCGTGATGTCTTTCGGGGGGAATCGATTGGCGTCATCTTTCAGCTCTTTAACCTGCTGCCGTTTTTAAGCGTGCGCGACAATGTGCTGCTTCCCGTGCGCATGTTTGCGCAGCGGCGTTTGCAGTTACAAGAACCCGAGGCACAGCACCGAGAGGCCGCTCGGCTGGTTGTGGCGCTCGGGCTTTCTGATGCGGTGCTTCATCGGCAGGCCCATCAGCTCTCGGTGGGGCAGCAGCAGCGGGTTGCTGCCGCTCGCGCCTTAATTGGCAATCCGCCCTTAATTGTTGCCGACGAGCCCACCTCAGCCCTTGACGAAGACACCCAGCAAGAGTTTCTGTCGCTACTCATTCAACAGGTGCGACAGACGGGGGCCTCTCTGCTCATGGTAAGTCACGACTCTCGGCTTGCCGGGCAGTTCGATAGGGTGGTGCGGTTATGAGGGTTCTGATATGAGGCTTTTCCTATGAGGCTTTGGATAGCGCTTGCCGCCCAGAGTGCCTGGGCCCGGCGGGGCCCTTTGTCTCTGGTGGTGGCCGCGATATCGGTAGCGGTGTTTCTAGTGCTGGCCATATCGCAGCTGCGCCAAGATGCCCGCGACAGCTTTGCCGATGCGGTGTCGGGGGTAGACCTGATTGTCGGTGCACGCGCCAGCCCCACCGAGCTGCTGCTCTACTCAGTGTTTCATCTGGGCAGGCCGGTGCGGTCTATGGCCTACGACCATGTCTCGGCCATTACGAATCTCGAATCGGTTGCCTGGGCGGTTCCGGTGCAGCTGGGTGATAGTTATCGTGGCTACCCGGTGGTGGGCACTACCCCCGTGTTTTTCGAAAAAACCGGCGGGGCAGGGGGCCTGGCCTTTGCCTCGGGCAAGGCCTTTGCCAATGTGTTTGATGCCGTGCTCGGGGCAGACCTGGCAAAACGGTTTGGCCTGAAAACCGGTGATGCCCTGGTGCTCACCCATGGCAAGGGTGATGGCCTGGCCCAGGACCATTCCGACCGGCCATTTACGGTTTCAGGCGTACTAGAAAAAACCGGTACCCCAGCCGACAACGCGGTGTTTATTTCCTTGGCAGGATTCGAGGCCATACACATCGGCTGGGAGTTTGGCAGCAAGCCGCGTGAGTCGGTGGTGGCAGAGCTTTCTGCCGCAGACCTTGCAGCCCTGCAGCCTTCCCAGGTTACTGCGGTGCTGGTGGGCTTGCAGTCACGTATTCAGGTCTTTTCTGCCCGTCGCGCCATCGAGGGTCTTGCAGGCGGGAGGCTCATGGCCATTTTGCCGGGCGTTACGCTCGACGAGCTCTGGCAGCTGATGCGCACGGTGGAAAACACGCTTAGCCTTATGGCTTGGCTCGTGGCTGTGAGTGCACTGCTGGGTGTGGCTGCTACCCTGCTCGTTGCCCTGGGGGCACGCAGAAAAGAGCTGGCGATCTTTCGGGCGTTGGGTGCGCGGCCATCGCAGTTGTCACTCTTTGTGGTCCTTGAGTCGGTGCTGGTGTGTATGGCCGGGCTGGTGTTGGGCTGGCTCTCGCTGCAGCTGGCTGTGCTTGGCGCTGGTGACTGGGTGCGCAGCAGCTTTGGTGTTATGGTGGCGCCGCGGCTGCCTGATGCCCAGGGCTGGGCCGCGTTAGTGGGGCTTTTATGCATGTCGGTGCTTGCCAGCGCCATTCCGGCCTGGCGTGCTTTTCGTCTTTCGGTGCACGATGGCCTGCACCCTCCTACTGTCTAGGGTCACTATGAAGAGAATGCTGCTTAAGGGTCTGCTGGTGGTGATTGCTTTTTTTGGGGCACCCTTCAATGGGCAGTATGAGGGGTATGGCGGGGGGCATTCGGCCATGCAATCGGGGGGCGTATTGCAGGAGCTGCAGAGGTTTTTGGTTGGGCCAGCGTCTGCAACAACTGTTTACGAAGAAGTCATCTGGGACGACCTCATTCCCAAAAAATGGTTTGGTGAGATTAAGGCCCAGATGGGCCTCTTGGGCCGACTGGGATTTTTAGTTGACGGGTCTGAAGAGGCCGATGCCGCCATGCAGCGGCTGCGCAAAAAGTGGGACGAGGCCCCCATTGAGCCCCGGTTTATTAATAAGGCGATCAAGATACCGGGCTATGTGGTGGCGCTCGATGCCAACCGAAAAATGATTAACGAGTTTTTGCTGGTACCGTACTTTGGCGCCTGCATTCATACGCCGCCGCCCCCCGCCAACCAGATTATTCTGGTGCGGCTCGACAAGCCCATTAAGCGCATCGAGTCTATGGAGACGGTCTGGGTTGAAGGGGTACTAAAAGATGCCCGTGTTGATACCGGTATAGCCGTCACCGGCTATGCGCTTAATGCCCAGCGGGTGTATCCGTACACCGAAAAGTAGCGGGGCGCGCATGTTAAAATTTGACTTCAAGATTTCGATATCGAAACCCTTTCGGGCGCGTAGCTCAGTGGTAGAGCACTGCCTTCACACGGCAGGGGTCACAGGTTC
>JBMSYB010000036.1:0-20545 GCA_049426285.1 Burkholderiaceae bacterium
TTCGGCCAGCGTTCCCTGCGGCGTAAACTCGAGTTCGAGTTCGCCGGCCAGGTACTGGCGCTCAAACTCCTTGTTCTCCCCTACGTAAGACGAAATCATCTTGCGCACCTGTCGCGACTCCAAAAGAATGCCCAGGCCCTTGCCGTCGACTCCGGCGTTGTTGCTGATTGCCGTCAGGTCTTTATTGCCCAGGTCACGCACCGCCTTAATCAATGCCTCCGGAATGCCACACAGCCCAAAGCCCCCTACGGCCAGGGTCATTCCGTCTTTCAGCACATCTTCAAGGGCCGCCCGCGCATTGGGATAGAGTTTGTTCATGTCACGCTCCAGGAGATTCACCAGATCAGAAACAGGCCGCCTGCCGCCAGACGCCGGAAATTAATTTTTTCCACCAGTCTGCAGGCTGCCGATAGAATTTGCCTCAGGCGTAGTGTAGAGGATTCAAAAGGATCACAAGACCATGGCAAGAGAATCCATGACCTTTGACGTGGTGGTGGTTGGCGGCGGGCCTGCAGGTCTGGCCGCAGCCATTCGACTCAAACAGCTGGCCCAGACCGCGGGCCAAGAGGTCTCCGTCTGTGTGCTTGAAAAAGCCGCAGAGGTCGGGGGCCATATTCTTTCGGGAGCGGTCATGGACCCTCGGGCCCTCACCGAGCTCATCCCCGACTGGAAGAGCCTGGGCGCCCCGCTAAACACCCCCGTCACCGAAGACCAGTTTCTCTTTCTCACCGAATCGGAGTCATGGGCAACCCCGCAGTGGCTTCTGCCCGAATGCTTCAAGAACCATGGCAACTATGTGGTCAGCCTGTCCGATGTCGTTAAATGGCTGGGCACACAGGCAGAAGGCCTGGGCGTTGAGATCTATCCCGGGTTTGCCGCCGCGGAGGTGCTCTACGACGACCATGGCCGCGTGGTGGGCGTGGCCACGGGCAACATGGGCGTGGGCAAAGACGGCCAGCCTACCGACCAGTTTCAAGAGGGAATGGAGCTGCGCGCGCCAATCACGTTTTTTGCCGAAGGCGCCCGGGGCCACCTCGGGCGGCAGCTAATTGCCCGGTTTGGGCTCGATAGCGATGCCGACCCACAGAGCTATGGCATTGGCTTGAAGGAGCTCTGGCAGGTGACCCCCGACCAGTCCCGCCCCGGCCGGGTGGTGCATACGGCCGGATGGCCCCTGTCAAGCGACACCTACGGCGGCTCTTTTCTGTACCACCTGCAGAATAATCTGGTGGCGGTGGGCTTTGTGGTGGGCCTGAACTACAAAAACCCCTGGCTCTCGCCCTTCGAAGAATTCCAGCGCTATAAAACCCATCCCGCAATCCGCCCGGTTTTTGAAGGCGGCAAGCGGATTGGCTACGGCGCCCGGGCAATCACCGCAGGGGGCTTAAACAGTCTGCCACGGCTTGTCTTCCCCGGCGGGGCACTGATTGGCTGCGAGGCGGGGTTTCTGAATGCCTCGCGCATTAAGGGCAGCCATGCCGCAATTAAGTCGGGCATGCTGGCCGCAGAGGCCTATTTCGAGGCCCAGGCCCAGGATGCCGGCGATGGCCTTTTGAAGAACTACCCCGAGGCCTTTCGAAAAAGCTGGCTCCACGAAGAACTGCATAAGGCGCGTAACTTCAAGCCTGCCATGGGCAAGGGCCTCTGGATGGGCTCGCTGCTGGTGGGCATCGACCAGAAGCTCTTTGGCGGCAATGCGCCCTTCACCCTGCACACCACCAAACCCGACCATGCCTACACCGAGCCCGCCAGCCAGCACACCCCCATTGCCTACCCTAAGCCCGATGGCCAGGTAAGCTTTGACCGGCTTTCTTCGGTGTTTTTATCAGGCACCAACCACGAGGAAAACCAGCCTGCGCACCTTACCCTGAAAGACGCAGCGGTACCGGTGGCCGTTAACCTCAGCTACTACGCCGGCCCTGAAGCCCGGTACTGCCCCGCGGGCGTTTACGAATACCTAGACGCGGCGGGCAACCCGGTAAGCCAGGCCACAGAAGGCGCTGCGCTGCGTATCAATGCCCAAAACTGTGTGCACTGCAAGACCTGCGACATTAAAGACCCGCGTCAGAATATTGTCTGGGTCACTCCCGAAGGCGGCGGAGGCCCCACCTACGCAGGGATGTAAAACAATGTCTGCTGCAAGCCTCAAGGGCCTTACCCGCAAAGACTTTAGACACTTTCGCACCATTACCACCCGGTGGATGGACAACGATGTCTATGGCCACGTAAACAATGTTCACTACTACAGCTACTTCGACACTGTAGTGAACCAGTACCTGGTGGAAAAAGGCCTGCTTCGTATTGGTGAGAGCACCGAGGTGGGGCTGGTGGTGGAAACCTGCTGCAGCTATTTTTCCTCACTGGCCTTTCCCGACATTGTGCATGCGGGCCTGCGGGTGGCTAAGCTTGGCAAGAGCAGCGTGCGCTACGAGGTGGGCATCTTTCGTAACGAAGAGCAGACGGTTTCTGCCGCCGGCTATTTTGTGCATGTCTATGTCGAGAAGCAGAGCCAGCGGCCTATTCCCATTCCTGAAAAAACCCAGCAGACCCTACGCAACGAACTGTGGCTCGCGGCGCCAGATAGCCCATAGGGTGCGCAGAAAAAGCCAGCTAATTAATAGGCTGGCTATTCCCACCATACCCGCCGCAAGCAGTTGCAGCGGCCAGAGCGGCACAAAACTCTGGTAGACCAGACAGGCGCTAGTAAAGGCTGCCACGGGAAACGAAAACGCCCACCAGGAAATAAAAAACGGTAGCCGGGCAAACCGGGGCACCTGGGTGACCAGAAACAAGGCAAAGAAAAGCGAAATCCCAAACAAGAGATGGCCTACAGGGTCTAGACCCGGGCCATCAGGGTACTGCCCCGTAAGCAAGACCCAAGAGAGAAAGCCAACAGCCGGGGGCGCCAAGAAGATACACAAGGCGGGTACCAGCCGATCAGGCAGAAAGGACTGGACAAGGATCAGCCTGGCCAGCACCAGGGTGAGCAGAATTCCCCAAAACAACATGCCCACCCCAAAAAACCACCAGGAGACCTCGATAAGCCCCAGCCGGACACCTGCCAGGGGAATCAGAACATTGGCCACCGCGGGAATAAACCAGACCGGATTGATATCTGCTGGCTTGAGGGTCTCGCGGCGCACCCAGGTATTGAGTATCAACAGAAAAACCAGCGCCTGTAAGACCGCTCCGATAACCCACAACGGGAGGGCTATCGGCCCAAAAACCCCCAGGGCCACAGTGGCCAGCAAGGCAAATGACACCGGGATGGCCGCAAAGAATGCCGAGCCCACGGGATGGGACCATTCTTGTTTGACCAGGCCGGGCTGCCGGAGACACTTGCGTAGATAAAAAACCAGCAGCACCAGAAATACCAGCCCGCTGAAAAGACCAAGGCCAAAGGCTGCCTGGGCCGCAAAAGCCTCCAGCCAGCCAAGCTGCGCCACCTTAGCCCAGACCAGGGTGAGACCAGACAGCCCCATCACCATGGCAAAGGCAGAGACCGGCAGATGCCGAAAAAAAGGCGCTGGCAGATGGGCAGCCGGAGCAGAAGTGGATGGCTCGGTGGCGACAGTGGCAGGGGTAGGGATGGTGGTGGAGGTGGTGGATGTGGCAGGAATATCTGAGGTAGGAGATACGGCAGGAAGAGGCATGACTTGCAGTCTTTAAAAAGAAAGGTTACTGTATAAAAAAACAGCACTGAAAGGGTTTATAGATGAAAGCGCTCACCGTTCGGCAACAACAAATTCTTAGTTTCATTGCCAAGCATATCGAAGACTCTGGCTTTCCACCCACCCGGCTCGATATCTGCGCGGCACTGGGGTTTAAATCACCCAATGCGGCCGAAGAGCACCTTAAGGCATTGGTACGCAAGGGGGCTATCTCTATGGTGCCTGGGGCCTCACGCAGCATTCGGCTGCTTCACCCTGTAGAAGACCTTCAAGAAGGCCTGGAGGGCCTGGAGAGCCTGGAGAGCAAACCATCTCTTCCCTCTCCGGCACAGCGCATTAAAAAGTTTGCCGTCAAGGCCATGGCCACAGTCGAATCCGGCCTGCATATTCCTCTGGTGGGGCGGGTTGCTGCGGGTGCGCCCATTCTGGCAAGCGAACATATCGAAACCGAATATCAAATCGATGTCGGCCTGTTTCCCAATCCGCCCGACTATCTTTTAAAGGTACGCGGCATGAGCATGCGCGACATCGGCATCCTGCACGACGACCTCCTGGCGGTAAAGCGCCTCTACGGGGGCCTGGCCGATGCCCGCGATGGCCAAATTGTCGTGGCCCGGCTCGAAAACGAGGTCACCGTCAAGCGCCTGCAGCGCGATGGCAGCCAGGTGCTGCTGCTGCCCGAAAACCCTGATTTCCAGCCCATTGTGGTCGACCCCGAGCGCGACTTCCTTGAAATCGAAGGCCTGGGTATCGGCGTCATTCGTAACCCCCGCGCAGGGCTCTAACCCCATGCCCCCCCGCAACCCCTCCTTCAACCTGCCCGACAGTCTTCGGGCACAGCTCTGCAGCCCTGCCGAAACCCAGTCTTTGCAGAAGTCGGTGGCCAGTGGCCACAGCGCGCTTGATGCCGAGCTGCCCGGTAAGGGCTGGCCTGTGGGCTGCCTTACCGAGCTTTTGGTACGGGCCTTCGGCGTTGGCGAGCTGCGCCTGCTGGCCCCTGCTCTGTCTCGTCTTGCGCAGGCCGGTAAAAACATTCTGCTGTTGGCTCCCCCGCAGCTGCCCTATGGCCCGGCACTGGCCGCGCTAGGTCTACCCCCCGAACGGTTTCTGGTAGTGCGGGCGCCAGAGCCCGCCGACCGGCTCTGGGCTATCGAACAAAGCCTTAAGTCCCAGCAGTTCGGCGCCCTTCTGGCCTGGCTGCCCAACCCCACACGACCCGAACATATTCGTCGGTTTCAGCTAGCGGCACGGTTTGCCCAGGGCCCGGTCTTTCTGTTTCGGCCCCTAGCGGCCCAGGCAGAATCATCGGCCGCGCCGCTGCGTATTGCCCTGCTGCCACGGCAGTACCCTGGGCTCGGGGTGCATATTCTTAAGCGCCGTGGGCCTGTGCAGATCGACCCTATTCTGGTCAATCTGCCCTTAACCAGCCGCGCCCTTCGGCCCCTGCAAGAGCACCACCAGCCCGTGCGCCCCAATCTCGCCAGCACGGGGTTGGCCCTGCCATCAGGGCATCCCTGGAACCACGCGCATGCGCTGGATCGCCTGTCAGTTCCCAATCGGGTGCAATAGCCTATCGCTTGCCGCCTTTGCGCCCACCCGACTGCAGCTTGGCCAGTGGGCGCTGCAGTTCACCCCCATGGTCTGCCTGGGCCAATGGCCCAATAGCCTGCTGCTCGAGGTTCAGGCAAGCCTAAGGCTCTGGGGCGGGCCTGAAAAACTCCAGGCCTTATTACAAAAAGGCTGGGCCGACCTCGGCTGGCCCGACACCGTGCTGGCCTGGGCCCCCACTGCCCGGGCGGCCGACTGGGCTGCCGCCTGGCGTGCTACGGCGCCCGAACTACCCCCAGTACTTTCTAAAAAAGTGTTTCACCGCATGCCTTTAGAGATTTTTCCTGAAGCAAAATCACATCTAAATACCTTATCGCGCATGGGCCTCACCACCTTGGGCAGCCTTCTGGGCCTGCCACGGGCAGGGCTTGCCCAACGGTTTGGCCCAGAGTTTTTGCAGGCCCTAGACAAGGCGCAGGGCAGGCTAGCTGACCCACGCCTGCCATTGCAGCTGCCCCCAAGGTTTCTGCAGTCTCTGTCTTTATCCCTTCCCACCGACAACAGCCTGGTGTTAGAGCAGGCCTGTCACCGACTGCTCACAGCCTGCACAGGCTGGCTTAAGGCGCAGCACCGGGGGCTTGAGGCTCTGCGTCTTACCCTGCTGCAGGGCTACACAGACAGGCAGGCTATTGAAGTCAGGCCCTCTGAGCCCACCAACGACCAGACCCGCCTAGAACGGCTTGTCTTTGAGCGGCTGCGCCAGACCCCTCTGGCAGCCGAGGTGCATGGCCTAATCCTTGAAGTAACCGACACCCAGCCCGTGGCGGCAAAAAGCCAGTCTCTTTTTCAGGGCAGCCAAGATCTGCAAGGCTCCCCAGAGGGGCCCGAAAAACTACAGAAGCTCACCGAACGGCTACAGAGCCGGCTAGGGCCAGAGTCCATTCTGGGCATAGCCCTGTGCAATAGCCACCAGCCCGAAGCCGCCATGATCCTCGCGCCCTGGCATCCGCCTCAGCGACCGCAAAAAACTATGCAACGCCCCAAGCGCTTGGCGGCCGATCCCAAAAATACAGAACCTCATACAGACCCTACAGCTGGGCTGCCTGGCATGGCCCCCCGGCCCACCTGGCTGCTGCCCGAGCCCCTGGCCCTTACCGTGCGACGCCACCAGCCCCAGTACCACGGGCCATTGCGGCTTCGGGCGGGCCCCGAGCGGCTGGAGTTTGGCTGGTGGGCCGAGCCCATACAGCGGGATTATTTTGTGGCGGAAACCGCCGACCATCGGCTGGTCTGGGTCTTTCGCAGCCCCAGTCACCAGTGGTTCCTGCATGGGTTTTTTGGCTAGTGGGTCATGCAGTACGCCGAACTGGTCTGCCAGAGCAACTTCAGTTTTCTCTATGGGGCCTCACACCCCGAAGACCTGGTGGCCCGCGCCCATGCCCTGGGCTATCGGGCCCTGGCTATTACCGATGAGGCCTCGGTATCAGGCGCGGTACGGGCCCATCTGGCTGCCCAGGCCTTGGGCTTTAAGGTCATTCATGGGGCCCGATTTCGGCTCCATGCCCAGAACCCATCCTCTACTTCCCCTTCGTCTATCGCTGCTCTCGACCTCGTGGTGCTGGTACAGAACCGGGAAGGATGGCGTCAGCTCTGCCGGCTAATTACCCTAGCCCGCAGGCAGGCAGACAAAGGCGACTATCGTCTCAGCCCCGAGCAGCTCCAAGACCAGAGTCTGCCCGGCTGCCTGCTCCTCTGGCTGCCCAGCCCACTGGCGCCTGAGGCCGACCTGTACCGTACCGGCCGCTGGCTTCATGCGCACTGGGCAGAGCGGGTGTTTATCGGCTGCAGCCTGCACCTGCGGGCCGACGACAAGGCCTGGGCAGACCAGCTGCTCGCCTTGGGTGCCCTGCTCTCTCTGCGCGTAACCGCTGTAGGCCAGGTAGTCATGCACCGGCGCAAAGACAAGCCCCTGGCAGACCTGCTTACCGCTATTCGGCTGACAACGCCCTTGTCGACCTGTGGCCGACGGCTGTCCGCCAATGCAGAACAATACCTGCGGCCACGACTGCGGCTTGCCCAGCTCTACCGGGCCGAAATGCTCGAAACCAGCCTGGCCATCGCAGACCAGTGCCAGTTCTCTTTGGACGAACTGCGCTACGAGTACCCCGAAGAGATCGTGCCTCCGGGGCTGACCCCCACCCAGTGGCTACGCCACCTTACCGAAGAAGGGGCCCGTAGACGGTTTCCGGTAGACCAGTACCCACAAGGCCTACCGCCTGCCGTACGCCAGCAGATTGAGCATGAACTCGCCCTTATTCACGACCTGCGCTACGAGCCCTACTTTCTCACCGTTTATGACATTGTGGCCTTTGCCCGGTCGCGCAAGATTCTCTGCCAGGGCCGCGGCTCAGCGGCCAATTCTGCGGTCTGCTACTGCCTGGGCATCACCGAGGTCGACCCCTCGCGCATGTCAATGCTCTTTGAACGGTTCATTTCCAAAGAACGCAACGAACCGCCCGACATCGATGTCGACTTCGAGCACCAGCGACGCGAAGAAGTCATCCAGTACCTCTACAACAAATATGGCCGCGACCGGGCCGCCCTCACCGCCGCCCTTATACGGTACCGCCCCCGGTCGGCGCTGCGCGATGTCGGTAAGGCCTTAGGCCTTGACCCCTTACTGGTAGACCAGGCTGCCAAGGGCCATCAGTGGTGGGATGGAAAACAGATTCATGCGGCGGGCCTGAGCCAGAGCCTGCACGAAGCCCTAGAACGACTCGCTGCCCTGGGCACCCCCGCTACTGCACTTCCCAGCCTTCCTTCTGAAGAGATGCTTGGGCGATGGGCCTATCTGGCCAGCCAGGTCATGGGCTTTCCCAGGCATCTGTCGCAGCATGTGGGTGGGTTTGTGATTGCCCGGCATCTCTTAAGCGACCTCGTGCCCATTGAAAACGCTGCCATGGCCGAGCGCAGCATTATTCAGTGGGACAAAGACGATATCGATGCCCTGGGGCTGCTCAAGGTCGATGTTCTGGCCCTCGGCATGCTCTCTGCCATTCGGCGGGCCCTGGAGTTTGTAGGAGAAAAACAGCAGGTAGGGCAGCCTGCCTTAGGCCCTGGTCTTACAGATGCTGGCGGGACAGAAGGCCGCACGCCAAACCGCAGCGCCGTCGCCCTGCCCATGCAAGATATCCCCCCCGAAGACCCCGACACCTACGCCATGATCGCAGCGGCCGACACCATCGGGGTCTTTCAGATCGAGTCACGGGCCCAGATGAGCATGCTGCCGCGGCTTAAACCCCAGTGCTTCTACGACCTGGTCATCGAGGTGGCGATTGTCCGGCCTGGCCCCATTCAAGGCGGCATGGTGCATCCCTATCTACGTCGACGGCAGGGCTTGGAGCCCGTGGACTATCCCAGCCCCGCCGTGCGACAGGCGCTTGAGCGCACCCTCGGGGTACCCATCTTTCAAGAGCAGGTCATGCAGCTTGCGATTCTGGCAGCGGGCTTTACGGCTGGCGAGGCCGACCAGCTGCGCCGTGCCATGGCCGCCTGGCGGCGGCGAGGCAGCCTCGGGCCGTTTCACGAAAAACTGGTCAACGGCATGCTCATGCGCGGCTATACCCGCGACTTTGCCGAACGCGTCTTTGCCCAGATTCAGGGCTTTGGCGAATACGGCTTTCCCGAGTCACATGCCGCAAGCTTTGCCCTGCTGGTCTATGTCAGCTGCTGGATCAAACGCCACCATCCCGATGCCTTTCTGGCGGGCCTGCTCAATGCCCAGCCGCTGGGCTTTTATGCCCCCGCCCAGCTGGTGCGCGATGCTCGAAACCACGGGGTCAGCGTACTGCCGGTCTGTGTGCAGAGAAGCGAGGTAGAGACCGTACTTGAGAAGCCCAATGGCGTGGCTGGCGTGGCTGGCGTATCTGGCGTGTCTGATCATCAGCCTGCACAAGCGCCCACCCAGACCCTCTGGCCCGTACGGCTTGGGCTTAACCGGGTGGCCCAGCTCTCTGAGGCAGGCATGCAGCGGCTGGTAGCAGCGCGATCGTCTACCGGCCCATTCGCCTCGGTAGAAGACCTGGCCCGCCGGGCCGAACTGCCCCGTACCGATCTGCAGGCCCTGGCAGCGGCGGGTGCCCTCGCGGGCCTCGCGGGCGACCGACACCAGGCCAGCTGGCAGGCCGCGGGCCATGAGCCCTTGCGCCATGTGCTGCGCGACAGCGCCTTTGAAGAGCCCGCGCTGCAAGAGGGCCTTCTTCCCAAACCCAGCACGGCCCAAGACCTACTGGCCGACTACGCAAGCCTAGGCCTTACCCTCGGGCAGCACCCCGTGTCTCTTATTCGGCCCCTGCTGACCGCCCGATTTAAAAGCCAGACCGCCGCCCATCTGCGTAGCCTTAGCCAGCATCAGCTGGCACGGGCCAGCGGCCTGGTCACCCACCGCCAACGCCCCGGCACAGCAAAGGGCACGGTCTTTATTACCTTGGAAGACGAAACCGGCAGCATCAACCTCATTGTCTGGCCCGATGTCTTTCTCAAGTACCGCCAGGCGGCGCTCCATGCCCAGCTGCTTACCGCCTATGGCCGCTGGCAGCGCGATGCCCATATTGCGCCCGAAGACCCTGGGCAGGTCATGCACCTGCTGGTCTTACGGCTCGAAGACCATACCCCGCTGCTGGCCCAGAGCCTAGGGCAACTGGCCACCGCATCGCGCGATTTTCATTAAGCTTCACGCCATGCCCCACGTCTCTGCTACCCCTGCCACCGAATGGCTCAAGCGCCATCAAGTCAGTTTCACGGAACATGTCTACGACTATGTGGAACACGGCGGCACGGCTGAATCCTCCCGCCAGTTAGGCGTTGACGAACACCATGTGGTCAAGACCCTGGTCATGCAAGACGACCAGCATAAGGGCCTCGTGGTGCTCATGCACGGCGACTGCAAGGTCTCTACCAAGAACCTCGCCCGCCAAGTTGGTGTGAAGAAAATTGAGCCCTGCACGCCCGACGTGGCCCAGCGCCACTCGGGCTATATGGTGGGGGGTACCTCGCCCTTTGGCCTGCGTAAACCCATGCCAATTTATGTCGAGCGCAGCGTACTTTCGCTTTCCAAGATCTATATCAACGGCGGGCGGCGCGGGTTTCTCGTGGGCATCGACCCGCAGATTCTTACCACTGCGCTTCAGGCAATTCCTGTCGACTGCGCCATCGCCCATGGGCCAGACTAAACAATCAGATTATCCATGGCCGCGCACCACGGCCACCACATGCTCGGCAATCGCTAGGCTCGCGGTAAGCCCAGGCGACTCTATGCCAAAGAGTTGCACGAGCCCAGGGCATCCTTCTTCGTTCGGGCCGCGCACGAGAAAATCCGCCGGGGCTGCACCGGGCCCTGAGAGCTTAGGCCGTACACCCGAATAGCCCGGCTGCAGCGCATTTGGTGACAAAGAGGGCCACCAACGCTGCACATCCCGCACAAACTGAGTAAGCCGTTCGGGCGCCACCGCATAGGGCATGGCCGCATGGGTCGTGCCTGGTTCGCGGCCCCTATCGGCAGGGCCCAGCCATTCGACATCGGGGCCAAACTGGGCCTGCCCACCCATATCCAAGGTAAGGTGCGTGCCCAGCCCACCAGGCACCGGGGCAGGATAGACCAGACACGAAAACGGGCTCTTCCCCGAATACCGGGCATAGCTGCCCTTGGCAAAATACATTTGGGGTACTGACATCGGCCTGCGCCCCTCAATGCGTGCTGCTACCGCATCGGCATCCAGGCCTGCAGCATTCACCAGACAACGTGCCGTCACGGCCATGATAGAGGCGTCCACCGACCTCATAGTGAACCCCGCGTCCGCGCCCGCTGCACCGGCGATGCGGGAATCCACCGCCACCGAAATCTCCCAGGTGTCATCGGGCTGCTGACGCGCTGCAAGAAATCGGCTTGAAAGCGCCACTGCGCCGCCGGCATCCTGCAGGTCGCCCTCAAAGGCCGACATCAGCGCATGGGCATCCACAATGCCGGTCGATGGGCTCCACAAGGCACAGGCCGCATGCAGGGCTGGTGCACGGGTCGCGAGTGCGGTGCGGGTCAGCCACTGCAGGTCGGTCACGCCGGCCTTGCGCGCACGCTCATCAATTGTCTGCAACGCGGGTTCGTCCTCTGCCTGGCCGACGATGAGCTTACCCAGGCGGCGATGTGGCACCTGATGGGTCTCGCAGTATTCATAGAGCAGCGCCCTACCCCGCACACACCATTCGGCCTTGCGCGAGCCTTCGGGATAGTAGAGGCCCGCATGGATCACCCCGCTATTGCGCGAACTAGTACCCGTGCCTGTGCGAGGGGCCGAATCGATGACGAGCGTGTCCAGCCCCTGCTGGGCGCAGCCCCGAGCAATCGCAAGCCCCACCGCACCGGCACCAATTACGAGGCAGTCAAAGTCGGTGGACATGCGAAGTGAGACCCATCTCTGCGGGGCGACAGCGCCTAACGCCGCTACTGGGCCAACGGCCTTTTCCAGCGCTCCGCTGCCAGGTCATCCGAAGACCGCGCCTCAACCCACCGGGGGCCCTGCGGGGTGGCTTCTTTCTTCCAAAAAGGAGCCTGGGTTTTCAAGAAGTCCATCACAAAGGCGCAGGCCTGCAGCGCTGCCTCGCGATGGGCACTGGCCGCCCCCACCCAGACAATCTGGTCGGTTGGACGCAAGGGGCCCACCCGATGGATCACACGGATTGCCTGTAGCGGCCAGCGGCTGCAGGCCTCATCAAGAATGGCAGCAATGGTCTTTTCGGTCATGCCCGGATAGTGTTCCAGCTCGAGCACCGCAACGGCATCGCCCTCATTCATGTCACGCACCAGGCCCACAAAGCTTGCGACAGCCCCAATGGCGGGGTTCAAGGCCCCCGAGGGCAGGCTGCGCAGCGCGCGCAGCTCTTCCCCAAGGTCGAAGTCTTCGGTCTGAATTCGAACCCGTTGGGGCGCGTTAGCCTCTTCGGCAGTCGTCATAGCCTGCCCACCTAGCCCCCGGTCACCGGCGGAAAAAACGCGACCTCATCGCCGACCGCTACGGCATGGTCATCAGGCACGATTTGTTGGTTTACCGCTGCCCGTACCACCGCCGCGGGACCCAGGCACCGGTCCCAGATTTCTCCGCGGGCTGCGAGCACCGCCCGCACGACGGCCACCGTACAGGGTTCGGGGATGGGAATAAGATCCTCGGACACCCCGGTGAATTCGCGAATCGAGGCAAAAAACTTAACCCGTACAGATCTGGTATTTGCCATGTTCTCCATCACGAGACAAGCCCTTGAAACGGATAGAACCATACGGCCTGGCCCGCAGCCACAGCCTCTCCGGGGGGTATACGCACCAGCCCCTGCGACTCACAGACCGAAGACAGAATATGCGAGTCTTGCCGGTCGTGCAGCACTACCTGGCCTGCCTCGTTCACACCGCCGCGCAGAAACTCCTCCCGCTTGTCGGGCTTGGGCCAGTCAAAGCCCGCCGGAAGTAGGCAGCGCTGAGGCTCTGTCCGCGTCTCGCCACTGAGCCTGCGTATAAAGGGCTGCACCAGCATCGCAAAGGTCACCCAGCTCGACACCGGGTTGCCGGGCAGACCGACAAAGGCTGCCTGTCCGATACGCCCATGGGCAAAGGGTTTGCCGGGCTTGATCGCAATCTTCCATAGGTCGAGTATTCCTTCGGCCTGCACGGCAGCCTTCATGTGGTCTTCTTCGCCCACCGATACGCCGCCGCTGGTCATCAAGAGATCGTGTCGCTCCGCGGCAGCCGCCAAGGCGGCCCTGGTGGCGTCAAGTCGATCGGGCAGGCAGCCCATATCGGTCACTTGCACCCCCAGCCCGCGCAAGAGCGCCATCATCATGGGTCGGTTACTGTCATAGATCTTGCCTGGCAAAAGCGGCTGCCCCGGCGCCACCAGCTCATCACCACTGGAAAACACCGCAGCCCTCAGGCGGCGCAGCACGGTTATCTCTGTGCAGCCTATCGATGATAAGAGCCCGAGATCTGCTGCGCGCAGACGATGGCCCGCCGCAAGCACAGTCTGTCCCATCCGCAGATCGGCAGCGGGTCTACGCACAAACTGCCCCGGCGCGCTCACACGCAGCACCCGCACCCAGGGTAGACCGCCACTCGACCCGCCAACAGACCCTGCTCTAGACGCCTGGGCAAGGTCTACCAGTTCGGTGTCTTCCTGCATCACCACGGTATCGGCCCCATCGGGCATAGGCGCACCGGTGAATATTCTTGCCAGACTACCCGCCTCTAAGGGCATCGGGGTCTGTCCCGCCGCGATACGTTGGCTTACGGCATAGGTCTGGCTGGCCACCAGATCTTGGGCGCGCGCCGCATACCCATCCATCTGGCTGTTGGCAAAGGCCGGCACATTGCAGCCCGAGACCACAGGCGCTGCCAGCACGCGGCCTGCGGCTTCGACCACCGAAAGGATCTCGGTCTCTGTTACAGGAACAGCCTTGGTGAGCAGCTGATCAACAGCCACAGACAAGGGGGTCATGGCTTGGCCCTCACGCCGCCACCGCGCACAGGGCCTCTTTCTCGATCAGGGCTTTGAGCGCTGCCACATCATGGTCGATGGCCTGTACCCGCTGGGGCAGCGCCTCAAGCGCCTCAAGCCCCGCTGGACGGGGGGCAGGCCTGCCCAGCGCCTCTAAGATGGTTTCTTCAAACTTTGCCGGCAGCGCGGTTTCCAGACAGAGCATGGGCACCCCCTTGCGCAGGTACTGACGCCCAACATAGACGCCATCGGCGGTGTGCGGGTCGATAACCCGGCCGTAACGATGGTCAAGATCGCGAATCGTAGCGAGCCGGTTGGCATGACGGCTGCAGCCCGAAACCATACCGGTTGCAGCAATCGCCGCAGTGCGCTCGGTCTCTGGCAGAACAAACTCTCCCTGCTCCGACAGGCTACGCCAGAGGGCTGCAAGCCGCTGGGGGTCGCGGCCCACCAGGTCGTACACGTAACGTTCAAAGTTAGACGCCTTTGAGATATCCATCGACGGGCTGGAGGTGAGGTAGGTCTCGGCCGTTCCCCGCGGCCGGTACCGGCCGGTCTTAAAAAACTCATCCAACACATTATTTTCATTGGTGGCCACCACCAGCTGCCCAATAGGCAGGCCCATCGACCGCGCCACATGACCCGATAAGACATTACCGAAATTGCCAGAGGGCACCGCAAAATCCACGGGGTCGCCAAACCGCAGCCCAAAGACCCGCACCGCCTGAAAATAGCCCGCAAAGTAATAGACCACCTGCGCGGTAATGCGGGCCCAGTTAATCGAGTTGACCGTACCAATGCGCATGCGCGACTTGAAGTCGAGATCGGCCGATACCGCCTTGACCATATCCTGGCAGTCGTCAAAGGCGCCGGGCACGGTAAGGTTATGAATATTGGGCTCTTGCAAGGAATACATCTGCGCCCGCTGAAAGGCGCTCATGCGGCCTTGGGGGGAAAGCATAAACACCGCGACTGCCTTCTTGTCGCGCATGGCGTATTCGGCCGCACTGCCGGTATCGCCCGAGGTGGCCCCGAGAATATTCAGTGTCTTGCCCTGGGTAGTCAGCACATATTCAAAGAGCTGGCCGAGCATCTGCATGGCCATGTCTTTAAAAGCCAGCGTCGGCCCGTTGGAGAGCTCTAGCAGGGCCAGAGGGCTACCCGACTCTTCCCCCAAGGGCGTTACCGGCGCAATATCTTTTGAACCAAATTTTTCTTCTGTATAGGCCCCCCGCGCAAGGCGCAACAAGGTATCGGGCGCAAAGTCATCGGCAAAGGCATGCACGACTCTTGTCGCGAGCTCTGGATAGGCAAGCCCGGAGAGCCCACGAATCGTCTCCGAAGACCAATGCGGTACGGCCTCTGGCACCGCAAGACCACCATCTGGGGCCAGCCCCTCAAGCAAGACCTCTTGAAACCCGCCCAGATGCGTGTCGCTGCGGGTAGAGACGTACTTCAGGCTCACGCGAAGCTCTCTACCCGCAGGGTAACGGGCTCGCCCACCACAGTCGAGAGCTGCACGATCTTGGCAATCGCCAGCCGCATCTCACGCTCCAGACAGGTGTGGGTAAGCAGAATGACATCGGTCTCGTCTTCGCCCTCGGCGGGCTCCCGCTGAATAAAGGCATCAATTGAAATGCCGCCGTCGGCCAAGGCCCGAGTAATGTCGGCCAGCACGCCCGACTGGTCTTTAACTCGAAGCCGCAGATAAAAACCGGTTTGGGTCTCCGCCACGGGCAGCACCGGCATGTCTTGCATCTGATCGGGCTGAAAGGCAAGCGCAGGCACCCGGTCTTCAAACGGCGCATGCAGCGCCCGGGCCAGGTCGACGAGATCGGCAATCACCGCGCTGGCAGTGGGCTCCGCGCCCGCGCCCTTGCCGTAATAGAGCGTGTGGCCCACCGCATCGCCCTTAACCAGCACCGCATTCATGGCGCCTTCCACATTGGCAATCAGCCGCTTTGCGGGAATGAGCGTGGGATGCACGCGCAGCTCCACCCCATGGGCCTGCCGCTTGGTAATCCCCAAGAGCTTAATACGGTAGCCCAGCTGCTCGGCGTACCGAATATCGATGCTCTGCAGCTTGGTGATGCCCTCGATATGGGCCTGGTCAAACTTAACCGGCATGCCAAAGGCAATGGCCGACATCAGCGTAATCTTGTGGGCCGCATCCACCCCTTCAATATCGAAGGTGGGGTCGGCCTCGGCATAGCCAAGCCGCTGCGCCTCTTTCAGAACTGCGTCAAAGGAGAGGCCCTTATCGCGCATCTCACTCAGAATGAAATTGGTTGTGCCGTTGATAATGCCTGCTACCCATTCAATGCGATTGGCAGTAAGCCCCTCACGCAAGGCCTTGATTATGGGAATACCACCGGCCACCGCCGCCTCAAAGCCAATCGATACCCCCTTGGCCTGCGCCGCCGGAAAGATCTCGCGGCCATGCACGGCCAGCAAGGCCTTATTGGCTGTAACCACATGGCGGCCCTGGGCAATCGCGGCCATCACAAAGTCTTTGGCAAACCCGTAGCCACCGATCAGCTCCACCACCACATCAAGGTCGGTTCTCGCCAGCATGTCGCGTGCGTCCGCAAATATCGGGCATCGGCCTTGTGTCATGGCCTTGGCTTTTTCCTGGTCGAGGTCTGCCACAGCCACAATCTCAATGGCGCGCCCCGCCCGACGACGAATCTCTTCGGCGTTACGCGCGAGCACCGTATACGTGCCACCACCCACCGTGCCTAGGCCGGCAAGGCCTACCTGCAAAGGCGCGGCGGTCATGATCCACCCCGCGCAGCCGCCATGGGCATAGCAGCTGCCCCCTCGCCCGCACCCGGCCCCGCAGCAGACTCAGTGGGCAGCCGAATCAGTCCGTCCTTGCGAAACATCTCTTTGATGCCGCGAACCGCCTGACGCGAGCGGTGCTCGTTTTCGATGAGCGCAAACCGGACATGACCATCGCCGTATTCGCCAAAGCCAATACCGGGTGACACCGCCACCTTGGCCTCAAGCAGCAGTTTTTTTGCAAACTCTAAAGAGCCCATGGCCGCATAAGCCTCGGGAATCTTGGCCCAGATGTACATCGAGGCCTTGGGCACCTCAATCGGCCAGCCTGCCTCGATCAAGCCCTTGGCCAAGACATCGCGCCGGCGCTGGTACTGCAGTCGCACCTCTTCCACGCATTCCTGCGGGCCCTCCAGGGCGATAACAGAGGCCACCTGAATGGGGGTAAAAGTGCCGTAGTCGTGGTAGCTCTTTATGCGCGCCAAGGCGCTCACCAGTTCGGCATTTCCCACCATAAACCCAACCCGCCAGCCCGCCATGTTGTAAGACTTCGACAGCGTAAAGAACTCCACGGCCACATCGCGGGCACCGGGAACCTCCATAATCGAGGGCGCCCGGTAGCCATCAAAGGTAATGTCTGCATAGGCCAGATCGTGCACCACCAAGATGTCATGCTCCTTGGCCAGAGCTACCACACGCTCAAAAAACCGCAGGTCAACACACTGGGCCGTGGGGTTGCTGGGAAATCCCAGGATCATCATCTTGGGCTTGGGAATTGATTCGCGAATCGCGCGCTCTAACTCCTCGAAGAAGTCGACATCGGAGGTCATGCGGACCGACCGTATATCCGCACCCGCGATAATCGCCCCATAAATATGAATCGGGTAAGAGGGGTTGGGAACCAGCACCGTATCGCCACGATCAAGCGTAGCCAGCATAAGATGGGCCAGGCCCTCCTTTGACCCAATCGTGGCAATCGCCTCAGTATCGGGATCGAGCGTGACCCCGTAGCGGTTTTGGTACCAGGTGGCAATGGCCTTGCGCAGACGTGGAATGCCCTTCGACACCGAATACCCATGGGTATGTTCCTTCTCGGCGACCTCCACCAGTTTTTCAACGATATGCGGGGGGGTCGGCCCATCGGGGTTACCCATGCTCATATCAATAATGTCTTCACCTCGCCTGCGGGCGGCCATTTTCAGCTCCGCCGTAATATTGAAGACATAAGGCGGGAGGCGTTGGATTCTCGGAAACGGCTTCATAGATACCTAGATTAGGAAAAACGCTTACTTTACCCCAGCGGCTTAGCAACAAAAAACCAAAGAAAACCTGCTAGATTGAGGATTCATGGGATCAAAACTCCTGCCCGACCCTCTCGTTGCCGCCTATACCTTTACAGGCTATGGCGATTCGCACATCGAAATCAACCGGCAGATATGGACCCAGTCGGTGGTTGTGCAGTCAGACACTGGCCCCCTGCCCTGGGCCCCGAGTCTGGCAACCGAAATATCACCCGAAGACCTAGCCCCCGTTATTGCCTCCACAGCAGAGGTTCTTATTATCGGAACGGGAAGGCGTCAGGTATTTCTGCCTCGCGAGACCATGCACCGGCTGCAGTCTGGCAGCCTAACGCAGGGCATACCGAGAGGCTTGGAAGTAATGTCTACGCCTGCCGCCTGTCGCACTTTTAACCTGCTTGCGGCCGAAGGCCGCCGAGTTCTTGCTGCTGTTCTTGTTCAAGCCCAACCACACTCGGAGATTGCTCCATGAACACTGCTGATAGCCCGTCTGCCTCTTCTGGCCTAGCCCTGGGAGACCCTATCCCAGACCTGCCGATTGCCACCGCCCTGGGTAGCACCACACTACATGCCTATCTTGGCCAGCCCCTGGTGGTCTACTTTTACCCGAAAGACGACACCCCGGGCTGCACGGTGGAAGGCATAGACTTCACCCGGCTGCACCAAGACTTTCTCGCAGCGGGAACCCAGATACTGGGTATATCTCGCGACAGCCTGGCCTCGCACAACAAGTTTTGCTCCAAGCATGCGCTGTCGATCAACCTGGCATCGGATACCGATGAAACACTGTGCAAGGCTTTCGGGGTCATTAAGACCAAGAACATGTACGGCAAGATGGTGCAGGGTATTGAGCGCAGCACCTTTTTGTTTGATTCCAAGGGCGTGTTGCGGCATGCCTGGCGTGGCGTCAAGGTGCCAGGCCATGCCCAGGAGGTGCTTGAGAAGGCCCAGGCGCTACGGTCTTAGCAGGCTGTTTTTATAGATACTGTTTAGAATTAAACATCTCTCACCGTTCAACGAAAGGACTGTGCATGCCGCTGCCAAAGGCCCCCAGTAAACCCGCCACCTTCCTGCAGCCTGATGACGCCGTCCTTGCCAAGTCCACCCAGAAGAAGCCCAGCAAAAAAGCCATAGACCCTGAAGAGTTTGTCGCGCCAGTTGCTGCGGGGCTGCCCAGTGTCGAGCCGCTCGGGGCTATAAACCCTGCCGCTCGCACCCCAGCCCCACACGTTCACCGCATACCCCACGCAGGCAAGCCCAGCCCAGTCGCACAGGCAACGCCTCTGCGATTGGCCAAGCCCCTGCGGTCCATCGCGCAACATAACGGGCCAAAGAAGTTCTTTGTTCTCGATACCAACGTGCTCATGCACGACCCGAGCAGCCTGTTTCGGTTTCAAGAGCATGACGTCTTTCTGCCCATGATGACCTTAGAAGAACTTGATGGTCACAAAAAGGGTGTCTCCGAGGTAGCCCGCCATGTGCGGCAGGTGTCGCGTAGCCTCGATGCCTTAATCGAAGCGCTTCCCGAAGACCGGCGTAAATCCTTGCACGAGGGTATTGCTCTATCGGCCCTGGGCCATAGCGACGCTACTGGCAGACTCTTTTTTCAGACCGAGGCGCTACCCATCACCCCCATCGAGGGGCTGGCCACAGGCAAGGCAGACAACCAGATTCTGGGGGTGGTCAAGGCGCTTTCCGAAAAACACCCCGACAAGGACGTGGTGCTGGTCTCCAAAGACATCAATATCCGCATTAAGGCCCATACCCTTGGGCTGCCGGCCGAAGACTACTTTAATGATCAGGTGATCGATGACGCCGATCTGCTCTACACCGGCAGCATGCCGCTACCAGCCGACTTCTGGGAGACGCATAGCAGAAACATGGAGTCATGGCAGCAGTCAGGCACCAGCTACTACCGCGTCTCAGGCCCCTTGTGCGCCAGCTTTCATATCAATCAGTTTGTCTTTGATGAAAACCAGCCCCCCCTGCATGCCATCGTGCAAGAGGTAAAGGGGCAGACGGCTGTGCTGCGGGTTATTCGCGACTTCAGCCATGCCAAAAATGCCGTATGGGGCATCGTGGCCCGTAACCGCGAACAAAACTTTGCCCTGAGCCTGTTAATGAACCCCGAGATCGACTTTGTCACCCTACTGGGTCAGGCCGGTACCGGAAAGACCCTGCTGGCGCTGGCCGCGGGGCTTGCCCAGACCCTTGAGACCAAGGTTTATAACGAGATTATCGTCACCCGGGCCACGGTGCCGATTGGCGAAGATATCGGCTTTCTTCCGGGTACCGAAGAAGAAAAAATGCAGCCCTGGATGGGCGCCTTTGAAGACAACCTTGAGGTGCTCAACCGCGGCATGGACTCTGGCGGCGACTGGGGCCGATCGGCCGCAACCGACTTGATTCGCAGCCGCATCAAGATAAAGTCGATGAACTTTATGCGGGGCCGCACCTTTGTGAACAAGTACCTGATTATCGACGAGGCGCAAAACCTAACGCCCAAGCAAATGAAGGCCCTGATCACACGCGCCGGACCCGGTACCAAGGTAGTCTGCATGGGCAACATTGCCCAGATCGACTCGCCCTACCTTACCGAAGGATCTTCCGGCCTTACCTATACCGTTGACCGGTTTAAGGGATGGGGCCACGGTGGGCATGTTACCCTGCAGCGCGGAGAACGGTCGCGCCTGGCCGATTTCGCGAGTGAATC